>NZ_JAEKEG010000001.1 GCF_016651255.1 Pseudomonas sp. TH10
AAACTCTGCCCTGGCGGCTTGATTCAGGCCTCATGTCACCTGCGCTCGTTACAGCTGCAAACTCCACCGTTAAGTAGCGAAAGCCCCGTAGGACGGCCTCGCGTCCTGGTGAATTGCATTGGTCAGGGCCGGTTTTAGACCGTTGGTCCGCTGTCCAGGCCGCTTTTGGCGGCGTTCGCGACTATAGCAGCAATGATTAAGTGCTTCAATTCCATAAAAATTGTTATCATCCGCGGCATGACAACTACTGCCCCTTCGACTCCAGGCGTTCAACTGCTTGAAGTCTCGCCGGAGTATGCCGGCCAAAGAATCGACAATTTTCTCCTCGCCCGGCTCAAAGGCGTGCCCAAGACTTTGATTTACCGCATTTTGCGCAAAGGCGAAGTGCGTGTGAACAAGGGTCGGATCAAGCCCGAATACAAGCTGCAGGCGGGCGATATCGTGCGCGTGCCGCCTGTGCGCGTGCCCGAGCGCGACGAGCCGGTGCCCCTGGCTCAAGGCCTGCTGCAGCGCCTCGAAGCCTCGATTATCTTCGAGGACAAGGCCCTGATCGTGATCAACAAGCCTTGTGGCATTGCGGTTCACGGCGGTAGCGGTCTGACCTACGGCGTGATCGAAGCCTTCCGTCAGTTGCGCCCCGATTGCAAGGAGCTCGAGCTCGTCCACCGACTGGACCGAGACACCTCTGGCCTGCTGATGATTGCCAAGAAACGCAGCATGCTGCGTCACTTGCACACGGCGTTGCGCGGTGATGGCGTGGACAAGCGCTACATGGCGCTGGTTCGTGGCAACTGGGCCGCCTCGATCAAGCAAGTCCGTGCCTCGCTGGGCAAGAGCAACCTGCGTTCCGGCGAGCGCATGGTCGAGGTCGACGAGGAGGAGGGCAAGGAGTCTGTGACCGTGTTCAAGGTGCTACGGCGCTTCGGAGACTTTGCGACCATGGTCGAAGCCAGGCCAATCACTGGCCGCACCCACCAGATCCGCGTGCACACCCTGCATGCCGGGCACTGCATCGCTGGCGACCCGAAATACGGGGATGAGGGTTTCAGCAAGGAAATCCGCGACCTGGGTGGCAAGCGACTGTTCCTGCACGCTTATCTGCTGACCGTGCCGCTGCCTGATGGTGGCGAGCTGAAGTTGCAGGCGCCGGTGGATGAAATGTGGGCCAAGACTGTGGAGCGCCTGAGTGCACCCATCTGATTGCAAACTGCTGATATTTCGACTGGGACGGGACCCTCGCGGACTCCATCGGGCGGATTGTCGAGGCCATGCATGTCGGCCTCAGAGCGCTCCGGATTCGAGCTGCGCGATGATTTTGCCGTCAAGGGCATCATCGGTCTCGGCTTGCCGGAAGCGATTCGTACCCTGTACCCGGACATAAGTGAAGCGGCAACTTATCGCCTTTCGCGGGTATTACGCCGATCACTATATCGCCGCCGAAGCCGTGCCTTCGCCGTTGTTCGAGGGTGTGCTCGAGTCAATGGAGGCCTTTCGCGCCGAGGGTTATCACTTGGCCGTTGCGACCGGCAAGGCTCGTCGCGGGCTCGACCGGGTATTGAAGGCCCACGGCTGGGAAAAGTATTTCGATATCACCCGTGCGGCGGATGAAACTGCCAGCAAGCCTCACCCTCTGATGCTGGAGCAGATCCTCGCGTACTGCGAGTGTTCGCCCGGAGCAGGCGCTGATGGTTGGCGACTCCTCTTTCGATCTGCAGATGGCCCGCAACGCCGGTATGGCGTCGGTTGCCGTCAGTTACGGCGCGCAATCGATCGAGGCGCTGAAGCTGTTCGAGCCGCGACTGGCGATTGATCGTTTTTCAGAATTGCATGCCTGGCTGAATCAGCAGGCTTAACAGGTTTTTTGGGGTAGATGGCATGACCGACGAATGGAAGGCGCCCGCCAAGGCGGATGCGCAGAGCGGTGACGAGAAAAGCTGGAAATTGCTGGAAAAGACCTTGTTGGCCAGCGTGCAGGAGCAACGCCGGTCCCGTCGCTGGGGTATTTTCTTCAAGCTGCTGACCTTTGTGTATCTGTTTGGCGCCTTAATGCTGTTCACGCCGCTGATGGACATGGAAAAAGCCGCCACTCGCGGTGCCAACTACACCGCGCTGATCGAGGTCACTGGTGTGATCGCCGACAAGGAGCAGGCCAGCGCCGATAACATCGTTGGCAGCCTGCGAGCGGCCTTCGAGGATGACAAGGTCAAGGGTGTGATCCTGCGGATCAACAGCCCGGGTGGCAGCCCGGTGCAATCAGGTTATGTCTATGACGAGATCAAGCGTCTGCGCGGCCTGCACCCGGACATCAAGGTGTATGCGGTGATTTCCGATCTGGGTGCGTCCGGTGCCTATTACATCGCCAGCGCGGCGGATCAGATCTACGCCGACAAGGCCAGTCTGGTCGGCTCCATCGGTGTGACGGCGGCGGGTTATGGTTTTGTCGGCACCATGGAGAAGCTTGGTGTTGAACGTCGTACGTACACTTCGGGCGAGCACAAGTCGTTTCTCGATCCGTTCCAGCCGCAGAAGCCTGAAGAAACCGCGTTCTGGCAGAGCGTGCTCGACACCACGCACAAACAGTTCATCAACAGCGTCAAGCAGGGACGTGGCGATCGCCTGAAGGACAAAGAGCATCCGGAGCTGTTCTCCGGGTTGGTCTGGTCGGGTGAGCAGGCGCTGCCGCTGGGTTTGATCGATGGCCTGGGTAACGCCAGTTCGGTAGCGCGTGATGTGATTGGCGAGAAAGAATTGGTGGACTTCACTGTTCAGGAATCGCCGTTCGACCGCTTCTCGAAAAAGCTCGGTGCCAGCGTGGCTGAGCAGTTGGCGATGTGGATGGGTTTCCACGGGCCTTCGTTGCGTTAAGCCGTTTAAAAGATCTTTTGCTTTATGGAATCTGCACGCCTTCAGCCAGCAGCATGTCGATCAGGCGAATCAGTGGCAGGCCGATCAGGCTGGTGGCATCCGGGCCTTCGGTGGACTGGAACAGACTCACCCCCAACCCTTCAGCCTTGAAGCTGCCAGCGCAGTCGTACGGCTGCTCGATGCGCAGATAACGTTCGATGCTCGCCTGATCGAGCTGGCGCATGTTTACGGTAAACGGCACGCAGTCGACCTGGCATTGGCCGGTGTGGCTGTTGAGCAGTGCCAGACCGGTCAGGAAGGTCACGCTGGCGCCACTGGCGGCCAGCAGTTGCTCGCGGGCCTTCTCGAAGGTGTGTGGCTTGCCGATGATCTGCTCGCCGAGTACGGCAACCTGATCGGAGCCGATAATCAGATGAGCGGGGTGGCTGGCAGCCAAGGCCCGGGCTTTTTGTTCGGCGAGGCGTTTGACCAGTTCGGTGGCGGACTCGCCCGGGCGGTGGCTTTCATCGATGTCCGGCGAGCTGCAGACGAACGGCAGGTGCAGGCGGGCGAGTAATTCGCGACGATAGGTCGAGCTTGAAGCGAGTAATAAAGGCAGCATTCGCGTCTCCTGAGGCAGGTATGAATTCTAGCGGAGGCACGCAAGTGACGGACAGGGCACAATTTCCTTTGACATGGGTGGGTGCATCCCTATAATGCTGCGCCTATGTTGAATGACCCGATTCCACCTCACGTTGACCCGCGCAAATTGGCTGACCGTGGCACCACCCTTCAAGGTGAAATGCTGCTGGCCGATTTGGAGAGACTCTGCGACCCGCTTTCCGACAATGTCGGTACGGTGCAGGCGAAATTCGTTTTTGAACGAGATGAACGTAAATCTGTGGTAATCCACAGCTTTATCGACACCGAGGTCAAAATGGTTTGCCAGCGTTGTCTTGAGCTGGTCACCCTGCCGATCCATAGCGAATGCAGTTACGCTGTGGTGAAGGAGGGTGCGAATACCCAGTCGTTACCGAAAGGTTATGACGTGCTGGAACTGGGCGAAGATCCATTGGATCTGCAGTCACTGGTCGAGGAGGAGCTTTTGCTCGCCTTGCCTATCGTGCCTGCTCATCATCCGGAAGAATGCCAGCAGCCGGCGGGTCTCGATGAGCCCGAACCGAGCGAGGACGAGTCAACGCGGTCCAACCCGTTCAGTGTATTGGCGCAGTTAAAGCGTGACCCAAACGTTTAGGAGTTAATCAATTATGGCTGTTCAGCAGAACAAAAAATCCCGCTCTGCCCGTGACATGCGTCGTTCGCACGACGCCCTGACGGCAAGCACTCTGTCTGTAGAAAAAACCACCGGTGAAATTCACCTGCGTCACCACGTATCGCCAGAAGGCGTATACCGTGGCCGTAAAGTGATCGACAAGGGCGCTGACGAGTAATCACTTGTCTGCTCAAGTCATCGCGATTGACGCAATGGGCGGGGACTTCGGTCCCCGCAGCATTGTTCAGGCCAGCCTCGCTTGCCTGTCTGCTACGCCCTCGCTGCACCTGACCCTCGTCGGTCAACCCTCCCTTCTCGAAGAACTGATCAACGGCCAATCGGCTGCCGATCGCGCGCGGCTGACGATTGTTGCGGCAAGCGAAGTCATCACCATGGACGAAAAACCGACCCAGGCCTTGCGTGGCAAGCCGGACTCGTCGATGCGTGTCGCCCTTGAGTTGGTGCGTGACGGCAAGGCTCAGGCCTGTGTCAGCGCTGGCAATACCGGTGCGTTGATGGCCCTGTCGCGGTTTGTGCTGAAAACCTTGCCAGGCATTGACCGGCCGGCAATGGTTGCGGCGATTCCTACGCAGAAGGGTTATTGCCAATTGCTCGACCTGGGCGCCAACGTCGATTGCAGTGCCGAACATCTGTTGCAGTTCGCGGTGATGGGCTCTGTCGCGGCGCAGACGCTGGGTATCGCCCGTCCGCGTGTGGCGCTGCTGAATATCGGCACCGAAGACATCAAAGGCAATCAGCAGGTCAAGCTGGCGGCGACGCTGCTGCAGGCCGCCCGAGGCATCAACTACATCGGCTTCATTGAAGGTGATGGGCTGTATCGCGGTGAGGCTGACGTGGTGGTTTGTGACGGTTTCGTCGGCAACATCCTGCTCAAGTCCAGCGAAGGGCTGGCGACGATGATCGCTGCGCGCATTGAGGCGCTGTTCAAAAAGAACTTCGCCTCCCGTGTTGTTGGCGCTTTGGCGTTGCCCTTGATGAAGCGTTTGCAGGCTGATCTGGCACCGGCGCGACATAACGGCGCAAGCTTCCTCGGTCTGCAGGGCATTGTGGTGAAAAGTCACGGTTCGGCCGGGGTTCAGGGCTTTCAGAGTGCGATTCAGCGTGCGCTGATCGAGATTCAGGAGAACTTGCCCGAGCGCCTCCACGGTCGTCTGGGGGATTTGTTGTCTTAGGCGTTTTCGTCGGACAATGCTTAAATGTGACCGCCCGGTTCAAAGGGCCATCCAACTGTCAGTTTCTTGCGTCCCCAAGCGGGGCGTCATTTTCCGGCGACAAGATCATTAGGGGCTTGTTACATGTCTGCTTCCCTCGCATTCGTCTTTCCAGGACAGGGTTCGCAGTCCCTCGGCATGCTGGCCGAGTTGGGCGCGCAACATCCGCTGATCCTCGAAACTTTCAAAGAAGCATCCGATGCCCTCGGTTACGACCTGTGGGCGCTGACCCAGCAAGGGCCGGAAGAGCAACTCAATCAAACCGACAAGACCCAGCCGGCCATCCTGACCGCCTCGATCGCCCTGTGGCGTCTGTGGCTGGCAGAAGGCGGCGCGCGTCCGGCCTACGTGGCCGGTCACAGCCTGGGTGAGTACAGCGCTCTGGTTGCTGCCGGCAGCCTGACGCTGGCTGATGCGGTAAAGCTCGTTGAGCGCCGTGGTCAGTTAATGCAGGAAGCTGTTCCGGCCGGGCAGGGCGGCATGGCTGCCATCCTCGGTCTGGAAGACGCAGACGTGCTGGCAGCCTGCGTTGAAGCAGCGCAAGGCGAAGTGGTCAGCGCGGTGAACTTCAACTCTCCAGGCCAAGTGGTTATCGCAGGTGCCAAGGCTGCTGTAGAGCGCGCCATCGAAGGCTGCAAGGCTCGTGGCGCCAAGCGTGCCATGCCACTGCCGGTCAGCGTGCCATCGCACTGCGAGCTGATGCGCCCGGCCGCCGAGCGTTTTGCCGAGTCCATCGCCGCCATCGACTGGCAGGCGCCGCAGATTCCGCTGGTGCAGAACGTCAGCGCGCAAGTGCCGGCCGATCTGGAAACCCTCAAGCGTGATCTGCTCGAACAACTCTACAAGCCAGTACGCTGGGTCGAGTCGGTACAGACGCTGGCCGCCAAGGGCGCGACCAATCTGGTCGAATGCGGCCCGGGCAAAGTGCTGGCCGGTCTGAACAAACGTTGCGCCGAAGGCGTTGCGACTTCCAACCTCAATACCCCAGACGCTTTCGCTGCCGCTCGTGCAGCGCAAGCCTGAATCAGGAGAAACTTGCATGAGTCTGCAAGGTAAAGTTGCACTGGTCACCGGTGCAAGCCGCGGTATCGGCCAGGCCATCGCATTGGAACTGGGTCGTAAGGGCGCCATCGTAGTGGGTACCGCGACCTCCGCTTCGGGCGCTGAGCGCATTGCCGCGACCCTGAAGGAAAACGGTATCCAGGGCACTGGCCTGGAACTCAATGTCACCAGCGACGAATCGGTCAGCGCGGTGTTGGCGAGCATTCAGGAGCAGTTCGGTGCGCCAGTGGCGATCCTGGTCAATAATGCCGGTATCACCCGCGATAACCTGATGATGCGCATGAAAGACGATGAGTGGTACGACGTGATCGATACCAACCTGAACAGTCTATTCCGCCTGTCCAAGGGCGTTCTGCGCGGCATGACCAAGGCGCGTTGGGGCCGAATTATCAGTATTGGCTCGGTGGTGGGTGCAATGGGCAACGCTGGCCAAGTAAACTATGCAGCCGCCAAGGCCGGTCTGGAAGGTTTCAGCCGTGCAATGGCGCGTGAAGTCGGTTCGCGTTCGATTACGGTCAACTCGGTAACCCCAGGGTTCATCGACACCGATATGACCCGCGAGCTGCCGGAAGCACAGCGTGAAGCCTTGCAGACGCAGATTCCGCTGGGTCGTCTGGGACAAGCTCAAGAGATCGCCTCTGTGGTCGCTTTTCTTGCATCCGACGGTGCGGCATACGTCACTGGGGCTACAATCCCGGTGAACGGTGGGATGTACATGTAAGTAAAATGTGACGGATTGCTTCAAAAAAATGTCATACGAGCTGTCTAAAATCCGTTATAAAGCTGCAATCTATTTATAGGCAGAGGGCTGCAGGGTTTGAGGAGTGAAGCTTTCAGTTGA
This sequence comes from Pseudomonas sp. TH10, assembly GCF_016651255.1. Taxonomy (GTDB): domain Bacteria; phylum Pseudomonadota; class Gammaproteobacteria; order Pseudomonadales; family Pseudomonadaceae; genus Aquipseudomonas. The sequence goes on from NZ_JAEKEG010000001.1 coordinate 7,253, forward strand.
AAAGCTGAAAAGTCTTTCTATACACTTACCCACTGGCCAGCTGCCTGAATTTGTCCATTAGGAGTGAAAACAAGGTATGAGCACCATCGAAGAGCGCGTCAAGAAAATCGTTGCCGAGCAACTGGGCGTTAAAGAAGAAGAAGTGGTTAACACTGCTTCCTTCGTTGAAGACCTGGGTGCCGACTCCCTTGACACCGTTGAGCTGGTGATGGCTCTGGAAGAGGAATTCGAGACCGAAATCCCTGACGAAGAAGCTGAGAAGATCACTACTGTACAAGCTGCAATCGACTACGTTACTAGCCACCAGGCGTAATAGTTTGTAATCGTTGTTTGCTGTCATGGAAAAACCGCACTGCCATCATGGCGTGCGGTTTTTTCTTTAGGCCTGATGCAAAGTCGTCGTCATTTGAAAAAAGGAGAGTGCTGTGTCGCGTAGACGCGTCGTAGTCACCGGTATGGGTATGTTGTCGCCACTGGGCACGGATGTGCCGAGCAGTTGGCAGGGCATTCTGGCTGGCCGCAGTGGCATTGGTCTGATCGAACACACCGACCTTTCTGCCTATTCCACCCGCTTTGGCGGCTCGGTGAAGGGCTTCAATGTCGAGGAATACCTGTCGGTCAAGGAAGCACGCAAGCTCGATCTGTTCATTCAGTACGGTCTCGCAGCGGGTTTTCAGGCGGTTCGCAACTCGGGTCTGGAAGTCACCGACGCTAACCGTGAGCGCATTGGCGTGGCCATGGGTTCGGGTATCGGCGGTCTGACCAACATCGAAGAAACCAGCCGTACTCTGCATGAGACGGGTCCGCGTCGAATTTCGCCATTCTTCGTGCCAGGCTCGATCATCAATATGATTTCCGGCTTCCTGTCCATCCATCTGGGTGCACAGGGGCCTAACTACGCCATCGCCACTGCATGTACCACCGGTACGCACTGTATTGGCATGGCGGCGCGCAACATCATGTACGACGAAGCCGACGTGATGATCGCCGGCGGTGCCGAGATGGCCGCTTGTGGCCTGGGCATGGGCGGCTTCGGTGCCTCCCGGGCGCTGTCGACCCGCAACGACGAGCCTGCCCGTGCCAGTCGTCCATGGGACAAGGGGCGTGACGGCTTTGTGCTGTCCGACGGTGCCGGTGCTCTGGTGCTCGAAGAGCTGGAACACGCCAAGGCTCGCGGTGCGACCATCTACGCCGAGTTGATCGGTTTCGGTACCAGCGGCGACGCGTTCCACATGACCTCGCCACCTGCCGACGGCGCCGGTGCAGCGCGCTGCATCACCAATGCGCTACGCGATGCGAAGATCAACGCCGATCAAGTGCAATACATCAACGCCCACGGCACTTCGACGCCGGCCGGTGACCTTGCCGAAGCCAATGCGCTCAAGAGTGTATTCGGCGACCACGCGTACAAACTGGCGGTCAGCTCCACCAAGTCCATGACCGGTCACCTGTTGGGTGCGGCGGGCGCGGTAGAGGCGATTTTCAGTGTGCTGGCAATCAACAGCCAAGTGGCACCGCCAACCATCAACCTCGAAGAGCCGGACGAAGGCTGCGATCTCGATTTCGTGCCGCACACTGCGCGCAACATGGACATCGATGTCGTGCTGTCCAACTCCTTCGGTTTTGGCGGCACAAACGGCACCTTGGCGTTCCGTCGGTTCGCCGGCTGATGGACTGCTGGGTCGACGGTCAGCCGGCGCACGCTGTGTCGCTGAAGGATCGCGGCCTGGCCTACGGCGATGGTCTGTTCGAGACCATCGCCGTGCGCAATGGCACACCGGTATTGCTGGATCGTCACCTGGTGCGGTTGCTTGAGGGTTGCCAGCGCCTGGCAATCAACCTTGATGGCGCGGTGGTGCGCACCGAGCTGCTGGCCTATGCCCTCGCGCTCGGTGAAGGCGTACTGAAGCTGATCGTCACCCGGGGCGAAAGTGCTCGCGGCTATGCCCCGGACCCTGTCGTTGCGGCGCGCCGCATCATGCAGGGCAATCCTCCTGCGATTTACCCGCCAGCCCATGCGGAGCAGGGCGTGCGCCTGTTCCCTTGCGTCACCCGGCTGTCCTTGCAACCCTTGTTGGCTGGTCTCAAGCACCTCAACCGACTGGAACAGGTCCTCGCCCGCGCCGAATGGCAGGACAGCGAGCATGCCGAAGGCTTGATGCTCGACCAGGCCGGTCGCGTCATTGAGGGGGTGTTCAGCAATCTGTTCCTGGTGCGTGACGGTGTGTTGATCACCCCGGATCTGAAACGCTGCGGTGTCGCGGGTGTGATGCGCGCCGAAATTTTGTTTCAGGCCGAGTCATTGGCGATCCCCTCGCAAATCGCCGACATCAACCTCGAACAGCTGCAATGGGCTGATGAAGTCTTTCTCTGCAACAGCGTGTATGGCGTCTGGCCGGTGCGTGCGTATGCTGCACTGAGCTGGCCGGTTGGCCCGCTCACCCGTAAACTGCAAACCATTTCCCGCGCCCTACTGGATGCCTGATTCGTGAGACGTAAATTCTTGCTGCTGCTGGAAACCGGATTGGTTCTGGCAGGGCTGCTGCTGGGCGCCAGCGCCTGGAAGATTAATTCTGCGCTGGAACAGCCCCTGAACATCACGCAGGAAGAACTGCTGGATGTGCCGAAAGGCTCGACCCCAACCCGTACTCTCCTTGGGCTGGAAACCGATGGCGTCATCAAGGACGCGTTCTGGCTTCGGGTCTATTGGCGTTTCAACCTCGCCGGCACGCCGATCCACAGCGGTGAATACCGCATGCAGCCAGGCATGACCGTCACCAGTCTGATCGACTTGTGGAAACGCGGCGAAGTGGTTCAGTACAGCCTGACCCTGGTCGAAGGCTGGAATTTCCATCAGGTCCGTGCGGCCCTCGCCAGGGACGAAAAACTCCAGCAGACCCTCGCAGGTTTGAGCGACTCCCAGGTGATGGAAAAGCTCGGCCACCCGGGGATTTTTCCGGAGGGGCGTTTTTTCCCCGATACCTATAGTTTCGTTCGCGGCATGAGCGACATCGAATTGCTCAAGACTGCTTACGAGCGCCTCGACGAAGTGCTGGCCAGGGAATGGAACCAGCGAGCGGCTGATCTGCCCTACGCCGATCCGTACCAGGCGCTGATCATGGCCTCCCTGGTGGAGAAGGAAACCGGTGTGCCACAGGAGCGCGGGCAGATTGCCGGCGTGTTCGTGCGACGCATGGCGTTGGGCATGCTCCTGCAGACTGATCCAACCGTGATCTACGGCCTGGGCGATCGCTACAGCGGCAAATTGACTCGCGCCCACCTCAAGGAAGCGACGCCGTATAACACCTACATGATTTCCGGCCTGCCACCGACGCCCATCGCCATGGTCGGGCGCGAAGCGATTCACGCGGCATTAAATCCGGTGGCCGGCAGCAGTCTGTATTTCGTTGCCCGTGGCGACGGCAGTCATGTTTTTTCCGATGACCTGGATGCGCACAACAACGCAGTGCGCGAGTACCAGCTCAAGCGTCGCGCCGATTACCGTTCCAGCCCGGCACCGGCGACTGCACCTGAGGCAACAGCGCCGCAAACACCTGACACCAACAGCCCGGCCCACGAAGCGCCGATTCCTGCCGCGTCGCCCAACCCCGATCCCGAGGCTTTGCCCCAGGTCGCACCGCAGGAGTCGCCAGCGGCGCCTGCAGCCGAACCGGACTCCACCACGCCGCAAAGCCCGCAATGACCCTGACTAAGGACTGCCTGTGACTGGCTTGTTTATTACCCTGGAAGGCCCTGAGGGCGCTGGCAAGAGCACCAATCGCGAATACCTGGCCGAGCGCCTGCGCGCCGCCGGTATCGAAGTGGTGTTGACCCGCGAGCCGGGTGGCACCGCGCTGGCCGAGCGAATTCGTGAGGTGCTGCTGGCGCCGGTCGAAGAAGCCATGAACCCGGACACTGAACTGCTGTTGGTCTTCGCCGCTCGCGCCCAGCACCTGGCCGAAGTCATCCGCCCGGCATTGGCCCGTGGCGCGGTGGTGCTGTGCGATCGTTTCACCGATTCGACTTATGCCTATCAGGGTGGCGGTCGTGGTTTGTCGCTGGAGCGTATCGCCACGCTGGAAACCTTCGTGCAGGGCGACCTGCGTCCGGACCTGACGCTGATTTTCGATCTGCCGGTGGAAATCGGCCTGGCCCGCGCCAGTGCCCGTGGCCGTCTGGATCGGTTTGAACTGGAAGGTCGGGCGTTTTTCGAAGCCGTGCGCAGTGCGTTCCTGAAGCGCGCCGAAGCCGATCCTGCGCGCTATGTGCGCATCGATGCCGGTCAACCACTGGCCAAGGTTCAACAATCGCTGGATACCTTGCTCCCGAACTTGCTGGAGCTGGCCCGTGGCTGAGGCCTATCCATGGCAGGACAGCCTCTGGCAGCAACTGGCCGGGCGTAGTCAGCACGCGCACGCCTACCTGCTGCATGGCCCCGCCGGGATCGGCAAGCGGGCGCTGGCCGAGCGCTTGATGGCAAGCCTGTTGTGTCAGCGTCCGACGCCGCAAGCCTGCGGCGAGTGCAAATCCTGTCTGCTGCTCAAGGCCGGCAGCCATCCGGACAATTACATCCTCGAACCAGAGGAAGCCGACAAGGCGATCAAGGTCGACCAGGTGCGCGATCTCGTCAGCTTCGTGGTGCAGACCGCGCAACTGGGCGGGCGCAAAGTGGTGTTGATCGAGCCGGTCGAGTCGATGAACATCAACGCCGCCAACGCCTTGCTGAAAAGCCTTGAAGAGCCATCCGGCGATACCGTTTTGCTGCTGGTCAGCCATCAGACCAGTCGTTTACTGCCGACCATCAAGAGCCGTTGCGTGCAACAGGCCTGTCCGCTGCCGAGCGAAGCGATGAGCCTGCAGTGGCTGGCTCAGGCGCTGCCGGACTGTTCGGCTGAGGAGCGCGTCGAGTTGCTGACGCTGGCCGCCGGTTCGCCGTTGATGGCGGTCAGTCTGCAAGCGCAAGGCGTGCGTGAGCAAAAGGGCGCAGGTGGTCGAGGGTGTGAAGAAGTTGCTCAAGCAACAGCAGTCGCCGACGCAACTGGCCGAGGAATGGAAAACCATCCCGATGCTGCGTCTGTTTGACTGGTTCTGCGACTGGTCGAGCCTGATCCTGCGCTATCAATTGACTCAGGATGAGGCAGGCTTGGGGCTGACTGATATGCGCAAGGTCGTGCAGTACCTCGCGCAGAAAACGGCACAGGGCAAAGTCCTCGAGATTCAGGACTGGATTCTCGCCCAGCGGCAGAAAGTCATGAGCAAGGCCAACCTCAACCCGGCCTTGTTGCTGGAAGCGTTGTTGGTGCAATGGGCGGGATTGCCTGGCCAAAGATAACAATGTGTACCTAGACTCTGAGCATCAGCAGTGGAGGTCATCATGAATGAACCCGTCAGCCCCGGGCCGCGTAACGGCATTTTGTCCCTGACCATCAAGGACAAGTCGGTGCTTTACGCCGCCTACATGCCGTTCATCAGGAATGGTGGCCTGTTCATCCCGACCAACAAGAGCTACAAGTTGGGCGATGAGGTGTTCATGCTGCTCAACCTGATGGACGAGGCGGAGAAGATTCCAGTGGCCGGCAAGGTTACCTGGATCACCCCGAAAGGTGCGCAAGGCAACCGCGCCGCCGGTGTCGGCGTGCAGTTCAACGATGGCGACAACACGGCCCGCAGTCGAATCGAAACCCATCTGGCCGGAGCCCTTAAGTCCGACCGTCCTACTCATACGATGTAAGTAGCCGTATTTTTATGCTCGTAGATTCCCATTGTCACCTTGATCGCCTCGACCTTGCCGCCCACAACGGCTCACTGGATGCCGCGCTGGACGCGGCCCGCCAACGGGGCGTCGGTCACTTCCTGTGCATTGGCGTCAGCGTCGACAATGCCGCCGACGTCAAGGCCCTCGCCGAGCGTTACGACGACGTCGACTGCTCGGTGGGCGTGCATCCGCTGGACGTACAGCCCGGTGCTGCGCCAGCACTGGACTGGCTGCTGCAGGAGCTCAACCATCCGCGCGTGGTAGCCATTGGTGAGACGGGCCTGGACTATCACTACGAGCCGGAAGCGGCCGAGTTGCAGCAGGCGTCCTTTCGTCTGCATCTGCAGGCGGCGCAGCAGACCGGCAAACCGGTGATCATTCACACCCGCGGAGCCCGCGCCGATACGCTGGACCTGCTGCGCGAAGCCGCGCTGCCTCAGGCCGGGGTGCTGCATTGCTTCACCGAAGACTGGGACATGGCCAAAGCGGCGCTGGACATGGGTTATTACATTTCCTTATCCGGGATTGTCACCTTTCGCAATGCCGATGCGCTGCGCGATGTCGCGAGCAAGGTCCCGGCCGATCGACTGTTGGTGGAAACCGATTCGCCGTATCTGGCGCCTATCCCTTATCGCGGCAAACCGAACCTGCCGCAGTATGTGCGTGAGGTTGCGGAATTCCTGGCGATGTTGCGCGGGGAGTCCTACGAGCAATTTGCAGCGCAGACCACTGAGAACTTCAAACGGCTGTTTCCATTGGCCCACGTCAGGGCGTCGGCGTAACGCAGGTACAAGAGATCGCAGCCTTCGGCAGCTCCTACGGGGCTTTGGCCCCTGAATCGCAGGCAAAAAAACCCGGGTTCTGGGGGGTGAATCCGGGTTAAGACCATTAGGAGTAAAACAAAGATACGCGGTCCGTTGGTACCTTTATCGGCGCGACACTTGGGGGAGATGTCGACCGACAGTTCAAGTATTGATCAGTCTGGCGTGCAGTCCAGTTGGCCGGTCGGGGTTTTTAAACAAATTTGGAATACGTTTGCTTCAGTTGAGTTCTCATTGCGCCCAAAACGTTCTCAAAACGAACAAGAAACACAGATATGGTCGGATGATCCGTGCATTTTTGCGCAAGTTAGGCATAATACGCGGCTTCGAATTTTGACCCTTCAGACCTTTTCTTATGCACAAAGAACCTCGTAAGGTCCGTGAATTTCGTCGCCGCGAGCAAGAAATTCTCGATACCGCGCTCAAGCTGTTCCTCGACCAAGGTGAAGACAGTGTCACCGTCGAGATGATTGCTGATGCCGTCGGTATCGGCAAAGGCACGATCTACAAGCACTTCAAGTCCAAGGCCGAGATATATCTGCGGCTGATGCTCGATTACGAGCGCGATTTGAACGAGCTGCTGCATTCGGCCGATGTCGACAAGGACAAGGAAGCGCTGTCCCGCGCCTACTTCGAATTCCGCATGCGTGACCCGCAGCGCTATCGCCTGTTCGATCGTCTCGAAGAGAAGGTGGTCAAGGGCAATCAGGTGCCGGAAATGGTCGAGGAGCTGCACAAGATCCGTGCCTCGAACTTTGAACGCCTGACCCTGCTGATCAAGGGCCGTATCAGTGAAGGCAAGCTCGAAGACGTGCCGCCGTACTTCCATTACTGCGCGTCCTGGGCGTTGG
>NZ_JAEKEG010000002.1 GCF_016651255.1 Pseudomonas sp. TH10
GCCGGTTATGAGATCTGCGTGCCGCGCAACCTGTTCCCTGAATTGACCGACGGCGAGTACTACTGGTACCAGCTGGAAGGTCTGAAGGTTATCGATCAACTGGGGCAAATGCTCGGGAAAGTCGACCATCTTCTGGAAACCGGCGCCAATGATGTAATGGTAGTCAAGCCTTGCGCTGGCAGCCTGGATGATCGCGAACGCTTGTTGCCCTATACGGGCCAATGTGTGTTGGCAGTCGATCTGGCCGCGGGCGAGATGAAGGTGGATTGGGACGCGGACTTCTAAGCGTGGCTAACTTGCGCGTAGAAGTGATCAGTTTGTTTCCCGAGATGTTTTCCGCCATCGGCGACTACGGCATCACCAGTCGAGCGGTCAAACAGGGGCTCTTGCAGCTGACCTGTTGGAACCCGCGGGATTACACGACGGATCGGCATCACACTGTGGACGATCGCCCGTTTGGCGGTGGTCCGGGCATGGTGATGAAGATCAAACCCCTGGAAGATGCTCTGGTTCAGGCCAAGGCAGCAGCCGGGGAGGCGGCGAAGGTGATTTACCTGTCCCCCCAAGGCCGTCAACTGACTCAGTCGGCGGTACGCGAGTTGGCACAATCGGATGCATTGATCCTGATTGCCGGCCGCTATGAAGGCATTGACGAGCGTTTTATTGAAGCTCATGTCGATGAAGAGTGGTCGATTGGCGACTATGTACTGTCTGGTGGCGAGCTGCCGGCGATGGTCCTGATCGATGCGGTTACACGACTGCTGCCTGGAGCTTTAGGGCATGCGGATTCCGCTGAGGAAGATTCCTTTACGGATGGTCTGCTGGATTGCCCGCACTACACCCGACCTGAGGTGTATGCGGATCAGCGTGTTCCCGACGTGTTGCTAAGTGGCAATCACGCGCATATCCGGCGTTGGCGTTTACAGCAGTCCCTTGGTAGGACCTATGAACGACGCGCCGATCTTCTGGAAAGCCGCTCGCTTTCTGGAGAAGAGAAGAAGCTGCTCGAGGAATACATCCGCGAGCGGGACGATAGTTAACAACGTATCGATGGTAGATCAGTTGATTTACCTTAGGAGCACAGCATGACCAACAAAATCATCCTTGCACTCGAAGCAGAGCAGATGACCAAAGAAATCCCTACCTTCGCCCCAGGCGACACTATTGTCGTTCAGGTGAAAGTGAAGGAAGGCGATCGTTCCCGTCTGCAAGCGTTCGAAGGCGTTGTAATCGCCAAGCGTAACCGCGGCGTGAACAGTGCGTTCACCGTTCGTAAAATCTCCAACGGTGTTGGCGTAGAACGTACTTTCCAGACCTACTCCCCGCAGATCGACAGCATGGCTGTTAAACGTCGCGGTGACGTACGTAAAGCCAAGCTGTACTACCTGCGTGACCTGTCCGGTAAAGCAGCTCGCATCAAGGAAAAACTGGCTTAAGTCCAGCTTCCGATGCAAAAAAGCAGCCTGCGGGCTGCTTTTTTGTTGCCTGCGATTTACTGGTGGGCGCGTTAGATGCGGCGATCCGGCTTGCACGCGAATCGATCGACCAGGCAGCGCGTTGACATCAGGTTCTATAAACCCCCAGCAGTCTATGAAAGACTTACCGACAGTTGATCTGTCACCTGAGCCTTTATGCCCGCCATCGAACATCCATTGATAGACCAATTCCTCGACGCGTTGTGGCTGGAGAAAGGCCTGTCGGACAACACGCGCGATGCGTATCGCAGTGACCTGGCCTTGTTCAACGGCTGGCTGCAGGAGAAGGGCCTGGAGTTAATCAACGCCGGCCGCGAGTTGATCCTCGACCACCTGGCCTGGCGCCTGGAGCAAAACTACAAGCCACGGTCCACGGCGCGTTTCCTCTCGGGAGTGCGTGGCTTTTATCGCTATCTGCTGCGGGAAAAGTTGATCGCAGTCGACCCGACCTTGCGTATCGACATGCCGCAACTCGGCAGGCCATTGCCCAAATCCTTGTCAGAGGCCGATGTCGAGGCGCTGCTGAAGGCGCCGGACCTGAGCGAAGCCATCGGCCAGCGCGACCGCGCCATGCTCGAGGTGTTGTATGCCTGTGGCCTGCGGGTAACGGAGCTGATCAGCCTGACCCTGGAGCAGGTCAACCTGCGCCAGGGCGTGCTGCGGGTGATGGGCAAGGGCAGCAAGGAGCGGCTGGTGCCGATGGGGGAGGAGGCGATTGTCTGGGTCGAGCGCTACATGCGCGACGCTCGAGGCGAGTTGCTCGGCGGGCGTCCCAGTGATGTGCTGTTTCCCAGCCTGCGCGGTGAGCAGATGACCCGCCAGACGTTCTGGCATCGCATCAAGCACCAGGCGAAGGTGGCGGGTATCGGCAAGTCGCTGTCGCCGCACACCCTGCGCCACGCGTTTGCTACGCACCTGCTCAACCACGGCGCTGACCTGCGGGTGGTGCAGATGTTGCTCGGCCACAGCGACCTGTCGACCACCCAGATTTACACCCACGTCGCCCGTGCCCGCCTGCAGGACCTGCACGCCAAACATCATCCCAGAGGTTGACGCAAATCCTGTAGGAGCGAGCTTGCTCGCGATGGTCTCAATAGCACCGCGTTGAACCAGATAGCATGCGCTATCGTTAACGACCATCGCGAGCAAGCTCGCTCCTACAGGGCCCAGCAATGTCTTGCGACAGGCGCATTCGGCCACCGTGACCTTATGTGTTAGGCTTTGCCGGTTTGCACGATGGACGGTTGTGACCCGGTGTTTCGACACGGGCGTTCTGACCGTTTCATTTGTCCGCCTTCAGGAGTTCTCATGCGTCTGACCCAGATTTTCGCCGCCGCAGCCATTGCGTTGGTCAGCACCTTTGCCGTCGCCGATGACGCGGCCGACAAAGCCATTCGTAAAAGCCTGGAAAACCTCCAGCTCGAAGTCCCGGTAGAGACCATCACCGCCAGTCCGCTGCCAGGCATGTACGAAGTCAAACTCAAAGGCAGCCGCGTGCTCTACGCCAGCGCCGATGGCCAGTACATCGTTCAGGGCTACCTGTTCCAGCTCAAGGACGGCAAACCGGTCAACCTGACCGAGAAGACCGAACGCCTGGGCGTCTCCAAACTGGTCAACGCCATTCCGGTCGCCGAAACCGTGGTCTACCCGGCTATCGGCGAGACCAAATCGCACATCACCGTGTTCACCGACACCACCTGCCCGTACTGCCACAAGCTGCACGCCGAAGTGCCTGAGCTGAACAAGCGCGGCATCGAAGTGCGTTATGTAGCGTTCCCGCGCCAGGGCCTCGGCTCGCCGGGTGACGAACAACTGCAAGCCGTGTGGTGCTCGAAAGACAAGAAAGCCGCCATGGACAAAATGGTCGATGGCAAGGAAATCAAGGCCGCCAAGTGCGAGAACCCGGTTTCCAAACAGTTCGCCCTCGGTCAGTCGATCGGCGTGAACGGCACACCGGCCATCGTTTTGGCCGACGGACAAGTCATTCCGGGCTACCAGCCTGCGCCACAAGTCGCCAAACTGGCGCTGGGCGCGAAGTAATTCGCATTGTCACGGTCAGCCTTTGACGATCATGGCTCGGCAGCAGCATTGCCGGGCCATTAATAGAGAACCGCGAGCACGCGGTTGTTTTCCGGCCGACCCTGCGTCGGCCGTTTTATGGGGAGTTCACAGTGAATCCGGTCAAAGTAGGCATCTGTGGGTTAGGGACCGTCGGTGGCGGTACCTTCAACGTACTTCAGCGCAACGCCGAGGAAATTGCTCGTCGTGCCGGGCGTGGGATCGAAGTGGCACAAATTGCCATGCGCACGCCAAAGCCTCAGTTCCAGACGACCGGTATTGCGATTACCAACGATGTCTTCGAAGTGGCCACAAACCCTGAGATCGACATCGTCATAGAGCTGATGGGCGGCTACACCGTTGCCCGCGAGCTGGTACTCAAGGCCATCGAGAATGGCAAGCATGTGGTCACCGCGAACAAGGCTCTGATTGCCGTTCACGGTAATGAAATTTTCGCCAAGGCACGTGAGAAAGGCGTGATCGTGGCGTTTGAAGCGGCTGTGGCTGGTGGCATTCCGGTGATCAAGGCGATCCGTGAAGGTCTGTCTGCCAACCGCATCAACTGGGTGGCCGGGATCATCAACGGCACCGGCAACTTCATCCTCACCGAAATGCGCGAGAAGGGCCGTACGTTTGAAGACGTGCTGGCCGAAGCGCAAGCGCTGGGTTACGCCGAAGCCGATCCGACCTTCGACGTTGAAGGCATTGATGCCGCGCACAAACTGACGATTCTGGCGTCCATTGCGTTCGGTATTCCGCTGCAATTCGACAAGGCTTACACCGAAGGCATCACCAAGCTGACCACCGCTGACGTCAACTACGCCGAAGCGCTGGGCTATCGCATCAAGCACCTTGGTGTGGCGCGCAGTACGCCTGCCGGCATCGAGTTGCGCGTGCACCCGACGCTGATCCCGGCCGATCGTCTGATCGCCAACGTCAACGGCGTGATGAACGCGGTGATGGTCAACGGTGACGCCGCCGGTTCGACGCTGTTCTACGGCGCCGGCGCTGGCATGGAGCCTACCGCTTCGTCGGTGATTGCCGATCTGGTCGACGTGGTTCGCGCCATGACTTCCGATCCGGAGAACCGTGTGCCGCACCTGGCCTTCCAGCCAGACTCGCTGTCGGCCCATCCGATCCTGCCGATCGAAGCCTGCGAAAGCGCTTACTACCTGCGCATTCAGGCCAAGGATCATCCGGGCGTACTGGCTCAGGTGGCGAGCATCCTCTCGGAGCGCGGCATCAACATCGAGTCGATCATGCAGAAGGAAGTCGAGGAACACGACGGTCTGGTGCCGATGATCCTGCTGACCCACCGCGTGCTGGAACAGCACATGAATGATGCCATCGCCGCCCTGGAAGCCCTGGCGGGCGTGGTCGGTCCGGTGGTACGGATCCGCGTCGAGCACCTGAACTAAGCCGTTATCGTTCACCGGGCTCGCGTGCGGGCCCGGGTTTGCGAACACTGTCTATTGGAGCCAGTCATGCGTTATATCAGTACCCGCGGCCAGGCACCGGCCCTGAATTTCGAAGACGTCCTGCTGGCTGGTCTGGCGACCGACGGCGGTCTGTACGTCCCGGAAAATCTGCCACGTTTCACCCAGGAAGAAATCGCGTCCTGGGCCGGCCTGCCGTATCACGAACTGGCTTTCCGGGTGATGCGCCCGTTCGTGACCGGGAGCATTCCCGATGCGGATTTCAAGAAGATCCTGGAAGAAACCTACGGCGTGTTTTCGCACAGTGCCGTCGCGCCGCTGCGTCAGTTGAACGGCAATGAATGGGTGCTGGAGCTGTTCCACGGCCCGACCCTGGCGTTCAAGGACTTCGCCCTGCAACTGCTCGGTCGTTTGCTCGACTACGTGCTGGAAAAACGCGGCGAGCGCGTTGTCATCGTCGGCGCCACCTCCGGTGATACCGGTTCGGCCGCCATCGAAGGCTGCAAGCACTGCGAAAACGTCGACATCTTCATCCTGCACCCGCACAACCGTGTGTCCGAAGTGCAGCGTCGCCAGATGACCACGATTTTCGGCGAGAACATCCACAACATCGCCATCGAAGGCAACTTCGATGACTGCCAGGAAATGGTCAAGGCGAGCTTCGCCGACCAAAGCTTCCTCAAAGGCACGCGTCTGGTGGCGGTGAACTCGATCAACTGGGCGCGGATCATGGCCCAGATCGTTTACTACTTCCACGCAGCGCTGCAGTTGGGCGGCCCGGCGCGTTCGGTATCGTTCTCGGTGCCGACCGGCAACTTCGGCGACATCTTCGCCGGTTACCTGGCGCGCAACATGGGCCTGCCGATCAACCAGTTGATCGTCGCCACCAACCGCAACGACATCCTGCACCGCTTCATGAGCGGCAACCAGTACGTCAAGGAAACCCTGCATGCCACGCTGTCGCCGTCGATGGACATCATGGTGTCGTCGAACTTCGAACGTCTGCTGTTCGACCTGCACGGTCGCAACGGTGCGGCGATTGCCGGCCTGATGGACTCGTTCAAGAAGGACGGCAGCTTCAGCGTCGAGCAGGAGCGCTGGACCGAAGCGCGCAAACTGTTCGACTCGCTGGCCGTGGACGATGCGCAAACCTGCGAAACCATCGCCGAAGTCTACGAGCAGACCGGCGAAGTGTTGGACCCCCACACCGCTATCGGCGTTAAAGCTGCACGCGAATGCCGTCGCAGCCTGGACATCCCGATGGTGATCCTTGGTACGGCCCACCCGGTCAAGTTCCCGGACGCGGTGCTGAAGGCCGGCGTCGGCAAGGCCCTGGAACTGCCAGTGCACCTGACCGACCTATTCGAGCGCGATGAGCGCTGCACCGTGCTGCCCAATGACCTGAAAGCCGTCCAGGCGTTCGTCAGCCAGCATGGGAATCGCGGTAAACCGCTGTAGGCCCAAAGCCTCGAACTGAAAAGCCCGTCTTCTGACGGGCTTTTTCGTTCATGCAGCGCGCCGCTGTTTTTTCCTGTCATCTTCGTCATGCATGCTTCAACTACCAGAGGCGTCGACGTCCCTGCGGATACCATTCAGAACTTTCTTCTGAGGCCGATGGTCATTTACAGTAGACCTGCCCCAGGCACTTTGTTTTCGGACTAATGAGTGGTGATCGATTTGGAAAGTATCAGTCTATTGCTCGCAGAGGCGCTGAGCCCGTATCAAGTAACGCTGACCCCATCGGGTCTGCACGGCGAATGCCTGGTGACTCTGAAGAGTTCAACCGGCGCGATCGTGGTCGAACGGGCTTTCAACCAGACTCAGTTGAGCGACAAGCGCTTGCTCACGGACGTGGTCGACGGTTTGCGCCGCGACTTGATGATTGCCGAAGGTCGTCTGGAACCCTGTGTTATCGCGGCGTTGCGCAACGCTGCACAGGACAAGCTGCTCGCCAGTCGAAATTGAATCGCATCTTGCGGGAACCTAATCCCGGGATCGCCAGTCAGAGTATGTAACAGCAGGAACAAGCATTGTGCTCCGGTGCCTGGCGCTTGCTGTTACTGGTCTTTATGTAGACCACGTTTAACCCCGAGTCGTCTCCCCACTTCTCGGGGTTTCTTTTTGCCTGCGATTTGTCACGGCAGCGCCGGGTGCTCGAAAAATGCTCGAGTGTCCTTCAGGCTGCCGGTGGCCACATTGCCATCGTGGAAGTCGCGCAGCACCCAGATCAGCGTGTCCCTGGCCTGCGCCAGGTTGGGCGAGACCAGCCCGGCCAACAACGCAATAGCCGCCAGGGCCAGGCGGTTGTGCGGTGCGGGTGGCAACAGGCGTTTGAGCTTAAATGGCTCCGTCTTCACGCAGTTTGGTGATCTGGGCCTGGTCGTAGCCAAGGTCGTTGAGTACCTGCGAGTTGTGTTCGCCCAGTTGGGGGCCGACCCATTCTGCGGATCCCGGGGTCTCGGAGAGTTTTGGGACGATCCCGGGCATCTTGAAGTCTTTGCCATCTGGCAGTTTGGCCTGGAGGAACATCTCCCGGGCCAGGTATTGCGGGTCCGCGAACATGTCTTCGGCACTGAAGATTCGGCTGGCCGGTACTTCGGCCTGGTTCAGTTGCTCGATGATGGCGTCCAGGGGCAGTGAGTTGGCCCAGCGGTCGATGACCCCGTAGAGCTCGTCGCGCCGGGTGTCGCGCCCGTCGTTGCTGGCCAGGACTGGGTCATTGGCCAGGTCCTCGCGGCCGATGATCAGCATGAAGCGCTTGAAGATCGCATCGCCGTTGGCGCCGATCTGCACGTGCTTGCCGTCGGCGCTGGTGTGGATCGAGGAGGGCGTGATGCCCGGCATGATGTTGCCGGTACGTTCGCGGATGAAGCCGAACACGTCGAACTCCGGCACCATGCTTTCCATCATGGCGAAGATCGCTTCATACAATGCCACGTCCACTACCTGGCCCTGGCCACCGTTGACCTCACGATGACGCAACGCCATCAGCGCGCCGATCACGCCCCAGAGGGCGGCGATCGAGTCACCAATGGAAATGCCGGTGCGCACGGGTGGGCGATCCTCGAAGCCGGTGATGTAGCGCAGACCGCCCATGGACTCGCCAACCGCACCAAACCCTGGCTGATCCTTCATTGGCCCGGTCTGGCCGAATCCCGACAGCCGCACCATCACCAGCTTGGGGTTCAAGGCGTGCAGGACATCCCAGCCCAGGCCAAGCTTTTCCAGGACGCCGGGGCGGAAGTTCTCGATGAGGATGTCTGCTTCGCCGAGCAGCTTTTTCAGGACGGCCAGGCCTTCGGGGTGCTTGAGGTTCAGCGTCAGGGACTTTTTATTGCGCGCCTGGACGAACCACCACAGCGAGGTGCCTTCATAGATTTTGCGCCATTTGCGCAATGGATCACCGCCGTCGGGCGATTCGACCTTGATCACCTCAGCGCCGAACTCGCCGCAAATCCGCGACGCAAAGGGCCCGGCGATCAGGGTGCCCAATTCGATGACTTTCAAGCCTGAGAGCGGTTTGGCGGTGAACGGCATGCTGGATCCTGTAGGACAAAGGCTGGCTGATAGAGCGTTTTAGCATAGCCGGGCGTCAGTCGCCCAAGGTTCATCGCTACAATTCGTTGATTGGTGGTCGCATCGGTTAGACTTGCCGACTTTCCTCGTATCAAGAAGCCCGTTCATGGCCCAGCCTTCGACCACCTACAAGTTTGAACTGAACCTCACCGACCTCGACCGCAGCGTCTACGAGAGCGTCAAGCAGACCATCGCCCGTCACCCTTCGGAGACCGAAGAGCGCATGACCGTGCGGCTGTTGGCCTACGCCCTCTGGTACAACGAGCAGTTGTCGTTTGGTCGTGGTCTGTCAGACGTGGATGAACCTGCGCTGTGGGAAAAGAGCCTGGACGACCGCGTTCTGCACTGGATCGAAGTCGGTCAGCCTGACGCCGATCGCCTGACCTGGTGCTCGCGTCGCACCGAGCGCACCAGCCTGCTCGCCTACGGCAGCCTGCGTGTGTGGGAAACCAAGGTGATCCCGGCGATCAAGAACCTGAAGAACGTCAACATCGCCGCAGTCCCGCAAGAAGTGCTGGAGACTCTGGCCAAGGACATGCCCCGCGTTATCAAGTGGGACGTGATGATCAGCGAAGGGACGATCTTCGTTACCGACGACCGTGGTCAGCACGAAGTCCAGTTGCAATGGCTGCAAGGTGAGCGCGGCTGATCCCGCGCCTTTAACTGATTAATCCCACGTATTAAAGAGAAGTCTCCGTCACCCCATGCGTATCGAACCTCGTCAACTGCCTGCCACTCTGCCCTTTCTGGGTGATATTCCGCCGCTGCTGACCCGCTTGTATGCGGCGCGGGGCGTGCATTCCGAGGCAGAACTGGACAAGAGCCTGGCGCGGTTGATCCCGTTTCAGCAGCTCAAGGGCATCGACGCAGCGGTGGACTTGCTGGTGACGGCGCTGGAGCAACGCCAGCGCATCCTGATCGTTGGCGACTTCGATGCCGATGGCGCGACCGCCAGCACCGTAGGCGTGCTGGGGCTGCGCCTGCTGGGCGCCGCCCACGTCGACTATCTGGTGCCCAACCGTTTTGAGTACGGCTACGGCCTGACGCCGGAAATCGTCGAAGTGGCGTTAACCCGGACCCCGCAGTTGCTGATTACCGTGGACAACGGCATCTCCAGCGTTGAAGGCGTCGCGGCGGCAAAAAGGCCGGGCTGCAGGTGCTGGTCACCGATCACCACTTGCCCGGCGATGAGTTGCCGCTGGCCGATGCCATCGTCAATCCGAATCAGCCAGGTTGCACTTTCCCGAGCAAGGCGCTGGCGGGTGTCGGCGTGATTTTCTACGTGCTGATGGCCCTGCGGGCGCGGTTGCGCGACCTCGGCTGGTATGCGACCAAACCGCAGCCAAACATCGGTGAATTGCTGGACCTGGTGGCGCTGGGCAGCGTCGCCGACGTGGTGCCCCTGGATGCCAATAACCGGATCCTGGTGCATCAGGGCCTTGAGCGGATTCGCGCCGGGCGCGCGCGGCCAGGGGTCAAGGCGATTCTCGAAGTGGCCAAGCGTGACCATGCCCGCATCACCTCCACTGACCTCGGTTTCATCGTCGGCCCGCGCTTGAACGCGGCGGGGCGCCTGGATGACATGAGCCTGGGCATTGAATGCCTGCTGACCGACAGCCAGGCCCTGGCCCGGGAAATGGCAGTGCAGCTCGACGGCATGAACCAGGACCGTAAATCCATCGAGCAGGGCATGCAGCGCGAGGCGCTGGCCCAGCTCAAGGATCTGCCGGTGGAGTCCATGCCGTTCGGTTTGTGCCTGTTCGATCCCGAGTGGCACCAAGGCGTGATCGGCATCCTCGCGTCGCGGATGAAGGAGCGTTACTTCCGTCCGACCATCGCTTTTGCCGATGCCGGTGATGGGCTGCTCAAGGGTTCGGGGCGCTCGGTGCAGGGGTTTCATATCCGTGACGCCTTGAGCGTGGTAGCGGCGCAGCATCCGACACTGATCAGCAAGTATGGTGGCCATGCGATGGCCGCTGGTCTGACCTTGCCGCAAGAGAATTTTGCGCTTTTCGCCGAGGCCTTTGACGCTGAAGTGCGTAGGCAACTTCGCGAGGAAGACCTGACCGGGCGCCTGTTGACCGATGGCACGCTGGCGGTTGAGGAATTCCACCTCGAACTGGCCCGCGCCCTGCGCCATGCCGGGCCTTGGGGCCAGCACTTCCCGGAGCCGTTGTTTCACGGTGTGTTCCAGTTGGTCGAGCAGCGCGTGGTTGGTGAGCGACATCTGAAGGTGGTGCTGAAGAGCGAGTGTGGCTCGGTAAAACTGGATGGCATCGCGTTTGGTATCGACCGGGATATCTGGCCGAATCCGACGATTCAGTGGGTTGAGCTGGCGTATAAGCTCGACGTTAACGAGTTTCGTGGTAACGAGACTGTTCAACTGATGATTGCCCACATCGAACCGCGTTGACGCCATTCGCAAGCAGGCTCGCTCCCACAGGGATAGGCATTCCCGAATGTGGGAGCGAGCCTGTTCGCGAAAGCACCCTTTCACACGCTGAATCCCTCTGAACCCTCCCTCATCCCCCGTTGTCGACTAGGCTCTAAGCACTGCTTGATTGGCCTTGTGACGTCTTGTCGAATTTTTTGCCCGCGGGGGCGGGTGCTCCACCTTTTCCTGTCACTCGTCGACTTTTCAAACAGAACCCTGGAGCCTGCCCACTGATTTGAGAGGTGCCCCATGAGTCTGCTGCTTGAACCCTTCACTCTGCGCCAACTGACCCTGCCCAACCGCATCGCCGTATCACCCATGTGCCAATATTCGAGCGTCGATGGCCTGGCCAATGACTGGCATCTGGTTCACCTTGGCAGCCGCGCGGTGGGTGGCGCTGGCCTGATCTTCACTGAGGCCACCGCGGTCACCGCCGATGGCCGGATCACCGCCGAAGACCTCGGCCTGTGGAACGATGCACAGATCGAACCACTGCAACGCATCACCCGATTCATTACCTCCCAAGGCGCGGTTGCCGGCATTCAACTGGCTCACGCAGGGCGCAAGGCCAGCACTTATCGGCCGTGGCTGGGCAAGCACGGCAGCGTCAAACCCGATGATGGCGGCTGGACACCGGTCGGGCCGTCGCCGATTGCCTTTGACCCACAACACACACAGCCAAAACAGCTCGATGAAGGCCAGATTGCTGAAGTCATTCAGGCGTTTGTCGATGCCGCGAAACGTGCGCTGACGGCGGGTTTCAGTGTCGTCGAAGTGCATGCTGCCCATGGTTATCTGCTGCATCAGTTTCTGTCGCCGTTGAGCAACCAGCGCCGTGACCAGTACGGCGGCTCGTTCGAAAATCGCATCCGTCTGGTGCTGCAGGTGACTGAAGCGGTCAGGGCGGTTTGGCCGGAGGAGTTGCCGGTGTTTGTTCGCGTCTCGGCCACTGACTGGGTGGAGGATGGCTGGAATCCGGATGAAACCGTGGAGCTGGCGCGACGCCTTCACACGCTTGGCGCGGATCTGATCGATGTGTCGTCGGGCGGCACTGCTGCCAACGCAGAGATCCCGGTCGGGCCGGGTTATCAGACGCGCTTTGCCGAGCGCGTACGCAAAGAGTCAGGCATCGCCACCGGCACTGTGGGAATGATTACCGAGCCGGCGCAGGCCGAGCACATTTTGCGCACCTGCCAGGCCGACATCATCTTCCTCGCCCGCGAGCTGCTGCGTGATCCGTACTGGCCGCTGCATGCCGACGATGATCTGGGTGGACGCAAAGCGGTGTGGCCAGCGCAGTATCAGCGTGCGACGCATCGGGATCAGCCGATTCATGAGTCTGATTTGCGCGATTAAGTGAACCGCTGAAAAGCAAAAAGCCCCGGTCAGTGATGGCCGGGGCTTTTTCATTTTCATCTTTTGATTATGTAGTGCCTGGTGAACCGCCATCGCTGGCAAGCCAGCTCCCACAGGTTTTGTGTTGAAACACGGTCGGCGTTTCACCTTGATCACTGTGGGAGCTGGCTTGCCAGCGATGAGGCCCGTACAGGCGCCTCAAATCGTCAAGGATACTTACGCTTATCCGGAGCCGGCGGGAAGTACTGGTACAACCACGTCTCGCTCAACGTACGATCGTTGGTGCGGATAAACAACCGCAGCTCCACCGGCTCAACGCTGTCATTGGTCGGGTACCAGTCAAACAGAATCCGGTAACCCTTGATGTCATCCAGCACCAGCACGCTGAAGTCCTGCACCTTGCCGTTCGAGCAGGTGATCACTGGCTCAATCCCGGTACCCGCTGGCAAGCGGTCGAGGCCTCCACCGGTGAAGTCCACGGCAAAACGACGCGCCCAGACTGGCGGGTAATGCTCGCCCGGTGCCCAGCCTTCAACGAAACCGCCCATGCCGGAACGGGTCGCCTGTACTCGCGCCAACGGCGTGCTCACCGGAGGCAAAGCGCTCCAGTAAAGCTTGTAGCCGTAGTTCAGCGAATCACCGGCAGCGACCGGTTTTTTCGGTGTCCAGAACGCGACGATGTTGTCGAGGGTCTCGCCAGTCGTAGGAATTTCCAGCAGATCGATCGAGCCTTCGCCCCACGCGGTGGTCGGTTCTACCCACAGGCTTGGGCGCTTGCTGTACCAGTCCACGGTGTCCTGATAGTTGGCGAACTCGTGGTCGGTCTGCACCAGGCCGAAACCTTTCGGATCGGTGTCGGCAAACGCGTTGAATTGCAGGGTTGCCGGATTGTTCAGCGGGCGGCAGATCCACTCGCCATTGCCGCGCCACATGGCCAGACGATCCGAGTCATGGATTTGCGGGTGAATGGTGTCGCACATGCGGCGTTCGTGGGTGCCGCAGCTGAACATGCTGGTCATCGGCGAAATGCCCAGTTGTTCTATAGCGGTGCGGGCGTTGATGTAAGCGTCCACGGCCATGACCACCTGAGTAGCCTGGCAGTCGATATCGAACCGATAGGCACCGGTGGCACTCGGCGAGTCGAGCAAGGCGTAGACCACAAAACGCGTGGCGTTCTGGTCCGGCGTCTCGAACCAGAACTTGGTGAAGTCAGGGAATTCTTCGCGCTTCTTGGCATAAGTGTCGATCGCCAGACCGCGCGCGGAGAGGCCATATTGGCCAGTCGCATCGACTGCACGGAAATAACTGGCGCCCAGGAATGACAACACGTCGTGCCGATCCAGCTCGGGTGCCTTGAACAACTTGAATCCAGAGAACCCCAGGTCGCCCTTGAGCTGCTGGGTGTCGACCGTGGTTTTCTCATAATTGAACAGGGAAGGGCGGAAATGCACTTCACGGGCCTGACGCGTCTTGGGATCGACGCTGTACATGCGCACGGGCTGCTTGAACCCCATGCCGACGTGGAAGAACTGCACGTCGAGCTGACCGTTGAGGTCATTCCACAGCGAGTGATCAGCGTCGTAACGAATTGCATTGAAATTTTGCGGCGTCATGGTCGCCAGGGTCGGCGGCAGCACCTGTTTGGTGTCCTGATAGGCACTGCCAGCGAGTTGCTTGGCCTGGCGCTTCAATGCTTCGAAGTCAAACGCCTGTGCCTCACCATCAGCGGCGCCGCCATTGGCAGCCCACGCACGGGTGGCCAGCAGGCCGGTGGCCGAAAGACCGGTGTAAGCCGCAATGGCCATGGACGCTTTGAGCAAATTCCTGCGGTGCATAAATACAACCTGTCGTGTGCAATCCCGCGCCCTTCCTGGCACGTGCTGGATCAGAAATAACGGTTCGGACAAGCCTTCGGCCAAACGCAACGGACTATAAACAGATGCCGGCTAGCTTAAACCGTTCGCTCGCAATGCAAAATTCGTTGATTCACTGCGTGAGTGTGTCAATGAAACAAGACATGTCGGTTAAAAATCTGACAGGACGTTCTGATTTACACGGCATATCTGCTTTTCTCGACTAATTACTCTAAAAATCGCTTTTCAGCGCCGAATTAATTTCTATTCTATGAGCATGACCGGTTTCTGCCCTTCAGGCCGGTGGCTGCACAAGTGGATAGGGGCGATGGGTATTTTGGTTTTCTCTGACATATGGAAGGACATCGCCCATGGCGAAAGTACAAGGCATTACCGAAATGTTAGGAATCTTTCCTTGCTTCAATGTCAGTCGTCGAAGGCGTCGATTGAGTTCGGATGAAATGAAATTGGTGGAGCAATACCGCGACCTGTCGGAAAGCGACCGGATCGCCATGCGTTACCTCGTGGATGCGATGCGAACCGTGTCGCGGTTTTGATGAGAAATGGGATCGGCCGCGACGGGAGTTGCGGCCGAATCTTTTCCGACTATCCGACTTCTTCCACTGCTCGATACGCCTCATCAATCGCCGCATGCGCATAAGCACTCCACGCCGCGTCCGAGTTGGCGATGCTGACTCGACCCACGGGCTGACGCGCCAGGTTCATCAGTTTTTCGCTTTCATCCGCATCGTCGTACAGGCTGTTGGAGAAATAGGCGTAGCCGTGCGACCAGCGATTGACCGTGATCGCCAGGATGTCGGTCTGGTGGTTGAAACCGCCAGGGCCGAGCATGCGTTGCAGTTGATCGCGCAGTTGCGCTTCGAGTTGTTCGAACGACTGGCCGTACAGCCGACCACGGCCGGCGCGAGCCTGGTCGCGGGCGTTCATGCCGCTGTTGGGGCTGGTGGGGACGTAGACCATGTGCAGGCCGATGGGTTGTTTCGGGTCGCGAGGATGGTCGTAGCCACCCATGCTGACCGGGTAATCGAGCTTGATGCGGCTGTAGGGTTGGGTCGCGGCATAGATTTCGTGCACGCCCAGCTTCTGGAACGACTCCCAGTTGCGTATCACGACTTTGGTGTAGACCAGCGGGAACTTCACATTCTGGCTCAGCGCGTGCGACTGCTCGGCTGACAGGTCCCGCAACAGGTACGGGATGACCATGTTGTAGCAGGCCATGATGCAGTGTTTGCCGCGCACCTGGTTGAGTTGACCGCCACGGCTGTAGCCGACGTTCACGCCATTGCCGACGTTGCGTACGCTGACCGCCGTACTGTTGAGGCGGATGCGCACGGCGGCCTTGGGCTGATCGAGCCTGGCGTAGTCGAACGGGGCGAGGACCACATCGTCCATCGTGTGTCCCGGTGCGACGGACGGGATCAGGCTGCGCACCAGCAGGCGGGCAAGCGATGCGTTGCCGTCGGGGAAGTGGTAGATATAGGGCTCTTCCATTTCCGCCCGGGCTTCTTCGCTGATGGGTTCCAGATTCATCGCGCTAAAGCCTGGGAAACCGACCGAGTAGGCGTCGGAAGCGGCGACGGCGTCGATGCTCAGCGCCATGAAATCATTGGTGCGACTCTGGAAGTACTTCACCGCCTGGGCTGACAGTCCTACGTCCTTGAGCAGGAAATCCTGGTAGCTGGTGGCTTCCAGGTGCGCGTTTTTTCCTCGGTGGTCTTGCCGGCCAGATAATCCTTGGGCGTCATGTGCAGCGCAATCAGCGCCTGGCGATCGGCTGGCGGCAGCGGGAAGTCGTTGATGAAGTCGGTGATGGAACGGGCGTGGAGCTGATCGGGGGCAATGTCGTCAGCCACCATCGGTGTCGGGTCGCCGCTGACCAGTTTGTCTTCGCCGAAGTTTTCCTTGTCGAAGAACACCGCGCGGGACAAGCCCAGGTCGGGATAGAACTGGCGGTCGAAGGCGGTCTCGAAGCGCTTGATGTCGACACCCAGTTTTTTCAGCAGGCCGTTCACCTCCTTGCTGTACAAATGATTGGGCGACTGGAAGGCTTCGCTGCCGCCGTAGCCGATGATGGTACGACCGCCGGCCGAGAACTCGTTGCGCTTGGCGTGACCGCCAAAGTCATCGTGGTTTTCCAGAATCAGGATGCGTGCTTTTGGATGTTTCTCACGGTAAAACCAGGCTGCGGACAGACCGCTGAGGCCTCCTCCGACAACCACAAGGTCATAGTCCTCGGTGATGGGCAGCTTGTCGGTGTCGAAGACCTTTTTCTCCCAGCCCATCTGGTGGGCAATTTCGAAGGAGCCAACGTGGCTGCCGCGCAGGCCGGTGAGGGCAGGCGGGTAATAGCGTCCATCGGGGGCAGCCTGAAGAATCTGCAGTGGCGTCATGCCGGCAGCGATAGTGACTGCAACGCCGTTGAGGAAGTCGCGGCGGGTGATGTCCATGTTCAATCCTTGTGGGTTTTCATAAATCACCCCGGCACCCGCTCAGGTGCCGGGGCGAGGGCCGTTACCGGCTGATTTTCCAGGCATCGCCCGCAGGCGCGGTGCCGTGGTCGTAAGGTTTGGCGAGCCACATGTACAGCAGGCCCAGGCCAATGACGATGGCGGTGCTCAATACCATGGCGTAGTTGACGTACCAAGCCGCATCCGGGGTGCGTGGCCAGGCCATGTTGATGATAGCGGCGACACCATAGACCAGCGCGCCGATATTGATCGCCCAGCCCCATGCGCCCAGGGTGAACTTGCCGCTCGGCTTCCAGCCCTTGATGCGTGCATACAGCGCTGCCAGCACAATCATCTGGAAGGCGAGGTAAATACCGATTGCCGCGAAGCTGACGATCGTTGCGACCGCATCCTGCAGGAAGAAGCCCAGCACTATGATGAGTGCGGGCAGAACGCCGGACACGAACAGCGCAGCAACCGGCACCTGGGTTGTAGAAGAAATCTTCTTCAGCAGCGAACTGCCGATGACCATTTCATCGCGAGCGTAGGAGTACAGCAGACGGCTCGCCGCTGCTTGTAGGCTGATGACGCAGGAGATGAAGGAAATCATCACCACGCCCATCACCACTTTCGAGCCGACCGGGCCGAAGGCGTTGTTGAGGATGGTGGTGACCGGGTCTTTGTCGGTGCCATTGATCACGGCTTGCATGTCCGGCACGGCGAGGATCAGCGCCAGGCAGGCGAACATCGCCGCGATGCCGCCGATGTAGATGGTCATGCGCATGGCCACCGGGATTTTCGCGCTCGGGTTCGGGGTTTCTTCGGCGACGTCGCCGCAAGCCTCGAAGCCGTAGTAGAGGAACATCCCCGCCAGCGATGCGGTGAGGAATGCCGGCAGGTACGAGCCGTCGACGCTGATGTCGAAGGTGTTGAACAGCACGCTCAGCGGTTGGTGACGTTCGAACACCAGCAGGTAAACGCCAACGATCACCGCGCCGACCAGTTCGCAGAGGAAGCCGAACATGGCGATGCGCGCCAGCACTTTGGTGCCGCTGAGGTTGACCAGCGTGGCAAACAAGGTCAGCACCAGAGCGATGACGATGTTGGTGTTGTTGCTCGGCTCAAAACCGAGCATGGCGGCCAGGTACGGACCCGCACCGACGGCGACCGCAGCGATGGTGACGCAGAGGGCGATGGAGTAGATCCAGCCGACCATCCATGCCCATTTTTTACCGACCAATCGACGTGCCCAAGGGTATACACCGCCGGAAATCGGGAACTGCGAAACCACTTCGCCGAAGATCAGGCACACCAGCAACTGGCCGCAACCGACCAATAAATAGGCCCAGAACATCGGTGGCCCGCCAGCGGCAAGGCACAGGCCGAAGAGGGTATAAACCCCTACGACCGGTGACAGATAAGTGAAGCCCAAGGCGAAGTTTTCCCACAGGCTCATGCTGCGGTTGAAGTTGGAGGTATAACCCAGCTTACGTAGCTGCTCGGCATCGCTGTCGGCGGCTGTGGGGAGATCGGTTGATGCACTCATGGTCTGTCAGCTCCGGAAAATCGGCAGATTTCGGATGTCCGATGCCGTGGCGTGGCTGTGACAGCGCGCCCGGTTCGGTGGTTTTTGTTTTGACTTCTTTGGGGTGGTGCCTGGTGGTGCGTATTGCCGGTTTCTGCCTTGAAACCGAGGTGACGCCATCGCTGGCAAGCCAGCTCCCACATGATTTGTGGTTGACCACAGAGTTGGGTAAGTCCCAACCCTTGTCGGAGCTGGCAAGCCAGCTCCCACAGGATTTGTGGTTGACCACAGAGTTGGGTACGTCCCCAACCCTTGTGGGAGCTGGCTTGCCAGCGATGCTTTTTAGTGCTTGAACATCACATGCCGAACCGTGGTGTAGTCCTCCAGCCCGTACATGGACATGTCCTTGCCGTAACCGGACAATTTCTGACCGCCATGGGGCATTTCGCTGACGAGCATGAAGTGCGTGTTCACCCACGTGCAGCCGTACTGCAAGCGTGCCGACATGCGATGCGCGCGTCCGACGTCCGCTGTCCACACCGAGGAGGCGAGGCCGTAGTCCG
Organism: Pseudomonas sp. TH10; assembly: GCF_016651255.1. GTDB lineage: Bacteria > Pseudomonadota > Gammaproteobacteria > Pseudomonadales > Pseudomonadaceae > Aquipseudomonas. Next base: position 18,745 of record NZ_JAEKEG010000002.1, read on the forward strand.
AATCGTTGGCCCACTCCAGCGCCTGCGCTTCATCGGTAAACTTGGTCACCGAAACCACCGGCCCGAACACCTCGCGACGGACGATTTCGTCGTCCTGTTGCGCATCGGCCAACACCGTCGGTTCGAAGAAGAAGCCGTTGCCCTCGACTGCCTTGCCACCAGTGATCAGACGAATGTGCGGCTGAGCCACGGCACGCTCGACAAACCCGGCAACACGGTCGCGATGTTGGGCAGTGATCAACGGCCCCAACTCGGTCGACGGATCATCCTGCAAACCGTGCTTGATGCTACTGACCGCCGCGCCGAGTTTCTCGACAAACTTGTCGTAAATGCCTTGCTGCGCGTAGATCCGGCACGCGGCGGTGCAGTCCTGCCCGGCGTTGTAGAAACCGAAGGTGCGAATGCCTTCAACCGCCGCATCGATATCGGCGTCATCGAAGATGATCACCGGTGCCTTGCCGCCCAGTTCCATGTGCATGCGTTTGACGCTGTCGGCGGTGCTGGAAATGATGTTGGCGCCCGTGGCGATGGAGCCCGTCAGCGAAACCATGCGCACTTTCGGGTGCGTAACCAACGGACTGCCAACGGTAGGACCGCGACCGAATACCAGATTGAGTACACCAGCCGGGAAGATTTCCGACGCCAGTTCGGCCAGACGCAACGCGGTCAGTGGGGTTTGTTCCGACGGCTTGAGCACCACGGTATTACCGGCAGCCAGCGCTGGGGCGATTTTCCAGGCAACCATCATCAGCGGGTAGTTCCACGGCGCAATGGAGGCGATCACGCCAACCGGGTCGCGGCGAATCATCGACGTGTGGCCGGGTAAATATTCGCCGCCCGCCGAACCGCTCATGCAACGGCTGGCGCCAGCGAAGAAACGGAACACGTCGGCAATCGCCGGGATCTCGTCATTCAGAGCGGCGCTGTAAGGCTTGCCGCAGTTGTCCGATTCCAGCTTGGCCAGCTCTTCGCCGTGGGCCTCGATGACGTCGGCGAGCTTCAGCAGCAGCAGGGCGCGATCCTTCGGCGGGGTCTGTGACCAACCATCGAACGCCGCATCGGCGGCCCGCACGGCAGCATCGACCTGGGCTTCGCTGGCTTCGTTGATCTCCACCAGGACTCGGCCCAGTGACGGGTTGAACACGGCTTGGGCGGGGCCTTCGCCAGCGATCAACTGGCCGTTGATCAGGAGTTTGGTTTGCATGGCATTGTCCTCTCTGAAGCAATTCTGGTTTTCAAACCGGACCCTTGTAGGAGCGAGCTTGCTCGCGATGGACGTCAACGATGACGAGGGCTGCCTGAATGCACGCGGCGCCCTCAGGTTCATCGCGAGCAAGCTCGCTCCCTACAGGGGTGTTGTTAAATTGAAGGTCTGTTGATCGCCGCAGCGGACACATCAGCAGCCTTGGCCGGTGGCCTGGAGAACTTCCATGCATCGCCTGCAGGCGCTGTGCCCTTGTCGTACGGTTTGCCGAGCAACATGTAGACCAGGCCGGCACCCATCACGACCAGGGTGGTCAGGATCATCGAATAGTTGATGAACCACGGCGCATCCGGCGAGCGCGGCCAGACCATATTGATGATCGCGCAGACGCCATAGATCAGCGCGGCGAGGTTCACCCACAGGCCCCAGGCGCCGAGGGTGAACTGCCCGTTCGGACGCCAGCCCTTGGCGCGGGCGATCAAGGCCGCAATGACGATCAGCTGGAAGGCGACATAAATACCAATGGCCGCGAAACCGACGATGGTCGCCACCGCATCGGCCATGAACATGCCGAGGCAGACGATGCCAGCCGGCACCAGGCCGCTGATCAACAGGGCGAACGACGGCACGTGGTTGCCCGACAGCCGCTTGAGCAGCGAGCTGCCGATGATCATTTCGTCACGGGCATAGGCAAACAACAGGCGGCTGGCGGCCGCTTGCAGGCTCAGTACGCAAGAGATGAACGACACCATCACCACCGCCATCACCAGGCGCGAACCCACCGGGCCGAAGGCGTTGGCCAGAATGGTCGCTACCGGGTCGGTGTCTTCACCAGCGAGGACCTTGGCCATGTCAGGCACCGACAGGATCAGCGCCAGGCAGGCGAACATCGCCGCCGCACCACCGATGTAGATGGTCATGCGCATGGCTTTGGGAATGCGCTTGCCAGGGTTTGGCGTTTCTTCGGCGACATCGCCGCAGGCCTCGAAGCCGTAGTACTGGAACAGGCCGGCAAGCGATGCCGCAAGGAACGCTGGCAGGTATGAACCGTTGACTTCGAGATTGAAGGTGTCGAACAGCACGCTGAACGGCTGGTGCCGTTCAAAGATCAGCAGGTAGCCACCCACCAGGATGGCGCCGACCAGCTCGCAGAGGAAGCCGAACATCGCCACCCGCGCCAGCAGCTTGGTGCCGACCAGGTTCAGCGCGGTCGACAGTGCAATGATCGTCAGGGCGATATAGATATTGGCCTCGGGCCCCGGATTGAAACCCAGCATGATGGCCAGGTAAGGTCCCGCACCGACTGCGACGCCGGCGATGGTTGCACACAGCGCCCAGGCGTAAACCCAGCCGACCATCCACGCCCAGCGCTTGCCCACCAGACGGCGCGCCCATGGATAGACCCCACCGGAGATGGGGAACTGCGAGACGATTTCACCGAAGATCAGGCACACCAGCAATTGCCCGGCGCCGATCAACAGGTACGACCAGAACATCGGCGGGCCGCCGGCGGCCAGGCACAGGCCAAACAGGGTGTAGACGCCGACCACCGGTGACAGGTAAGTGAAGCCCAGGGAAAAATTCTCCCACAGGCTCATGCTCCGATTGAAATCCGAGCTGTAGCCGAGGGCGCGTAGTTGTTCCGCGTCCTGATCGGCGCTGCTGCTTGCACGCGTGTTGGATGAGCCACTCATTTTATTTCCTCATTATCAATGGCAGTGGATTGCGGTGCTGGCGGGTTGGCCCGCCAATTATTGGATACCTCGAACCTGTGGGAGCCAGCCTGCTGGCGATGGCGACTTCAAGGCAGCCAATCGCCAGCAGGCTGGCTCCCACAGGGGCTCCCACAGGGGCTCCCACAGGGGCTCCCACAGGGGCTCCCACAGGGGCTCGCGTCAGGGTTTGGCTTCGGTGTCGTACTGCGAAAGCCATTCCACCGCTGCATCGCGATAACGGCTGAAGCCCTTGTAATCGACCAGTTGCTGGTTCAAGTCCCGCAGCACCCGGTGCATGCGCCGCGCCCATGCAGGGTTGGTAGCGATGTCCTCGAGGCTAAGCAGGTAAGTACGAATCGGAAACACGATCGCGTTGCTGCGAGGCAGGCGGTGCAGTGGCTGTAACTCGATGCGCAGGTACACCAGCTTGCCGGCGTTCTGTGCCGTCACGATGGTGCGGTCCGGTGCCCATTCCGGCAGGCTTTCGGCGGAGACTTCCAGGCGCGGGTTGACCGTCAGTGACCAGTTCAGGCGACGCACCGGATGCCCGGTGCGCAAGCGCAACAGGAACTTCAAGGCACGGTCCAGCATGCCGATTTCCTTGACCAGTGGCACCGGGCCGTGGAATTCCTCCCAGCTCATGCCCAGGTTGAAGCGCAGTGAGTAATCGGCACGTTGGGTGGCGATGCCGGCGCCCCAAAACAGCGTGCCGTCGCGTTCTTCCTGCAACACCCAATCGCCCTGGGCCTGGCGGGTCACGTATTCCATCGGCTCGTAGGGCAGGGTGGCCGGATCACCGAAGGTGAAGTGGTCATCAATGTCCAGCAGACGGTTGGTCCAGTGCCACTGGCGGCCCTCGCGCTGCAGGCTGAAGTACTGCGGATAATCGCGGGCGTAGGACTCCATGATCAGCTCCAGCAAGTCCCACTGCGCCTCCATCATGTGAGGAGCCGAGACGTAGTGCATGCCTGGGTCTTTATCCAGGGTGATCGCCCGGTCCTTGCACTCGCTGATGTAATGTTCGTCGATGTCGAAAGCTGCGCGGAACGCGCCATCGCCTACCGAGACATGCGGCTCGAGATTCATCGAGTACATGTAGTCGTCATCAGGGAATGGGAAGGGCGCACGGGCGATGGTTTCCGGGCTGTTGGCGAAGGTGTAGTCGTCGCGGTAGGTTTCGTCGGGATTGAATTTAATATTCATTTTTATGTTTTCCGTCGATCAGAGGTCGATGACCAGGCGATTGCATTTGGCGCGGGATACGCAGGGCATGATTTTCTTGCGGCTGGTCTTGTCCTCATCCGACAGCCAGTCATCGCCGTGCAGCAGCTCGCCATCAAGTTCCAGTACGGTGGTTTCGCAATGGCCACAGGCGCCGCCACGACACAGGTAAGGCATGCTGTAGCCAGCGGCTTCTACTGCTTCGAGCATGGTCTGGTCGGGAGAGACCTCGATGGTCGTGCCGCTATGGCCGAGGGTGAAACTGAAGGCTTCGCCGCCGCTGCTCTGCTCCAGGAATCGCTCGAAGTGCACATGGCTGTCGGTCCAGCCCAGTTCCCGGGCGCACGCCAGCGTGGCGTCGATCATGCTGTCCGGGCCGCAGACGTACACGTGGCTACCCAGCGGGCGGTCGGCCAGGACCCTACCGATGTCCATGCGCGAGTCGACACCCTTGCGATACAGATGCACCTGTTCGCCATAGGTGGCCTGCAATTCCTTGCCAAGTTGTGCATGCGCTTCGCCGCGCACCGCGTAATGCAGTTCAAAAGGCACCTTGCTCAGGCGCAGTTCCTCCAGCTGCGAGATGACCGGTGTAATGCCGACGCCGCCCGCGATAAAGATGTGCAGCCGCGCCTGCTTGATGAGCGGGAACAGGTTGACCGGTGGCGTCACCTCGATCACATCCCCTTCGCTGACATCGTCGTGCAGCGAGACCGAGCCGCCACGACCGTTGTCCACCCGGCGCACGGCAATCTGATAACTGCTGGTGTCGTACGGCGAGCTGAGCAGTGAATAGGGGTTGCGCAGGGTGTTCTGCGAGTGGGCGATCAGCACCACCACGTGGCTGCCACCGGAAAACGCGGGCAGGTGAGCGCCGGTCGGCGACACCAGGGTGAAGCGCTTGATTTCCGGGGTCACCGCTTCGATGCGGGCTACGCGCAAATTCAATGTGCCGTTGTTCTGGCTCATGTGTCGAGCTCCTCGGCTTCGGGCAATTCACCCGGGACTTCAGCATCGGCCTTGACCGCCTGAAAGGCGGCCAGGCGACGGGAATAATGATCGCGCACCACCAGCGTCACGCCGCATCCAGGGCAGTCGTAGACCCGTTGAGTGACGTTCTCGGTGTAGGTGTCGCAATGCACGCACCAGACCCGGCGTACCAGGGTGCCGGAATGCTCGCGTAGCACTTCGTCGCGATTGAGGTCGAAATGCGTGGCCACTTGCATGGCGCTGCCGAGAAAGCTTTCCGAGCCGGCGAGGTACAGGCGGGTGCCCATGCGTGCTTCGCCGAGCAGGGTCCTGAGTGCTTCGATCAGCGCCTGATTGGACGAGTGCACGTGCAGTGGAAGCTGCGGATGCTCCTGTAACTGGCCGAGGAAATCCTGCCCGGAGAAGGACTCCTGGGAATACAGCAGGGTGATGGGGCCCGCAGATGCGGCCATCTCGTCCAGTAATCGCAACATGGCGCGCCCACCACTGCCCTGGCCGGCGATGATGTGGTGCAGACCGCCTGGCAGCGGTTCCAGCCGGTCATAGACCGGTCGGCTTTTGATCCCGGTGATCAACATTTTTATTATTCCTCCTGGCTACCGGCGCGGCGGTAAAGCCGGCCTTGTGCAAAGCCCAACGATGGTGGGTTGCAGATAGCAGGAGCACAGGTCGTGCCAGTTATATAAGTCTATGAATCCAAAGGGATATGTTGTTTGGCGAAGAAAAGAGGAAGGCAAAAGTAACTTGATATGTATGCGTTTTCGCAGCGCTTTCAGGTGAAACAGCACCTCTACGCTGCTACGTTTTCAAATCACTCGCGCTGCAACTTGCGAATCAACGTGCCAATGTCGATACCCAGGTGCACCGCCGCCTTGCGCTTGCTGCCGCACAGGTGCACCGCCCGGAGGATCACCTGGCGTTCGAAATGCTGGACCTGCAGCTTGAGGTTCTGCTGCGCATCCTCTTCGTCGGCCAGTCGGGCATCCACTGATTCCCGAGGGCGCTGCGGTTCGAGCATTTCGGCAGGCAGATGATGTTCCTGTGCTTCATCATCGGCGAGGACGGCCAGGCGCTCGAAAATGTTCACCAGCTCGCGGATATTGCCCGGGTAGTCGTAGCTCAGGAGCCGCTTGCGACAGCCCGCTGAGAGGCTCAGGGATGGTTCACGGTCTCCATTGATGCGGCTGAGCAGAATGTCGATCAGGAAGGGCAAATCATCACGATGCTGGCGCAACGGCGGGATTTCCACCGGCAGCACGGCCAGGCGGTAGTACAGGTCGGCACGGAACTCGCCCAGGCTGACCAGGTGTCGCAAATCCTTGTTGGTGGCGGCAATGACCTGCACCTGCACCGATTTGCTCAGGGGCGAGCCGACCGATTGAATGGTGCTGTCTTCGAGAAATTTCAACAACTTGGCCTGGACGTGCAGCGGTATCTCGCCGATCTCGTCGAGGAACAGCGTCCCGCCGGCAGCCGCTTCGATATAGCCTTGCTTGCCGCCCGCCAGCGCGCCGGTAAAGGCCCCGCGTTCATAACCGAACATCTCCGATTCGAACAGGCTCTCGGGAATGCTCCCGCAATTGACATGAATGAACGGCCGATCGCCCCAGCCCGCAGCTCGGTGTATGTGTCGGGCGATCGCAGTCTTGCCCACTCCTGGTTCACCCAACAGCAACAGGCGCGCGCGTCGACGGAAGGCGCGCACGCCAGTGTCGGCGATGCCTGAGAGCTGTGGGGACAGATGCAGCGCGTTATCTTGCGGGTCGCGCAGGCCGTGGGATTCAACCGGCCTGGCGCCCAGGGACGCTCGGCGTTGCGGCTGGCTGCCGTCAAAATCTTTCTGGGTCAGCATGCGAAAAGGCTTTTCATAAGCCCCGGTGGGAATCGCATGGGTGCTGCTGAGCAGCACGCGGCCCTCTCGGGAGCGCGTCAAGGCGCTATTGCCGCCGCGATGGAGCGCCGCTTGCAGGTCGTCGTAGTTGAGTGCAGAGCGCTGGAAAAACTCACTGTCCGATAACCCGATGGCCTGCTGTTTGGACAGTCGATTGACCCGCTCGGCGGCCAGGTTGAGAAAGCGTACGCGGCCTTCGCCGTCAGTCACGATGAGCGCCTCGCTGAAGCTGTCGAGGAGGGCGTGCAGGGCCGGGGTCTGCAGTAACGCGCCGAGCACTTCGCTGCTGACATTGACCGAGGAACGCATGCCCATCTGCAGGCTGGGTGGCAGGTTCGAGTCTTTCATGGGTGCAACTCTTGGGTGCGCACGCCCTGGCGCTGACGGAACACTGCAACGCGCCAGGCTACGCCTTCGCGAATCAGGATGCGCGAACAGTGCACGTCGAAGTCCGGCGCACGCCCACTCAGATCCGGCAGCGGCAGACGGTGCCAGGTGCGTTCCGGCAGTGCGTTATCCAGCAACAGGCGAGCGATACCCGCGCCGTTGGTGATGCCGAATGTCTCTTCAAACACTGCGTTGCGCCATTGCGGCTGCAAGTGTTCGTCAATCACCAGCACGGCGTCCGGTACCGCATCGAACACTCGGCGCAGCGCATCTATGCGTTGTTCTGCATCGTGTTGCATGCGCAGTTCCTGGCTGACATCGCGAATGCTGCCCCACATGCGTAACAGGTGCCCGTTGACGATGGTTGCGCGCACGTCGTTCTCGACGTAGGCGGGCGATCCGTCATGGCGGCGATCCACGGACAAGGCGCAGTCGACGCTGAATCCGGCTTCGATCAGGCGCCGCACAAATTCCTCGTTGGCCGGGCTGCGCGGCCAGTAGAGCCGGACCGGTTGCTGGTTGAAATCGACATCCGACGGCATTTCGTAGACGTCGGCCATCGCGCGGTTGCACAGGCGCCAGTGCGAGTCGTTCTCGAAGACCTGTCGCACGATTTCATCGGGCGAGTTGTTGATGTCTACCGCCTCAGCAAACTCGATGCACCAGTAGGCCACCTTGGCGCTCTGCAGCATCTGGCTCATCACTTCATTGGCGTTGTGCATTTCCCGCAGGCGATGACCCAGTGTACCCAGCGGTATGTTCAACAAGTGCAGGCAGGCCGGCTGAACCTCACGCCACTGCAGCAACCCGCTGGCAATCACGTGCAGCAGGCTGCCGTTGTGGCGGATCAGGGTCAGCTCAAGGCTCTGGACCAACTCGTCCGCAGGCGGGTTGGCGAACAGTGCGCGCAGGGTGCGAACCGATTCGACGCTGTAGAGGTGTTCGATCGGCTGGTTCAAAGAGTCTTCCGGCGAGTAACCCAACTGGTCGCTCAAACTGGCGGACAGGCTCACGAGCAGCCCGTCGGCACTCAGGGTGCTGGTGCAGGGCGGCGCCTTGTGGGCCAGCAAATTCAGGATATCCATGGCGAATCGGCTCGGGTTGGCTGAGGGTCTCAAAAGCAGGGCACATCGCATGCCAAGCAGATCTTTCGTAGCACCTGGAGCCGTTGTAGCAACTGCAGCAGATGGAGCAGCTGTACAGCGTGTGCTCCCACAATCTTTGGCAGCTGCACAAAAGTGCTGCGATATTGCAGCACGTTTAGCATTTTTACAGCGATCAAGCGACGAAGCGGGCATGCGCAGGTCCTGCTCTACATGAAAAACGCATGTGTATACGATCCAGGACCCCGGTAAACTGCGCTCCTTTTTCAAGGAGTCGATATGAGTCACTACCAGCCGGGCATCCTCGCCACCCCGTTCCGCTGCAAGCCCGTCATCTGTTCTTCGCGCTGGTGTCCGTCGAAGCCCTGCCGGCTGCGCTCGACAACCTGATGCAACTGGTAGACGGCAAATCTGCCGTAGTGGGCTTTGGTGAGTCCCTGGCCATGGCACTACACGCCCGTATCGATGGCCTGCGGGCATTTCCGGCGATGACCGGCGTGGGCGTCGACAACCCGTCGACCCAGCATGCGCTGTGGTGCTGGCTGCATGGCATCGACCGTGGCGAACTGCTCAATCGCAGCCAGGCCATCGAAGCGGCACTGGCTCCGGCGTTGCGTCTGGTACAGATGAATGAAACTTTTCGCCACCTGACCGGCCACGACCTGACCGGTTACGAGGACGGTACGGAAAACCCCCATGACGAAGCGGCCGTGGCGGCGGCGTTGCTGGGCGAGGGCGCTGAGGGCCTGGTCGGTGGCAGTTTTGCCGCGATCCAGCAGTGGCAGCACGACTTGAAAGGTTTTCGCGCGTTGCCGTCCCATGAGACGGACAACATCATGGGCCGGCGCCTGAGCGACAACGAAGAACTGGACGATGCGCCAATCTCTGCTCACGTCAAACGCACCGCCCAGGAAAGTTTTGCCCCCGAGGCGTTTGTGGTGCGTCGTTCCATGCCCTGGATTGAAGGCGACCGTGCCGGCCTGATGTTCCTCGCTTTCGGCTTCTCCCTGGACGCCTTCGAAGCCCAGCTGCGCCGCATGAGCGGCCTGGAAGACGGCATCACCGATGGCCTGTATCGCATCAGCCGACCGATCACCGGCGGCTACTACTGGTGCCCGCCGCTCAAGGGCGGCCACCTCGACCTGCGCGCGCTGCGCATGGGCTGACACCGGTTGGCAGGGTGAAGGAGCAGGCGCCTTCACCTGAAACTGCCGACTAACCTTATACCCAAACGTTATTTCCCAGCCGCAAATCAGCTCGATATGATCTTGTCATAACTCGTTATAACAAGTGATTCCGTGATGACCGATAACGTTCTCTCCCTAAGCAGCGTTCCTTTGCACACTCAACTGCGCGACGTCCTCCGTGCGCGCATTCTGGACGGTGAATACCCGCAAGACAGCCAGATGCCTTCCGAAAGCGAACTGGGTGCGCTGTTCAAAGTCAGCCGCATCACCGTGCGCCAGGCGCTCGGCGATCTGCAAAAGGAAGGGCTGATCTTCAAGATCCACGGCAAAGGCACTTTTGTTGCCAAGCCGAAAACCTTTCAAAACGTCAGCAGCCTGCAAGGCCTCGCCGAGTCCATGACCGGGCGTGGCTACGAGGTGATCAACCGCCTGCGCAGTTTCAAATTCATCCCCGCCGATAAACGCGTCGCCGAGCGTTTGCAAGTCGCGGAAGGCGAGACCGTGGCGCAGATCAAACGCGTACGGCTGATCAACCGCGAGCCGATCTCGCTGGAAATCACCTACCTGCCCAAAGCCGTCGGCGAGCGCCTGGAGAAGGCTGATCTGGTCACCCGCGACATCTTCCTGATTCTCGAAAACGACTGCGGCATTGCCCTCGGCCACGCCGATCTGGCGATCGACGCGGTGCTGGCCGACAGCGACCTGACCCAGGCACTGAACGTCGAGGCCGGCTCGCCGATCATGCGCATCGAGCGCCTGACCCACAACGCCAACGGCCAGCCGCTGGACTTCGAATACCTTTACTACCGTGGCGACGCCTTCCAGTACCGCCTGCGAATCGACCGGCAAAAAGGAGCGCAGGCATGACCCGCAACGTTCTCGAACAGGAGTACGACATCGTCGTTATCGGCGGTGGCACTGCCGGCCCGATGGCCGCGATCAAGGCCAAGGAAAAGAACCGCGACTTGCGCGTGTTGCTGGTCGACAAGGCCAACGTCAAACGCAGCGGCGCGATCAGCATGGGCATGGACGGCCTGAACAACGCGATCATTCCCGGCCACTCGACGCCGGAGCAGTACACCAAGGAAATCACCATCGCCAACGACGGCATCGTCAATCAGGCGGCGGTGTACGCCTACGCCACGCATAGTTTCGAAACCATTGAGCAACTCGACCGCTGGGGCGTGAAGTTCGAAAAGGACGAAACCGGCGATTACGCGGTGAAAAAAGTCCACCACATGGGCGCCTACGTGCTGCCAATGCCGGAAGGACACGACATCAAGAAGGTCTTGTATCGCCAGTTGAAACGCGCTCGGGTCAACATCACCAATCGCCTGGTGTGCACGCGTTTGCTGACCGACGAGGAGGGCACCGTCAATGGCGTGATGGGCTTCGATTGCCGCACCGCCGACTTCCATGTGATCAAGGCCAAAGCGGTGATCCTCGCGTGCGGTGCCGCCGGACGCCTCGGTCTGCCGTCGTCGGGTTACCTGATGGGCACCTACGAAAACCCGACCAACGCTGGCGATGGTTACGCGATGGCCTATCACGCCGGAGCCGAACTGGCGAACCTCGAGTGCTTCCAGATCAACCCGTTGATCAAGGATTACAACGGCCCGGCCTGCGCTTACGTCACTGGCCCGTTGGGCGGCTATACCGCCAACAACAAGGGCGAACGCTTCATCGAGTGCGACTACTGGAGCGGGCAGATGATGTGGGAGTTCCACCAGGAGCTGGAAAGCGGCAACGGTCCGGTGTTTCTCAAACTCGATCATCTGGCCGAGGAAACCATCCAGAACATCGAGGAGATTCTGCACAGCAACGAACGCCCGAGCCGGGGCCAGTTTCACGCCAATCGCGGCACCGATTACCGCACGCAAATGGTCGAGATGCACATCTCCGAAATCGGTTTTTGCAGTGGTCATTCGGCGTCCGGTGTGTGGGTCAACGAGCGTGCCGAGACCTCGGTGAAAGGCTTGTACTCGGCCGGTGACATGGCCGCCGTGCCGCACAACTACATGCTTGGCGCTTTCACCTACGGCTGGTTCGCCGGGCACAACGCTGCGGACTTTGTCGCCGGGCGCGAGTTTTCTGCGCTGGATGCCGAGCAGATCGAAAAGGAAAAGGCCCGAGTCTACGCGCCACTGGATCGCGAAAACGGTCTGCCGCCCGCACAGGTCGAGTACAAGCTGCGGCGCTTCGTCAACGATTACCTGCAACCGCCGAAAGTCACCAAGAAGATGCAGATCGGCCTGCAACGTTTCAGCGACATCGAGCGCGACCTCGAGCAGATGAAGGCCAACAACGCCCACGAACTGATGCGCGCGATGGAAGTCAGCGTGATCCGCGATTGCGCCGAAATGGCTGCTCGCGCCTCATTGTTCCGCGCCGAAAGCCGTTGGGGGCTGTACCACCATCGGGTCGATTACCCGCAGCGCAATGACCGCGACTGGTTCTGCCATTGCCACCTGAAGAAGGGCGATGACGGCTTGATGACCAGTTTCAAGAAAGCCGTCGAGCCTTACATCATCCCGCTCGATGCCGAAGAAATGCAGGCCTACGACCGCTTGCGAGTCGGTGCCTTTGCCGCGTGATGCATCACTGAAAAGAGAGTCCGAACCATGGCCTATCAAGCCCAGGAAATCTTCTTCCGCTCCAATGCCCCCGTCACCGTGGACGAGGACAAATGCATCGCCGAAAAGGGTTGCACCGTGTGCGTTGACGTCTGCCCGATGGACCTGCTGGCGATCAACCCGGCGACGCAAAAGGCTTACATGGCGTTCGATGAATGCTGGTACTGCATGCCGTGCGAGAAGGACTGCCCGACCGGGGCGGTGAAGGTCGAGATTCCCTATCTGTTGCGCTAAATCCCAATCATTGTGGGATCGAGTACAGACAACTTGTAAAGCCATCCGGTGAACCCCGGACGCTGGATTCATCGAACACCCCTCGTTTCCCACCGCGCCCTGATCGCGGCGGAGACGAACTCAAATAAACGATTCGAGGGGAAACACTCATGTTGCGTGCAGCAATCGCCGGTCTGGTACTGGCCTCATTTACCTTGTCGGCCTCAGCCGAAACCATCCGCATCGCCATCGGCACCCAGGACACCACCATCAACTGCGCCGCAGGCGGTTTGCTGATTCGTGAACTCGGTCTGCTCGACAAATACCTGCCCCACGACGGCGCCTACAAAGACGCCCAATACGAGGTGCAGTGGAAAAACTTCACCAGCGGTGCGCCCCTGACCAATGAGATGGTCGCCGGCAAACTCGACTTCGGCGCCATGGCGGATTTCCCCGGCACCTTCAACGGGGTGGCGTTTGAAGCCGCTGGCAAGCACAGCCTGTTCATCAGCGTGTTGTCGGGCAGTATCAAAGGCAGCGGTAACGGCATCGTGGTGCCCAGCGCGTCCAGCGTGCAATCCCTGGCCGAGCTCAAGGGCAAGACCATCTCCGTACCGTTCGCCTCGACGGCCCACGGCATGTTGTTGCGAGCGGTGGCGGCGCAGGGCTGGGATCCGCTGAAAGATGTGAACATCATCGCCCAGCCGCCGGAGGTCGCCGGCTCGGCATTACAGGCCGGCAAAATCGACGCTCACGCCGATTTCGTGCCGTTCGCCGAACTGTTCCCGAGCCGTGGTTTTGCTCGCAAGATCTACGACGGCGCCCAGGCCAATGCGCCGACGTTCCATGGTGCGCTGGTGGATCAGGCGTATGCGAAGAAGTACCCGGAGATCGTCGTTGCTTATTTGCGGGCGAGCATTGAGGCCAATCAACTGCTCGCCGCCGAACCAGAGAAGTACAGCGAGCTGATCGCCAAAGTCACCGGCGTCGATGCCGAGGTCAACTACCTGTTCCACGGCCCGCTCGGCGTGCAGACCCGCGACTTGAGTTGGAAGCCGGAATATCGTCAGGCGGTCGGCACCGCCATCGACACGTTGAAGCTGCTGAAGAAGGCCGACCGAGGCCTCGATCTGAATACCTTCATCGACGACCAATACATTCGCGCCGCGTTCAAGGCGTCGAACCTGGATTACTCCGCCCAGCTTGGCAATTACGCCCAGAGCCCGTTGAAGGCAGTGGATGCAGCGAACGGCCAGGTCATCACCGACTTCAGTCACGTGGCCGAGATCTGGGTGCGCGGTGAACCCAAGGTTCGCCAGTATGCCTCGGCGCAGACAGCGTTCAGCGCATTGGCGCAGTTGAAAGCCGAGGGCAAAAACGTCCGGGCGGTGTATGCGCAGGCCAGTGACAGCGGAATCAAGTTATTGGCCGACCAGGCGTGGTTTGCCAGCGATGCCAAGGGTCGCTTGAGTGCGTTCCTGCTCAAGGGCCAGGCCCAGCAATTTGCAGCGGCGCAGGGCGGCAAAGTTTTCGACTTCACCGACGCCACCACCCAGGCGGTTGCTGCCCGGTAATCAAACTGGAATGCGGTCAACGTAGGAGCTGCCGAAGGCTCCGGCAGCTCCTACGGGGGCGTGTCGCCATTGGGAATTGTTTATGTACCGATCATTTATCCGCTGGACCCCCAGGGCCGCTTCATTGCTGCTCTGCCTGCTGTTCTGGCAACTCGCCGCCAGCCACCACTGGAACCTCGGCCTCGTCACCTTCGCCAACGTGCCGACACCCATCGCGGTGATCGAAGCGGCGCTTGGCTTGGGCGACTCCGGCAAGCTCCTGCAACACCTGACCGCCAGCCTCAGCCGCGTCTTCGCCGGCTACCTCGCGGCACTGGTCATCGGCATCGCCCTGGGCCTGGCCATCGGTCGCTCGAAGCGGGCTGAAGACTGGCTGCTGCCGCCCCTGGAAGTGCTGCGCCCGATTCCCGCCGTGGCCTGGATTCCCCTGGCCATCCTGATGTTTCCCTCGTCGGAGCTGTCGATGGTTTTCATCACCTTCACGGGCGCACTGTTCCCGATCCTGTTGAATACCGTGCACGGCGTCGAAGGCGTCGACCCACGCCTGATTGCCTCAGCGAAAAGCCTCGGAGCAGGGCGCCGGGCGATCCTGCTGGAAGTGATCCTGCCCGGCGCCGCGCCGAGCATCATCACCGGTCTGGCGATCGGCATGGGCACGTCGTGGTTCTGCCTGGTCACCGCAGAAATGATCTCCGGCCAGTTCGGCATCGGTTACTACACCTGGGAGTCCTACACCATTCAAAACTATGCCGACATCGTCGTCGGCATGCTCTTGATCGGTGTGCTGGGCATGGGCAGCAGTTTGCTGATCAAACGCCTGGGCGGGTTGTTCACGCCTTGGCATCGACCGCGAGGAAAAGCCTGATGAGCGTGATGCAAACCCCGGAAGGACGGATTGATATCCGCCAGTTATCCATTGTTCTTGGCGAAGGGCTGCAAGCATTCGAAGCCGTGCAAGGCCTCGACTGCCAGATCGAGCCAGGCCAGTTTGTGTGCATTCTCGGCCCGTCCGGTTGCGGCAAATCGACCTTGCTCGGCGCCTTGGCCGGGCATCTCAACGCCCATGCCGGTAGCCTGAAAGTCGATGGCAGCGAAGTCTCAGGCCCATCACCGCAGCGCGGCATGGTGTTCCAGCATCACACGTTGTTCCCCTGGCGCACGGTGCGTGACAACGTCGCCTTCGGCCTGAAGATGCGTGGCATCGGTAAAACCGAGCGACACCAGGCCGCTGACGAGATCCTGGCCCTGGTCGGGCTTGAAGGGTTCGCCGAGCGCTGGCCTGATCAGTTGTCCGGGGGCATGCAGCAACGTGTCGAAATCGCCCGTGTGCTGGTCAATCGCCCGCGCCTGTTGCTGATGGACGAGCCGTTCGGCGCGCTGGATGCGCTGACCCGTCTGAACATGCAAGAGCTGCTGCTGGACATCTGGACGCGCATCCGCACCACCGTGGTCTTCGTCACCCACGACATCGACGAAGCGCTGTTCCTTGCCGACCGTTTGCTGGTGATGAGCGCACGGCCGGGGCGAATCATCGAAGACTTGCGCCTGGATTTCGTCCGACCCCGCACCAGCGAATTGGTCACCAGCCACGAATTCTCCCGACTCAAGCGTCACTGCCTTGAGTTGTTGCGTCACGAAGACGGTCGGCAGCTACCGCGCCTGAACCCTCTCGGACTTCCCCCAGAAAATAAACTGCCGCGATTTGCCCTATGACCTCTCTATTCGATGTGACCGATAACGCTGACATTCTTGCCCTGCAAACACGCCTGAGTGATGAGGATCCGGGCGTGCGCAGGATTGCCCTGATTGAACTGGCTGATCTCGAGGAGCCTGAAGGCCTGGTCTGGCTGGTCGACCGACTGGCCGAGGATCCGGCTGAAGAAGTTCGTGCCGAAGCCGCACGGCTGCTGGAAGCCTGGGAGGATGACCCGGTCGTCGAGGCATTGTGCCAGGCCCTGACCGACCCTGCGCAGACAGTGCAGGCCGCCGCCGCGCAGAGCCTCAGCCTGCTCAAGAGCGAGGCGGCAGGCAAGGTGATCCTGCCGTGGACCGTGCATGCCGAAGTGCAGGTGCGCGTCGCCGCGTTTCGGGCTCTGCGCGAGTTGCGCTTCCCCGGTGCCGCCGCTGCCGCCTCTGCCGCCTTGCTCGATGTGGACCCAGGTGTGCGCCGCGAGGCGGTCGGCGTGCTCGGCTGGCTCAAGCAGCTCGATGCCTTGCCGGCGCTGGCGACGCTGGCCAGCCAGGATCCCGACACAGAAGTTCGTCGTGCCGCCACCGGCGCCCTCGGTCTGGCTTGCGATGCCCAGGTCCTGCCGGCCCTGCGTCAGGCCCTGCGGGACAACGCCTGGCAGGTTCGTGAGGAAGCCGCTACGACCCTGGGCAAGGTCGGCCACGTTGACGCGGGCCCGGCGCTGGTCGATGCCCTGGGCGACGATTACTGGCAAGTACGCCTGCGCGCCACCCGCAGCCTCGGGCGCTTGCGCTATGTCCCGGCGCTTGAGGCCCTGATCGACACCCTCGGCCATCGCATCAGCAACCTGCGCAAGGAAGCCGCACTGGCCCTGGGTGAACTGAATGATCGCGGCGCTGTGGCCGCATTGCAGGCTGCGCAGGATGACGGCGACCCGGAAGTGCGCAAAGCCGTGCGCATTGCCTTGAGTCAGTTGCAATGAACCCGCGGTCGGTGGGGAATTCGCAGGCTCGACAGCAATTGCGCCTCAACTGGCCGGATGGCCGTGAACAATTGCTGGACCATGCTGAACTGCGCCGCCAGTGCCCGTGCTCGCAATGCCGGGCGTTTCGGCTGCGAGGGCAGGCGCCGCTGGTGGACTCGCGGGTGCGGGTGATCGAGGTCAATGACCAGGGGTATGGGGTGCAGCTGGTATTCAGTGATGGACATGAGCGGGGAATTTTTCCGTGGGGCTTTCTCGCCGGACTGGCTAATAACTCCAATTGAACACGCCCCCACGGGGCATGTCATGGACGGATGGTGCTTGTCACCAAAACCGCAGAAGAGTACAAATGTACTCCATGACCAACCTCACTCCCCGCCGTACCGCCATTCTGACTTTTATCCGCGATCGCATCGCCGAGCACGGTCAGCCCCCAAGCCTCGCTGAAATCAGCGAGGCGTTCGGTTTCGCCTCCCGAAGTGTGGCGCGCAAGCATGTGCTGGCGCTTACCGAAGCCGGGTTCATCGAGGTCAACCCCCATCAGGCCCGAGGCATTCGTTTGCTTGGGCAACCGGCGCGCCCGGAGTTGCTCGACATTCCCGTGCTCGGCCGCGTCGCTGCCGGTGCGCCGATTGGCGCCGATGCCGAGGTTGACCGGCGCTTGATGCTCGACCCGGCGCTGTTCTCGCGCACGCCCGATTACATGCTGCGGGTGCAGGGCGACTCAATGATCGAGGACGGCATTCTCGACGGCGATCTGGTCGGCGTGCGGCGCAATCCCGAAGCGCTCAACGGCCAGATCGTTGTGGCGCGGCTCGACGGTGAAGTCACTATCAAACGTTTCGAACGGCTCGGCGATGAAGTGCGGCTGTTGCCGCGCAACCCGGCGTATCAGCCGATTGTCGTGCGCGACGATCAGGATCTGGCCATCGAAGGAGTGTTCTGCGGTCTGGTGAGGCAAGGCTGATGGGCGCCGTCGTTGCGTTGGATACGCTGTTCAATGGCGGCCAGGTCTGGAAGGGCCGGCCCGCGCCCTCGGCCGCCAGCCCGCAACCCACCGGGCACGCGGTGCTGGATGCCGCGCTGCCCACCGGTGGCTGGCCGGAAGCGGCACTGACTGAAATCCTCCTGGCCGGGCAGGGCGTGGGTGAATTGCAACTGGTGTGGCCGGCCCTGGCGCGGTTGTCCGCAGCGGGGGAGCGGATTGTCCTGGTGGCGCCGCCCTTTGTTCCCTACCCCCAAGCCTGGGAAAACGCCGGGGTCGATCTGCGTCAACTGTCCATCATCCAGGCCAGCGAGCGCGATGCCTTGTGGGCAGCGGAGCAGTGCCTGCGCTCGGGCAGTTGCGGCGCGGTGCTGTGCTGGCCGCATAAAGCCGATGACCGTGCATTGCGTCGCTTGCAAGTGGCAGCAGAAACCGGCTCGACCCTGGCGTTTGCCTATCGCTCGATCCAGGAGGCCATCAACCCTTCGCCTGCAGCCTTGCGCATCGCCATCGATGCGCGCCCCGCGCAACTGCGTGTGCTCAAGTGCCGGGGCGGGCTGGCCCGTTCGGCGCCAATCGCCTTTGCCGTGGGGCATTGAGGTTGCCATGCGTTGGGTATGTATTCTCTTCCCGCAATTGGCGCTGGACGCGGTCTTGCGTCAGCGCAGCGACCCGGATCAACCGCTGGCGCTGTTGACCGGCCCGGCCCAGCGCCGTGTGTTGCAGGCAGTCAACGCTTCTGCAAGGGCACTGGGCTTGCGTCCAGGCCAGTCAATGACTGCCGCCCAGGCATTGAGCAAGGCCTTTGTCACGGCGGAGTACGACGCCGCAGAAATCGAACACTGGCAGCAATTCCTCGCGGCCTGGGCCTATCGGTTCAGTTCCCAGGTCAGCGTGCATTACCCCCGTGCACTGGTGTTCGAGATCGAATCCAGCCTGGGCCTGTTCGGCCCCTGGTCGCAATTCGAGGCCCGCTTGCGCAGCGAGCTGGGGGAGCTGGGTTTTCGCCATCGCATAGTCGCAGCCCCCAACCCGGTGGCCGCACGGGTATTGGCCAACCTGCATGACGGTCTGGTGGTCGCGGATGACGCCGCCTTGCAATGGCACCTCGCGCAATTGCCCATCGACCGCATTGCCCTGGAACCGACGGTAGCCACGGCTTTGTCGCGCATGGGGCTGCGCACCCTGGACCAGCTGCAGGCTTTGCCGCGTAACAGCCTGGCACGGCGGTTCGAAGCCCGTGTACTGCTGCACCTGGACACCTTGTGCGGGATCCGGCCATTGGCCCTGGCGTTCTACCTGCCACCTGACCGTTTTGATGTGCGCATCGAGCTCAATTTTGATGTGCAGTCCCACCAGGCGTTGCTGTTTCCATTACGCCGCCTGACCGGCGATCTCGCGGCGTTCCTGTGCGGGCGCGACAGTGGCGTGCAGCGTTTTGACCTGCACCTGGAACACTCAGGCTTGCCTGACAGCGTGATCAAGGTCGGCCTGCTCAGCGCTGAGCGCGATCCGGCGATGCTCTTTGAACTGGCCCGTGGGCGGCTGGAGCAAGTGCAGGTGCAGGCCCCGGTGCGCGGCTTTCGCTTGCGAGCCGAAGACTTGCCCGCCTTTGTGCCCCAGCATCAGGAGCTGTTCGACGACCGTCCGCAACAGTCCTTGCCCTGGGAGCAATTGCGCGAGCGCTTGCGGGCCCGGCTTGGGGATGATGCGGTTCACGGCTTGCGCTTTCAGGCCGACCACCGACCTGAATGTGCCTGGCAGGCCGGGGCCGATAACCAGCGCGGCAACGGGCTGTGCGGTGTGCAACGTCCAGGGTGGCTGCTGACTGAACCGCTGGCGGTGCAGGAAGGGTCGGCGCGCATTGTCATGGGGCCGGAGCGAATCGAGTCCGGTTGGTGGGATGGCGGCGATGTGCGACGCGACTATTACCTGATTGAAACCCGCTCCGGCCAGCAGGCCTGGGCCTATCGAGCGGTAGGCGAGGGTGGTCCATTGTGGCTGCAGGGCTGGTTCGCATGACCAGCGCCTACGCGGAACTGCATTGCCTGTCGAACTTCAGCTTCCAGCGCGGCGCATCCAGTGCGCTTGAGCTGTTCCAGCGGGCAAAAAGCAGGGCTACCAGGCGCTGGCCATTACTGATGAATGCACGCTGGCAGGCATCGTCCGAGCCTGGCAGGCGGCCAGGTCGGTGGACTTGCCGCTGATCATCGGCAGTGAAATCCGCATCGAGAACGGCCCGAAACTGGTGCTCCTGGTGGAAAATCTCGAGGGTTATCAGCACCTGTGCCGGCTGATCACCCGGGCCCGACGTCGTACGCAGAAAGGCCAGTATCAGGTGCTGCGCGAGGATTTCAGCGAGCCGTTGCCGGGTTTACTGGCGCTGTGGGTGCCTGACGCTGTGGATGATACGGGCAGTGGTCAGTGGCTGCGGCAAGTGTTTGCTGAACGTCTGTGGCTGGCGGTGCAGTTGCACTGTGGGCAGAATGACCGGCGCCGACTGGCCGACCTGATGAGCCTGGCGGGCGAGCTGCAAATCCCGATGGTAGCCAGCGGCGACGTGCACATGCATGTGCGCGGGCGACGCGCGCTGCAGGACACCATGACCGCCATCCGCCATCACGTGCCGGTGGCAGCCGCCGGTTTACGCCTGCACCCCAATGGCGAGCGGCACCTGCGCAGTCTCGATGCACTGGGCGCGCTCTATCCCCAGGCCTTGCTCGACGAAACAGTCAGGATCGCCCGGCGTTGCACCTTCGACCTGAGCCAGTTGCGCTACCAATACCCACGTGAGCTTGTGCCCGAGGGGCACAGCGGGGTCTCGTGGCTGAGGGTACTGACCGAGCGCGGGATTCGCCAGCGTTGGCCCGAAGGTGCGAGTGACAAGGTTCGGCAACTGATCGACAAGGAACTGGGCCTGATCGCCGAGCTGGGTTATGAAAGTTATTTCCTCACCGTGCAAGACATCGTCGCGTTCGCCCGACGCGAGCGCATTCTCTGCCAGGGACGCGGCTCGGCGGCCAACTCTGCGGTGTGCTTTGCCCTGGGCATCACCGAGATCGACCCGGCACGCATGAACATGCTGTTCGAGCGTTTCCTTTCCAAGGAGCGTAACGAACCGCCAGACATCGACGTCGATTTCGAACACGAACGTCGCGAAGAAGTCCTGCAATACGTGTTTCAGCGCTACGGTCGCACCCGTGCAGCCCTGACCGCAGTGGTCAGCTCTTATCACGCTGCCGGAGCGGTGCGTGACGTGGCCAAGGCGCTGGGGTTGCCGCCGGACCAGATCAACGCCCTGGCCGATTGTTGCGGCCACTGGAGCGATCAGACGCCGCCATTGGAGCGCTTGCGCGAAAGCGGTTTCGACCCCGAAAGCCCGGTGTTGCGTCGGGTGCTCAGCCTCACCGGACAACTGATCGGCTTTCCCCGGCACCTGTCCCAGCATCCGGGTGGCTTTGTCATTTCCGAGCAGCCACTCGACACCCTGGTGCCGGTGGAGAACGCGGCCATGGCCGAGCGCACCATCATTCAATGGGACAAGGACGACCTGGATGCGGTCGGTCTGCTCAAGGTCGATATCCTGGCGCTGGGCATGCTCAGTGCCATTCGCCGTTGTTTTGACCTGTTGCGTCGCCACCGCAACCTCGACCTGAGCCTGGCCACGGTGCCGGCTGAAGACCCCCAGACCTACGAAATGATTGGCCGTGCGGATACGGTCGGGGTGTTCCAGATCGAGTCCCGGGCGCAGATGTCGATGTTGCCCAGGCTCAAGCCCAAAGAGTTCTATGACCTTGTCATTGAGGTAGCGATCGTGCGACCCGGGCCTATCCAGGGTGGCATGGTGCATCCGTATCTGCGGCGACGAAACGGTGAAGAGCTTGAAACCTATCCGTCCGAGCAATTGCGCGAAGTGTTGAAGCGCACGCTTGGGGTGCCGTTGTTCCAGGAGCAGGTGATGCAGATCGCCATTGTTGCCGCCGACTACAGCCCCGGGGAGGCCGACCAGTTGCGTCGCTCCATGGCGGCCTGGAAACGCCACGGCGGGCTTGAACCGCACAAGTTGCGCCTGGCTGCCGGGATGAAGAAAAACGGCTATACGGCGCAATTCGCCGAGCTGATCTTCGAACAGATCAAGGGGTTTGGCAGCTATGGTTTTCCCGAGTCCCACGCCGCAAGCTTTGCCTTGCTGACTTACGCCAGTTGCTGGCTGAAGTGCCACGAACCTGCGGCATTTGCCTGCGCGCTGATTAACAGCTGGCCCATGGGTTTCTACAGTCCCGACCAGATCCTGCAGGATGCACGCCGCCACCATTTACAGATTCGCCCGGTGGATGTGCGCGCCAGTGACTGGGATTGCAGCCTTGAACCCGTTGCCGGGGCGCAGCCGGCGATCCGTATGGGCTTGCGCATGATCAAGGGCTTTCGCGAGGACGATGCACGACGCATCGAGGTGGCCCGGGCTCGAGGGCATTTGTCGACATCGCCGACCTCGGCGAACGGGCACGGCTCGAAGCCCGCGCCCAGGAGCAGTTGGCCGATGCTGGAGCCCTGCGCGGGCTGGCGGGAGATCGCCATCGCGCGCGCTGGGAAGTGGCAGGGGTGCACAAGCAACTGGGACTGTTTGCCGGGCTGCGCGATGCAGGAGGAGGAACCTGGTGGCCTTACCCAAGCCCACGGTTGGCGAGGATCTGCTGGCTGACTACACCACGTGTCGGTACCACCCTCGGCCCACATCCGCTGGCGCTTGTTACGCGGCGAGCTGAAAGCGCGGCGCTGTCGCAGTTCCAGGGAATTGCTGGAGGTCGAGCATGGCCGTCCGGTCAGCGTCGCCGGCCTGGTCACCGGTCGCCAGCGACCGGGTACCGCCAGTGGTGTGACCTTCGTCACCCTGGAAGATGAGTTCGGCAACGTCAACGTGATCGTCTGGCGCGACCTGGCCGAGCGTCAGCGAAAAGTGCTGGTGGGCTCGCAGTTGCTCAAGGTCGATGGGCGCTGGGAGAGCCAGGGCGAGGTTCGTCACCTGATTGCCGGAAGAATGAGTGACCTGAGTGAGTTGCTGGACGGGATGAGCATTCGCAGTCGGGATTTCCATTGATGAATCCATCCTCTATCCCCTCTCCGTAGGAGCTGCCGAGTGCAACGAGGCTGCGATCTTTTGATCGTAAAAAACAAAATCAAGAGATCGCAGCCTCGTTGCACTCGACAGCTCCTACACTTCAGGCCAGACCCGCTCGCCGCCGCCCGGCGCTTGCGTCCAGGCCTGCAGCGATCGCGTCGGCAAGTCGAAATAGTCCCGGGTGCGCGCATAACCATGGCCGCCCATGCGCCCGATGGCATCCAGCCCCAGCTGATCGATGTACAAGGTTTTCGGGTCGATCAACTCATCGCGCACGTGCGCCATCAAGACCTCACCAAAAATAATCTCTCGCGACTGACCGATGTTAAGCGCCATCATCCGCCGACACTCCAGTGCCACCGGTGCTTCACCGATGCGTGGGCATTTGACGGTGGTGCCGGCAATCGCCGTCAGTCCCGCCGCCGTCAATTCATCGAACCCCGGTGCAAACGGCACGGCACACACATTCATTGCTTCCACCAGCGCATCGCTGACGATGTTCACGGTGAATTCCTGATTCAACTGAATGTTGCGCGTGGTGTCCTTCGGGCTCTGGTCGCCGTAATTCTCCACGCCCAGCGCCAGAATCGGTGGATCCGCCGACAGCGCATTGAAGAAGCTGAACGGCGCGGCGTTGACCCGGCCCTCGCCATCAATGGTAGTGACCAGGGCGATCGGCCGGGGCACCACACTGCCGATCAGGATTTTGTATTTTTCCCGTGGGCTGAGCTGGCTGAAATCGAAACTGTGCATGGCAGAACTCTCTAGGAAAGTGGATCGATTGCGCTCAATGGCGCGTCGGCGCTGTAGTCATCGGCGAACGGAATGGCCGGCTGGAACAGGCTTTTCCAGTCCGGTCGGGCAAAGGCTCGCTCGCTGTGGCTGCGCATCAGTTTTTCGTATTGGCGTTGCGCCTGGCGTTGCAGGGCGGGGTAGTCGACACCGTTGACCTGACCGTCGTGCATCACGCAGCGACCGTCGATGTAACTGGCGATGCAGTCGTCGCCACGCCCGGCCAACAGCAGGTTTTTCAGCGGATCGAACAAGGGCCCCAAGTGCAGACCGCGCAGGTTGAACACAGTGATGTCGGCCTTGGCACCGGGCGCCAGACGTCCGAGGTCATCACGACCCAGCGCCCGCGCACCACCAAGGGTGGCGGCGTTGTAGAGGTCGAGACTACTGGTCAGCGCCGAACCACCCTCCATCAACCGCGCGATGTGCAAACCGTGGCGCATGTTTTCCAGCAGATCGGCCGGCCAGGTATCCGTGCCGAGGGCAAAATTGATGCCCTTGGCCCGATAACGTCCGAAGGCATTCAGCGCCTCGCCATCGCGGGCGAACACCAGCGGGCAATGCACCAGACTCGCGCCGCCATCGATGACCCGCTGCAAGTCGTCATCGCCCGTGGTGTAGATGCCGTGCGGTAACAGGCTGCGCGGCGTGAGCAAGTCCAGCTGCTGCAACCAACCCAGCGGTGAACAACCGTGCAGTTGCTCGACCATCGCGACCTCGCCAAGCCCCTGGCAGCAGTGCAGGCGCACTGGCGCTGCAAGTTCGCGGCTTAAAGCAGCGGTGCGTTGCAGTAACCCTTGCGTACAGGTCTGGATGCGGTCCGGCAGCAACGCGCCGCGAATCAGCCCGCCGTGGGCACCGTCGAAATCCTGGAAAAATCGTTCAGCCGCTGCCAGCCCGGCCAACCCCTGGCCTCATCAAAGTGATGCCCCAGGGTTGCGTCTGCACGCCAGTAGCTCATGCCGCTCATGTAGCAAGGGCCGAGGTAGGTCCGCAGGCCCAGCTCGCCGGCAACCTGGGCGACGGCGGCAAACTCGTCGTAGGTTTCCGCCCACTCGCGGTAGTACATCGAGGTGATCGGCATCGCTGTGGTGATGCCGTTGCGGATCAACTGGGTAAAGGCATAGCGGTATTTGAATACCTCTTCTTGCAGGCTGTAAGTCTCACGTGGGCCAGCGGCCAGATACTCGGAAGACCACATGCGCCCCATGCTGCGTTCGTCGCCGTTATCCAGGGTCAACACCGTGGAGTCGAGATCGCCCAGCGCATCGAGATCGATAAAACCCGGGCCGATCAACGCATTGCCGTAATCGATCCACTGATCCACCGGCCCCGTATAACCCCGTCCGACGAACTCGATGCGCGACCCAGCGAACACCACTTCGCCGTCGCGCCACAGCACATGCCGGGAGCCGTCGAAACCGACCACACAAGCTGCTTTGAGGCCGATGATGGTTGCCCGGCGACTCACAGGCGACTGTCCAGCAATCGTCCATCGCAGGCAATCAACTGGCCCTGGCGATAAACCTGGCGCAATGGCCGCGCGACCACTGCTTCGCCCAGGGTCTGTACCGGCATCAACAGGAAGTCCGCCGGGCGGCCGAGCTCCAAGCCGTAGTGTTCGATGCCTAATGCGCGGGCGCCATTGACGGTCGCGGCATCGAACGCGGCGGTCAGTTCATCGTCCTTGTTCAGGTCGAAACGAAAGGCGAGAAGCATCGCCCGTTCCAGCATGTCGCCGTTGCCCATGGGCGACCAGGCGTCGCGGATACCGTCGGAACCCAGGCACATGTTGACCCCGACCTGGCGTAACGCGAGGAACGGTGGCACTGCGCAGTCCGCTGGCGCCGAACTCATCAGCGAAATACCGAGGGCAGCCAGACGCTCGGCCACGGGTTTGACCTGGTTCCAGGGCAACATGCCAAGGCAGTAGGCATGACTGATCATTACCTGTCCCTGGCGTGCGAAACGCTCGGTGTAGTCGGCAATCAGGGCGATCTGCCACAGGCCCAGTTCGCCTTTGTCATGCAGGTGGATGTCCACCCCACGGTCGAATTCGCTGGCGAGCTTGAACACGAAGTCGAGCTGGGCGACGGGATCATTGTCGATGCCACAGGGGTCCAGGCCGCCGACGTTTTCCACGCCCAGGGTCATGGCTTCGCGCATCAGGTCGGCAGTGCCGGGGCGGCTGATCAGGCCGGTTTGCGGGAACACCACCAGTTGCAGGTCGATGAGGTCGCGGTAGCGCTCGCGCAGTTGCTGCATGGCTTCGACGTGGCGCAGGCCGAACTCAGGGTCGATGTCGACGTGACAGCGCATGGTCAGCGAGCCGCGTGCGATGCAGTTTTCCAGAAGTGCGCCAGCCCGGTGGGCGATGGGCGAGTCGACTTCACGCAGGACGCTTCGCTCGTTGGCAATGTAGTCCTTCAGAGTCGGCCCGGCGCTGTTCGGGCGCCAGGGCTGGCCCCAGAGGGTTTTATCGAGATGCACATGGCTTTCCACCAGGGCCGGGGTGAGCAGTTGATGACCGCCGTCGATGTCGGTGGCGCTGAGCGCTGCGTTTGTTGCCGGGCGGCGTTGCTTGAGCAGGCCGTCTTCGATCAGCAGGTCTTCAGCGGGGGCGCCGTAGGGGCGCACGTTGCGTAGCCATTGGATCATTACGTATCTCCGGATCTTGTGAGGTCAGAGTTGGCTCCATAGCGAGCAAGGTCACTCCCACAAGGGACCCGTGGGGGCCAGGCCCCCTGTGGGAGCGAGCTTGCTCGCGAAGGCCGCACCTCGGTTTCAAATCAGGCACTCAACCCTTGAGCTTCGACCAGATCCGATCCTGCAGCTCGCGCGCCTTGTTGCTGCATTCCTTCTCGGGGCGCAAACGCGAGGCGTATTCCTCGGGCATGTTGATCGCGTCCATGACCTTCCATTTCGGATCGAGCAACTGATCACTCTGAATGCCGTTGGCGTAGGCAATGGCGTTGGACACGGCCGCCGCGTTTTCCGGTTTCATCATCCAGTCGATGAAGATCTTCGCGTTGCCCGGATGCGGTGCGCTTTTCGGCACGGCAAAGTTGTCCTGGAACATCGCCACGCCTTCACGCGGATACACGTACTTGATCGTGCTTTTCTGCAAGGTGGCCCGCGCGGTAGAACCGTTCCAGTTCTGCATCATGATCACCTCGCCGGAAGCCATGCGGTCGACAGTGTTGTCGGAGCTGTACATCTTCAAGAACGGCTTTTGTTTTTGCAGCAATTCAAGGATGCGCTTGGCGTCCTGCGGGTTTTCGCTGCATTCGTCGACGTTCAGGTAATGGCTGGCGGCATTGATCACGCTGCTCGACGTATCCAGCGCGGCGAGCTGGCCTTGCAGCTCTTTGCGCGGTTCGAAGAACTCCTTCCATGAATCATCCAGCTTGCCGCCCGGCACCCGCGCACTGTCATAGGAAAACCCGGTGGTGCCCCACAGATACGGCGCCGAGAACTTGCGGCCGGGGTCGAACCCCGGATCGCGGAACGGCCCTTTGACGTACTGAAAGTTGCTCAGGGTCGGCGTGTCGATTTCCATCAGCAGATCCTGTTTGATCAGCGTCTGCATGATGGATTGTGACGGTACGATCACGTCATACGCGGCGCCCCCGGCCTGCAACTTGGCGAGCAGGGTCTCGTTGCTGTCGTAGCCGTCCATGGTGACCTTGATGCCGGTTTCTTTCTCGAATTTGGCCAGCAGGTCGACCGGGTAGTAATCGGTCCAGTTGTAGAAGAACAGCTCCTTGGGCTCGGCGGCTTGCGCAGTAAAAACCGTCAGGCAACTGAGTGCCAGACCGGCGACGCCATACCGCAGGGTTTTCATTTTCATGACAGAACACTCCAGGCTCATTGGTTTTTGCCGCGCTGACCCAGCCAGAAGGCCAGGACCACCAGCACGATGGAAATCACCAGCATCAGGGTCGAAATCGCATTGATCTCCGGCGTCACGCCGGCCTTGATTGCGGAGAAGATGTACACCGGCAGGGTTGTGGATCCCGGGCCGGCGACGAAGAAAGTCATGATGAAATCGTCGAGGCTGACCACGAACGCCAGCACCGCACCGGACAACACCGCCGGCCACAGCAGTGGCAAGGTCACGCGGCGAAACACCTGCCACGGATTGGCGTACAGATCGTTCGCCGCTTCCAGCAGGCTCTTGTCCAGATCGTTGAGCCGCGCCCGAATCGGTAAATAAGCGAAGGGAATGCAGAAGCCAATGTGCGCAACGATCACTGTCAGCAACCCGAGCTTGATGCCCAAGGCCATGAACAGCAGCAGCGTGGCCACCGCAGTGACGATTTCCGGCAGGATCAGCGGCAGATTGATCCCGCCCTCGACCATTTTCTGTCCGTAGAAAGGTCGATAGGTCGCCAGCGCCGCCAGCAGCGCAATCGCCGTGGCGCACACCGTGGCGATGGTTGCGACGATGATCGAATTCAGCGCCGCGGTCTGAATCGACGGGTTGGCCAGAATCCGTCCGTACCAGGCAAAGGAGAACTCGGTCCACACCGTCGCCGAGCGGTTGGCGTTGAAGCTGTAGGCGATCAACACAAAGATCGGCAGATACAGATAAGCCAGAATCAGCAGGCTGATTTCACGGGTTGCCGGGAGTTTTTTCAGGTGCAGAGAAATCATGCTTTGGCTCCCCGATTCAGGGTCTTCGACGTATGGCGGCTGTAGAGGGCGTAGAGCACCAGCGACACCAGCAGAATCGCCAGCAACAGGAACGACAGCGAACTGCCCAGCGGCCAGTTGCGCGCGGTGCCGAACTGCTGCTGGATAAGATTGCCGATCATCAGCGTCTTGCCGCCGCCGAGAATCGCCGGGGTGATGAAGGCGCCCAGACTCGGCACGAACACCAGCAGCGCACCGGCAATCACGCCCGGCATCGACAGCGGCAGGATGATCCGCCGCAAGGCGTGCCAGCGGTTGGCGCCGAGGTCGTAGGCGGCTTCGACCAGACGCCAGTCGAGTTTTTCCAGGGTCGAGTAGATCGGCAGGATCATGAACGGCAGAAAGCTGTAGACCAGGCCGACGCTCACCGCGAAATCGTTGTAGAGCAGGGTGATGCCGCCGGCACTCGGGAACAGCGCGTTAAGACTCTGTGCGACCCAACCGTGTTCGCGCAGGATGATCAGCCACGCGTAGTTGCGGATCAGCAGGTTGGTCCAGAACGGAATGGTGATGAGCAACACCATCAGATTGCGTCGACGCGGGGTCAGGCTCGACATCCACAGCGCCACCGGAAAACCGAACAGAAAGCACAGTACGGTCGTGCCACCGGCCTGCAGCACCGAACGTAACAGCGCTTGCGCGTAGACCCAGTTCAGTTCGAGTTCGCCATCAAAACCTTCCTGGAAAAACAGTTGCACGTAGCTTTGCAATTGCCAGTCGGCCTGCCAGTCGACTCCGCCGTAGACGTTGCGCGGCAGGAGGCTGATGTAGCCCATGATGCCCAGGGGAATGGCGATCAGGGCGAGCAAGGTAAGGACCACCGGGCTGAGCAACAGCGCACGGCTCAAGGCGGGGGAAGTGCTGCTGACGCTCATCTCAGGCCTCCATCAACAGGCAGGCGTGGGGCGGCAGATGCACGGCGACGCGTTCACCGACCGCGCGGCCACGGTTCAGGCCTTCGTTGTTTTCGCGCAGCATGACTTTGATGTCATTGTTCAAACGGCACTGGTACAGCGTTGCGGTGCCGACATAGAGCACCGCTTCGATGACGCCACGCAGGTGATGTGGCTGGCTGGCGTCGACCAGTTGCGAACGCTCGGGCCGAAACGCCAGTTGCACGCTGCTGCCGTCGAAACCCTGCGGCGGGCAGGCAATCTCCACTGGCATGCCGTTGGGCACGAACAGCTTTTCGTTGTGCTCGCCGTGTTTCAGGTGGCCGGGAAGGAAGTTGATATCGCCGATAAACTGCGCGACAAAGCGGTGTTTTGGATGCTCGTAGATATCGGTCGGGGTGCCGATCTGCAAGATCTTGCCGGCCGACATCACGGCGATGCGATCGGACAGCGTCAGCGCTTCTTCCTGATCGTGGGTGACAAAGATGAAGGTGATGCCGGCTTCTTTCTGCACACGCTTGAGTTCGACCTGCATTTCCTTGCGCAGCTTTAGGTCGAGCGCCGAAAGCGGCTCATCCAGCAACAGCACTTTCGGTTTCGGCGCCAAGGCCCGGGCCAGCGCCACGCGTTGCTGTTGGCCACCGGACAACTCCGAAGGTTTGCGATTGGCCAGATGCTCCATTTGCACCAGCGCGAGCATCTCGTTGAGCCGATCCGGGATCAACTTGCGATCAAGACCCTGCATCTCAAGCCCGAAGGCGATATTCTGCGCCACACTCATGTGCGGAAACAGCGCGTAACTCTGGAATACCGTGTTGACCCGGCGTTTGAACGGCGGCAGGTCATTGACCGGCTCGCCGGCCAGACGAATCTCGCCTTCACTGACGTGTTCGAAGCCGGCGATGGTGCGTAGCAGAGTGGTTTTGCCGCAGCCGGAAGGGCCGAGCAGGGTGAAGAACTCGTTGTCGGCGATGTTCACCGAAACATTGTCGAGGGCCGGCGCGAGGCCAGGATCGTCAGAGTACCGTTTGGAGACGTTGCGCACTTCAATTGCTATTGGTTGACCCATAATGGTGCAATCCTCTATTTATTGTATGCAATATCTGAATGCAATTTAGAAATACCCGGATTAATCTGCGTGTGCAACCCCCTTTTTTCCGGCTGTTCATTCGCCAGGGCAGCGTTGCCAGCACCTAAAGGAGTTTTTCAATGACCGAGAAGAAACTGGAAACCACGGTCGACCGCGTCTACCAAGGGGTTTACGAGGCGATCAGCAAGCGTTCGCTGCGTCCGGGGATGAAGCTGGGCGAGGCCTCGCTGGCCGAGTTATTTAATGTCAGCCGCACATCGGTTCGCGCCGCGCTGAAGCAATTGGAGGCCGACGGACTGGTCACCACCGAGCCCAATAAAGGTGCGTCGGTGTCGCTGCCGAGCAATGAAGAAATCCGTTCGCTGTTCGAAACCCGCCGTCTGATCGAGATCGGCATCGTCACCGAACTGTGCCGGCGCAAGGACACGGCGGCGATGCAGGATTTGCGCGAGCACCTGCTGCTGGAAGATGAAGCCCACGCCGCCGGTGACCACGAACGGCTGATTCATCTGCTCGGCGAGTTCCACATCAAACTGGCACGCAGCCTCAACAATCCGGTGCTGCTGGACTGGTTCCAGAAGCTGATTTCCCGCGCGTCGCTGTACGCTGCGGCGCTGGATGACGACAGCCACGAAGCTTGCCGCGATGACGAACACCTGCGACTGCTCGAGTACATCGAGGCGGGCAATCAGAGCGCGGCGATTGAATTGACCTGCATGCACCTCAATGGCATCGAAAAAGCCATTCTCGACGTCGCCGCCAAGATGAAAACTGGCTACCATCCGCTCAAGCATCTGATTGAAGTGTGATGATCTGGAAATTCAGGCAGGAGCTACCGCAGGCAGCGATCTTTTGATCTTGTTTGGCTAGCGCCAGGATCAAAGGATCGCAGCCTCGTTTCTCTCGACAGCGCCTGCGCGTGCTTCAAATCGCTACGATGTGCTTGTAGGCAATGAAACCATTGGCGCCGCGTATGCTCGAAGCAGACAGGTGTCATTTCAGGGACTAAAGAGTCAGTCGATGCAGTTTCTAGACGCAAGCCACGGGTGTGCCGGCTGGAACGGTGAGATGGCCGGACGCATTCGTGCATTCGACTGGAGCCTGACCGAGCTTGGGCCTGTCCAGAATTGGCAGAAAAGCCTGTGCAGCACCGTGCAGTTGATGCTTGCGTCGCCCTTGCCAATGGTCATGCTCTGGGGCCGGGCCGGGTACATGATCTACAACGACGCCTACTCGGAATTCGCTGGCGGCCGCCATCCTTACCTGCTGGGCTCTCCGGTGGAGCTGGGTTGGCCGGAAGTCGCCGAATTCAACCGGCATGTGGTGGACACGTGCCTGGGCGGGGGCACCTTGTCCTATCAGAACAAGGAACTGGTGCTGTTACGCAACGGGGTCCCCGAAGACGTCTGGCTCGATCTCTATTACAGCCCGGTGGCCAATGACGAGGGTCGGCCCGCAGGCGTCATGGCGATGGTGGTGGATACCACCGACCATGTCATTTCCGAGCGCCGGCGCCGGGCGGCTGAAGATGCCTATCGCGCCGATAACGAGCGGGTCCGCCTGGCACTGAATGCCGGGGCCTTGCTGGGCTCCTTCGTCTGGGACCTCAAGGCCGACATTCTTTCCGGCGACGACCGATTCGCCCGCACATTCTCCTTTCCGCCAGGCTACGACCTGTCCAACCTGCCCAGTGCCGTCGCTGAATCGCGGATTCACCCCGAGGACGTAGGCTGGGTCCGTGAGCAGGTTAAGCAGGCGCAGAAGACCGGTGAACCCTTTAACGCCGAATACCGCGTGCTGCGGCCCGACGGCAGCCATCTGTGGGTGCTGGCCAGCGGCGCTTGCGAGTTCGACGAAAGGGGCGAACCGTTGCGCTTCCCCGGAGTGCTGATCGACATTCATGTGCGCAAGACGGCTGAAGAATCACTGCTCAAGTTCACCCGCAATCTGGAACAACGTGTCGCTGAAGAGGTCGGCGCGCGGCTGCAGGCCGAGGAGCAATTGCGTCAGTCGCAGAAGCTCGAAGCCATCGGTGGCCTCACGGGTGGCGTAGCTCACGACTTCAATAACCTGCTGCAGGTGATCGCCGGCAACCTGCACCTGCTGGCGCGGCATGAGCCGGACAACGCCAATGTGCAACGTCGGGTCAAGGCCTCGATTGCAGCGGTCGAGCGCGGGGCCAAGCTGTCCTCGCAACTGCTCGCGTTTGCCCGGCGCCAGCCTTTGTCCCCGGCGGTCTACGACCCACGGCAAATCTTCGAAGGCCTGGCCGAGTTGCTGCAGCGAGCGCTGGGCGAAACCTTGCAGATCGATGTGCGGGTCCCGCAAGAGTCCTGGCATCTCAACGTTGACCGTAATCAGTTGGAAAACGCCATCCTCAACCTGGCAATCAATGCCCGGGACGCCATGCGGGGCGAGGGCACGGTGATACTCAGCGCCGAAAATGTTGCACTGGACCGCCAGTTCTGTGCCGGCAAGGGCATTGTCGCCGGCGATTATGTGCGGGTTGCGGTAGTTGACACGGGTGTTGGCATGCCCCCCCAGGTGCTGGCGCAGGCGTTTGAACCCTTTTTCACTACCAAGGCGGATGGCCAGGGCACCGGGTTGGGCCTGAGCATGGTGTTCGGCTTCGTCAAGCAAAGCGGCGGGCATATCGAGATGTCCAGCTTTGAAGGCCAGGGCACTCGGGTCGAGCTTTATTTTCCGCGGTGCCTGCGCGGGCTGTCTGTTGAATCAGCGGTGCACGACGCGCAGCATCCAGGCGGCCACGAAACTGTCCTGGTGGTGGAGGATAACGAGGCGGTGCGCGCCGCGGCCGTGGAGCTGCTGCACGAGGAGGGTTACAAGGTGCTGATCGCTGCCAACGGGGACATCGCCATGCAGATGTTGCTGGAAGGCGTAGCGGTGGATCTGATTTTCACTGACGTGGTCATGCCCGGGCTGATCAAGAGCTCGGACCTGGCCGCCTGGGCCAAGGTCCAGAAACCGCCGGTTGCGGTGCTGTTCACGTCGGGGCATACCCGCGACATCATTTCGCGCAATCACCAGCTCAGTCCCGATACCCATCTGTTGAGCAAGCCTTATGGGCCGGAAGCGCTGACGCGCATGGTCCGTAATGTTCTGAGCGGTTGAAGTGAATTATCGGGATTTGCAAGGAACCAACGTAGGAGCTGGTAAACCTGAGATTAAGCATCCTCAATTCAATCAAGGCAGCCTATGAATTCCGATCCAACCTCCGGCATGGTCCGGGTGCGTGGCGCCCGTGAACATAACCTGAAGAACGTCGACGTCGACATCCCTCGCGATTCGCTGGTGGTGTTCACTGGCGTGTCCGGCTCGGGCAAATCCTCGCTGGCGTTCTCGACCTTGTATGCCGAAGCGCAACGGCGTTATTTCGAGTCAGTGGCGCCCTATGCCAGGCGCCTGATCGATCAGGTGGGTGTGCCGGACGTTGACTCCATCGAAGGCCTGCCGCCTGCCGTGGCGTTGCAGCAACAGCGCGGCACGCCGAGCACGCGCTCGTCGGTGGGCAGCGTGACCACCTTGTCGAGCCTGATCCGCATGCTCTATTCCCGGGCCGGCAGCTACCCGCCCGGGCAACCGATGCTGTACGCCGAAGACTTCTCGCCCAACACGCCACAGGGCGCCTGCCCGGAATGTCATGGTCTTGGTCGCGTGTATGAGGTCACCGAAGCGCTGATGGTGCCCGATCCGAACCTGACCATTCGCCAACGCGCCGTGGCGTCCTGGCCGTTGGCCTGGCAGGGGCAAAACCTGCGCGACATCCTCGTGACCCTGGGCATCGACGTCGATATCCCATGGAAAAAGCTGCCGAAAAAACAGCGCGACTGGATTCTCTTCACCGAAGAAACCCCGACCGTGCCGGTGTACGCCGGGCTGACCCCGGAAGAAACCCGCGTCGCCCTCAAACGCAAGATGGAGCCGAGTTATCAGGGCACGTTTACCGGCGCCCGACGCTACATCCTGCACACCTTCACCCATTCCCAAAGCGCGCTGATGAAAAAGCGGGTTGCGCAGTTCATGCTCGGCAATCCATGCCCGGTGTGCGACGGCAAACGCCTCAAGCGCGAAGCGTTGTCGGTGAAGTTCGCCGGTTATGACATCGGCGAGTTGTCGCAGATGCCCTTGCTGCAGTTTGCCGAGGTGCTGAAACCGGTGGCGGCGCAGACCTATCTGGACCAGGCCGAGGAAGCGGGTGACGTCTTCACGCCAAGCCAAACCCTGGAAGCCCGGGCCCAGCGCGTCGCCCACGGGGCCAGTGCGCATGCCAATGCGCCGGATGTGCGGCATACGCCCAACCTGTCGGTGGAAAAGCGTCTGGCGGCGCAGCGTATCGCTCAGGATCTGCTGGAACGGGTCAGTACCCTGACCGACCTGGGCCTGGGCTACCTGGCACTGGAGCGCAGCACGCCGACCCTGTCCTCCGGCGAGTTGCAACGCCTGCGCCTGGCGACCCAGTTGGGTTCGCAACTGTTCGGCGTGATCTACGTGCTCGACGAACCCTCGGCGGGCCTGCACCCGGCGGACGGCGAGGCGCTGTTCGATGCCTTGCAACGGCTGAAGGCCTGCGGCAATACCTTGTTTGTGGTCGAGCACGACCTGGAAACCATGCGCCGTGCCGATTGGCTGATCGACGTCGGCCCGGCGGCCGGTGAACATGGCGGGCGGATCTTGTACAGCGGGCCACCGGCCGGCCTGGAGCAGGTCAAGGAATCGCAAACCCGCGACTACCTGTTCGCCGAGGCAGCGAGCCAGGCGCGCACCTGCCGCAAGCCAGCCGACTGGCTGCGACTGGAGGGATCACCCGCAACAACCTGGACAACCTCAGTGTGGAGTTTCCACTGGGCTGTTTCACTTCGGTTACCGGTGTTTCGGGGTCGGGGAAATCGAGCCTGGTCAGCCAGGCGCTGCTGGAACTGGTGGGCGCGCACTTGGGACGCCCGGTGGCTGAGAGTGATGCCGAGGAACCGAGCCTGGAGGACGATGCGCCCCAGGTCAGCGGCGGTCAGGTGACTGCGGGGCTGACGTCGATCAAGCGCCTGGTGCAAGTCGACCAGAAACCGATTGGCCGTACGCCGCGCTCGAACCTGGCGACCTATACGGGCCTGTTCGACAGCGTGCGCAAGCTGTATGCCGCCACTGATCAGGCGCGGGCGCAAGGCTACGATGCCGGGCAGTTCTCTTTTAATGTCGCCAAGGGCCGCTGCCCGACCTGTGAAGGCGAAGGTTTTGTCAGCGTCGAGTTGCTGTTCATGCCCAGCGTGTATGCGCCATGCCCAACCTGCCATGGTGCGCGCTACAACCCCCAGACTCTGGCTATCACCTGGCAAGGCTTGAACATCGCCCAGGTGCTGCAGCTGACCGTGGATGAAGCGGTGACGGTGTTTGCCGAGCAGGCTGGCATCCGCCGTTCACTGGACGTGTTGCGTGACATTGGCCTGGGGTATTTGCGCCTCGGCCAGCCAGCCACCGAGCTGTCGGGCGGCGAAGCCCAGCGCATCAAACTGGCTACTGAACTGCAGCGCAACCAGCGCGGCGCCACCCTGTACGTGCTCGACGAACCGACCACCGGGTTGCACCCCGGGATGTCGATCGGCTGATGGAACAGCTCAACACCCTGGTGTCGGCGGGGCATACGGTCATAGTGGTCGAGCACGAGATGCGCGTGGTAGCGCAGAGTGACTGGGTGATTGATATCGGGCCCGGGGCAGGGGATCAGGGCGGTAAAATTGTGGTGGCGGGAACGCCGCTGAAAGTTGCCAAAAGCAGGAAGAGCAAGACTGCACCGTTTTTGGCCAGGACGCTCAACCTGTAGAAGCAGGACCGGAATGAGCATTGCTCCCACCGGTCCTACTCCCACAAACGGTAGATCAAACCCTATCAATCGTACGTCGCACCTTGTCCAGTAGCTCGTTGATCTGGAATGGCTTGACCAGCATTTCCATGCCGTCGCCGAGGAACACCTGGCGGTTGATCGCGTTTTCCGCATAGCCGGTCATGAACAGGATCGGCAACTGCGCGCGCCAGCCTCGGGCTACGTCCGCCAACTCGCGGCCGGTCATGCGCGGCAGGCCGACGTCGGTCAGCAGCAGGTCGATCGACGGGTCGTTCTGCAACCGCTCGAGTGCGCTTTCAATGTCGCCGACCTGGGTGCAGCGGTAACCGGCGTCCATCAGCACCTCAGCGACGAACATGCGCACTGACGGCATGTCCTCGACGATCAGCACGTGCTCGCCATCGCCCTGAGCATCTGCCGTGAGTGGGGGCCTCGCTGGAGGTCGGGTCGGAAGTAGCGGGCAACATGATCGTCACTTCCGTACCGCGTCGAGCCACGCTGCGAATGTGTGCATCGCCACCCGATTGCCGGGCGAAACCATAGATCGTCGACAGCCCCAATCCGGTTCCCTGACCCAGGGGTTTGGTGGTGAAAAACGGATCGAACACCTTATCGATCACGTTGTGATCGATGCCAGTACCGTCATCGCGCACGGCCAGGGCGACATAAGCACCGTCCGCCAGGTTGGGATCACCGTGGGAGAAGGCGGCATAGGTACTGACCCAGATATTACCGCCCTGGGGCAGCGCATCGCGCGCGTTGATCACCAGGTTGAGAACGGCACTTTCCAGCTGGACCGGGTCGACCAGGGCGATCGCCGCCTTGGACGTCAGCTCAAGTTTCAAGGCGATGCGCTCGCCGATAGTGCGCATCAGTAATTCTTCCAGCGAACGCACCTGGGCGTTGATGTCCACCGGCCGGGTGTCCAGTGGCTGCTGGCGGGCAAAAGCCAGCAGGCG
Source organism: Pseudomonas sp. TH10 (assembly GCF_016651255.1). GTDB lineage: Bacteria > Pseudomonadota > Gammaproteobacteria > Pseudomonadales > Pseudomonadaceae > Aquipseudomonas. Next base: position 55,925 of record NZ_JAEKEG010000002.1, read on the forward strand.
ATGAGTGAGGGAGGCGGCACTCATGGCAGAGCTCAAGGCGGCTTCGGTATACAACTGGACCTTGTCGGTGCGTGACGCGGCGATGCGCTTCTGGATCAGTTCGAGGCTGGTGATGATGCCGGTCAGCAGGTTGTTGAAGTCATGAGCGATACCGCCGGTGAGCTTGCCCAGCGCGTCCATCTTCTGCACCTGCAGCAGCTGCGCCTTCGGTGCGCGCCCGTTGCGCGACTTCGTTGGCCAGCTGGGTAGTGGCGTCATCCAGGCGCGCCAGATGCGAGCGTTCACGATGACGGTGCTCGGTGACGTCCTCGACGAACACCAGGCTCAGTTCAGGTGTGCGGTAGGGTGAGAGCTGCCATTCGGTCTCGCGGACTTCGCCGTACACGCGCATATTCAGCGTGCCTTTCCAGCGCTCGCCATAGGCCAGTCGCAGGCGCAGTTCATCAATGACCGCGCCCTGGTCCGGGGCAAAACACTCGCGCAGGGCATCCGGGTCGAGGTTGTCCTGCATCAGCTGCGTGAACGCGTGATTGCATTCGTGCACCTTGAGCTGCGCGTCCAGCACCGCGATGGGCGCAGACACATTGACAAAGATCTCCCGAAAACGCGCCTCGCTCTCGCGCAGCGCATTTTCCGTTTCACGCACCCGCAGCAAGGTGCGCAGGGTCGCCAGCAGCACATCCGGGTCCACCGGGTGAATCAGGTAGGCATCCGCGCCAGCGTCCAGGCCGGTGATGATATCGCCAGTCTGGATCGACGCCGCCGACACGTGAATCACCGGCAGCAGGGCGGTGTCGGGGTCGCAGCGTAGCTTGCGCACGATGTCGAAACCGCTCATGTCCGGCAGGTTGACGTCGAGGATAAGCGCATCCAGCGGCTCACTTTCGATCAGCGCCAGCCCCTCAGTGCCGGTGCCAGCCTCCAGCACTTCATAGCCGTGACGCTCCAGCCGCCGGCGCAGGGCGTAGCGGGTGGCGACGTTGTCATCGACGACCAGCAGGCGGATGTCACGTTTCATCGACGGGCTCCATGGCAATTGCCAGCGGGATGATCACGAAAAAAGTCGAGCCCAGGCCCGGCTTGCTCTCCAGGCCGACTTCACCACCGAGCAACTGGGCGAAGCGTTTGCACAGGGACAGTCCGAGCCCGGTGCCGCGAAGGCGCTTCTGCAGCGGTGAGTCGACCTGGGAAAAGTCCTCGAACAATGCGCCATGTAGCTCCGGGGCGATACCTATTCCGGTGTCGCTGACGGCAAAACGTACGTGAGTCGCGTCGTGCAGCCGTGCCGAGACCCGGACTTCGCCGCGGGTGGTGAACTTCAGCGAGTTGGAAATGAAGTTGCGCAGGATCTGTGCGAGTTTCTTGTCATCGGTGTACAGGCGCGGCAGGCCGTTCGGTTCTTCGAAGATCAGATCGACCGCCGTCGCATCGACGATCGGCCGGAACATCCCGCGCAGGGCCGAGAACAGGTCGAACATGTCGAACCATGCCGGGGAAATGCTGATGCGTCCGGCCTCGATTTTCGCCAGGTCGAGCAAGTCATCGACCATGTCGCTCAGCTCGCGAGCGGCAGTGCTGACGAATGCCACCTGCTTGTGTTGCTCGGGGCTGAGCGGGCCGTCGAGTTCATCGGCAAGCAGGCTGTTGATGCTCAGGATCGAACCCAGCGGCGTGCGGAACTCATGGCTCATGTAAGAGAGGAAGCGGCTTTTCAAATCAGAAGCCTGGCGCAATTCCTCTGCCTGGGTGTCGAGTTCGGCGTACAAGGCCAGCACGCCCTGATTGGTCTCATCGAGTTCTTCGCGCAGGGCGGCGGATTCGCTCTGTAACTGCGCGATGAGCGCAGCCTGTTCGGCATTGCTCAAGATGGGCGACTCAGCCATGGGCGGCCTCCAGGGCAACGACCAGCACCGTTACATCGTCGCGCCCGCGACAGAAATCGCGGTGCAGGACGCTGGCTATCACGGCGGGATGGCGGTGCACCAGGCCGGGGTAGTCTTGAAGGTTCCAACGGGACTGTAAGCCGTCGCTGTACATGATCAATAGATGTCCGTTCACGTGAGCATAGTCAAAGGGCTGGGCTTTTCGGTATTGACCGCCAACGATCCCGGGGTGGGACGCCAGGCCGCGTGATTTTCCCGGGGCGATCAGACAGGCACCGATGTTGCCGATGCCGACGAATTTCAGTGCATCGACATCGCCGTCGAACTGTGCAATCGCCAGGGCGCCGCCGCGGGTGCCGATCATGTCGCGATGGATGTCTTCGAGCAGCATCACCGGCGTGGTGAACGGCGCCAAGGCGAAGGTTTGTTCACCCGCACGTGCGGCGCGTTCGGCGTCGTCGCCATGGCCCAGGCCATCGATCACCAGGGCACTGATACGCGAGCCGTCAAAGGCCAGGTGCCAGACATCACCACAGGCGGGGTCGTTGCGCAGGGAATGCTGGCTGACGCCGAACCGCTGGTCCGCAGCCTTGTCGCTGCGTGGGTATAGCCTGGCCAGCAGCACAGCGCCGCGGGCGTCGGCATACACATCAAAGACCTGGGTCTGGCGCGACACCGCGCCCAGGCCGATGCCCTGGGTACCACCGGTAGAAAAACCGTCGGCCAGGCAGGCCTCCAGGTCAAATCCGTTGGCCCGGTCGATAGCGAGCATTTCAATCCCGGCACCGGCTGTGCGAGGCAGCACACGCAGGTGCAACTCACCGCTGGCGGCATGTTTGAGGATATTGCTGGCAAGCTCGGTGGCGACCAGTGCCACGCGCCCGGCATCCGTGGCGTCGAAGCCGTGTTGCTCGGCGAGTTGCTGCGCGGTCCGGCGGGCGTGACCGATCTGGCTGGTGTCTTCGATGGGGAGTACTTGCGTCATCGAACCGCTGATGTTCATACCCATCGTGTGATCGTTATGCGAGTACCCTTGCCGGGCGCGGTATCGAGTTCGAATTCTTCCACCAGGCGTTTGGCGCCGGTCAGGCCAAGGCCCAGGCCACCCCGGACGTCCAGCCGTCGGTCATCGCCAGCTTGATGTCGGGTATGCCCGGCCCCTCGTCGCGGAACACCAGGCGCAGCCCGACCCGGCCGTTTTCATCGAGGATCTGCCAGTCCATGTCACCGCCACCGCCGTAAACCATGGTGTTGCGCGCCAGCTCGCTGACGGCGGTCACCAGTTTGGTCAGATCGATCAGGCGCATGCCGCACTCGGTACACAGTTTGCGCGCGGTCTGACGCGCCAGCACCACGTCCTGTTCGATGTTGATCGCTTGAGTACCGCTGCTGCGCACGCTCATTGCTGGCGTACTCGTTCCTGCAGCAGTTTCATGCCGCGCTCGACGTTCAATGCCGTGCTGACGCCCGGCAACGTCAGGCCCAGCTCGACCAGCGTGATCGCCACGGCCGGTTGCATGCCGACCAGCATGGTTTCGGCATCCATGATTTTCGACAGACCGGAAATCGTGCCGATCATCCGGCCGATGAACGAGTCGACCATGTCCAGCGCCGAGATGTCGATCAAGACCCCGCGCGCCGAGGTTTTGCTGATGCGCTCGGACAAATCATCCTGAAGGGTCAGGGCGAGCTGGTCATGCATGTCGACCTGAATGGTCACCAGCAGAAAGTCGCCCATTTGTAGAATCGGGATACGTTCCATTGGCTCAGACCGCTTTGCCGAGGCTGATGCCCAGGCGTGTCAGCGCGAGTTTCAGCGCGTCGGCCAGATTGGCCTTGGTCACCACGCCTTGCAGGTCAAGCCCGAGGTGGACGATGGTTTGTGCGATCTGCGGGCGCACGCCGCTGATGATGCAATCGGCGCCCATCAGGCGGATGGCCGTGACGGTTTTCAGCAGGTGCTGGGCGACGAGTGTGTCGACGGTGGGCACGCCAGTGATGTCGATAATGGCGATTTCCGAACCGGTGTCGACGATGCGTTGCAGCAGCGATTCCATCACGACCTGGGTGCGTTGCGAGTCCAGCGTACCGATCATCGGCAGCGCCAGAACGCCGTCCCACAGCTTGACCACTGGTGTCGACAGTTCCAGCAGTTCTTCCTGCTGGCGCTTGATGACGGCTTCGCGGGATTTCTGGAAGGTGCGGATAGTGTGCATGCCCAGAGCGTCGAGCAGTTCGGAGACTTCCCACAGTTGTTCGGCCAGCAGTGCAGGGTTGTCCTGATAATGATTTTGCAGCATCGCAAACATCGGACCCTTGAGCGAGAAGATGAAATTGGCGGTCTGATGGGAGTCCTGGCCGAGGAGGGCACGGCTGTGGGACAGCTTCTCGAGGAACTGGCGAATCTCGTCCCAGCCTGGGGCAGTAACGTTCTGACCATTGCCTTGTTCCAGGCCGGCGACGATCAGTTGTAGAAATTGCGCAGTCTGTTGCTTGAGGTCCTGCTCCTTGACGTTGCGCGAGGCACCGTTGGCTTCCAGGCGCTGCGCCCAATCAGCCAGCAGTTGATTCTGGTTGATTTTCATTGCATCGAGTGTGCTGGTCTGCAGTGCTGCCATGTGCCTGAACTCCTTGAAATTATTGGCCGATTACGCGAATTTTGGATCATTGCAAAGCAATGACATTTGCCGTTCGAAATAGTTGTCGTGCTGCGCAGTTATTTATCATCTCACACAGCGTAGGTGATCATGGATGGAACGTTGTTCGAGGCGCAGATTCGAAGCTATAAGGCGAGTGTCTCAGCCTGCCCTGTACTGATGAATGAGGTACCTATGAAAGACGACTCGATGACGCAGCAACAGAATCAAGCGGTGGACCGCAACGATCCGGCGATTGACCCGCAGACCCCCGGTGACAACTCTGCTTCGCAGCAGCAGACCAGCGAGCCGGACAGCGCCGACTCGGCGGTGGATCAGAAGAATCAGCACGACGACAACGACAATGAATTCAGCCCGGGCTTCAAGCCTGAACCGGATCGGGCCAAACCTGGTGATAACACCGATGGCGATATTGATACCGATGGCGGCTAGGCGCGTTGTGGCCACATAAAAAAGGCCGCATCGATTGATGCGGCCTTTTTATTGGAGCGCCTTACTTGTCTGGATGTGCAGCTTGCAGTTCTTTCGCGGCGGCGAGGTGTTTTTCCAGCGCCGGGAGCATTTTCTGTGCAAAGGCTTTCAGTTCGGTGGCGCCTTTGACCTTGTCGTCGGTCACGGTGTTAGCTTCTTTCTTGAACAGCTCGATGGTTTCTTCGTGGGCCTTGACCTGATTATTGGCGTAGGCCGCATCGAAAGACTCATCGCGCATGTCGAGGATTTTTTCCTTGGCTTGCTTGACCAGGGTTGTTGTGTCCGGAACCTTGATGTCGTTGGACTGGGCAATGCTCGCCAGCTCATCGTTGGCCTTGCCGTGATCGGTGATCATCATGTTGGCGAATTCTTTGATGTCAGCCGATGAACTCTTTTCCAGCGCCAGGCGACTGGTTTCGATTTCGGCGATGCCACCCGCAGCGGCATTGTCGACGAAGGTATTGGAAGTGGCAGCGAACGCGCTGCCCATGCCGGTGCTCAAAGCGACAGCCAGCACTAGGTGACGCAGGTTGAATCCGTCCATTGATCATTCTCCACACAGTTTTTATAAGCGATCCGTTGATCGTTAATAAATGGAGCCGGATGAATGGCCAAAGGTTTGATCGTGTTTGCGCCAGCACGACGAACGGACACTCCCGGTATCGACAGGACCCGCCAACCAAGGCCATTCTGATCACTGGCCAGCGCAATCGGTCGCGTTGACCAGCCGATCAATTGACGGAGGTGTTCCATGCCGGTGACCCATGACTTGTTACAGGATTTGAAACTGACGAAGGAAGAGATCCAGCAAAAACGCACCGCGGATCCACATCTGGACGCACTGATCAACAAGTATTCCCAAGCGGATGCCGAGGTAGTCAAGGCCGAGACGGCGACCTCGGATGCACCCAGCGACGACACGCTGAAAAAACTCAAAGAGAAACGCTTGCAAGTCAAAGACAAGATCGTCGAGCAATTACAGGCCAGGTAGCGACCCTGACATGCAGGAGCCTGCAACTGGCCGGCTCCTGCAAGGTCCGATTATTGGAGCGCCTTCGCCAAAGGCAACCGCACCATGTGATCGGCCTTCAGCGAACCAAAATACAACCACTCGCCATATTCGCGCACGGTGGTGATCGGCGAATAATTGTCGCGACTCCCGTCCTGCAGATTGGCGATCACCTGTCCTTGCACATCCAGACCCAGAGCAAACCCGCGCTTTTCTACTGGCTTTGGCAGCACGCTCATGGCCCGGGCAATCATTTTTCGCACGAAGGGGTGCGGCGCCGTGGCATCCAGCAGGGCGTTACGCGGGGCGTAGAGCGCCACCCAGAAACGGTTTTCGCCGTTGAACGACAGGTTGTCGGGCATACCTGGCAGGTTGTCGATAAACACATCATGAGTGCCCGCTTTCGGACCGCTCAACCAGTAGCGGCTGATGCGATAGGCGCCCGTTTCGTTGACCAGCACAAAGCTCTCGTCCGGGCCCAGCGCTACGCCGTTGGCGAACTCCAGCTTGTCCAGTAGCACGGCGGTCTTGCCGGTCTGGAAGTCGTAGCGCAGCAAGCGCCCGTCGCCGCCATGCTCGATGATGGCATCGCCATCGCTGCCATAACCGAACCGGCTGGAAGCGTCGCTGAAATAGGCATAGTGCCCGGACTTGTCGATGGCCACGTCGTCGGTAAAACCCAAGGGCACACCCTTGGCCTCAGTGACCAATGGAATCAGGCGCCCCTGGGCATCCAGGGATAACAAGCCCTTGACCCCGTCGGCAATCACCAGCAAACCGTTGGGATGTCGCGCCAGGCCCAATGGCCGGCCTCCAGTGTCTGCCAGGACCTGGGTGAACTTGCCGTCGAGGCTGGTACGGATCAACCGACCGTCGTGCAGCCCGGTGATCAGCGCACTGTCTTCGAGCAGCAAGGCCTCCGGGCCTTCCAGGTGGCCGGCACCCACGGGCTCAACGTCTTTGAGGCGCTGATTGTCTGCGTAGACCCCACTGGTGAGCGAAGGCGCCGGTGGCGGGTTCCAGGCCACCGGTTGCACCTTGGTGGGCATCAACAACAGGAACGCCGCAATAACCACCAGCACCAGCAATACGACATGACGAAACCTTATGGATCGACTCACGCAGTCGCTCCCGTGGGGGCCAGGTGCTGTTGCGCCATTGTGCGCAAGGCCAGCATGGATTGCGCAGACTCGCGGTCAATGCGGCGCTTGAGCAGAAGATGATTGGCCAGGCGCATCGCCAGGCTCTCGAACTGATAGTCCAGGGTGCGGATAAACCGTGTGCCATTGCCCTGGGCCGCGCACTCATAGGTCAGCAGCAGCGACAGGCCGTTATCGCCCTGGGCGCGGGCAATCCAGCGCCGTCCCGGCAAGTATTCCTCGACCACCCAGCTCAGGTGACCTTCACGGCCTCCGGCGCGAATGTCTTCTTCGAAGCGTGACCCTGCATGCAGCGGGCCGGCCTGTCCGTCGACTGTCAGGGACGACGGGTGCCACTCCGGCCAGCGGGTTGCGGCGCTGGCGTAGGCGAGCACCTCAATCGGGTTTGCGGCGATGTCGACTTGATGCTGCATGCGGGTCATGGGCCTACTCGTCTGGGGCGTGGTGAGGTGTTCCGGCTCCCAGTAGAGGGTGCCGAACAGGTAATCCATCAGTGGCAAAACGATGTTGAAGTTGCGCTCTTGCATACGCTCGCGACGGTGATGCAATTCGTGCAGTCGGCGCATCTGGCGAATCCACGGCAGGCGCGTCAATGGATTGCTCGGGGGCAAATGCTCAAAGGCATGAAACACTTCGTATGCCAGATAACCGAGCACCATGCAGCCGCCGAACAGCCCGGCAACGTTGCTGTTCAGCTGCGCGAACAACCACCACAAGGGCAGGGTGATGACCAGTGTATGAATCACGATCAGCCACGCCGGGAACAGAATCACTCGCCAGTCGCGGGCGCTGTCGAAGGTCATGTGGCCGGGAGTGAAGAAGCTGTGATGATCACCCGCGTGGCGGGCGTAGAACATTTTCGCGAAGGTTTTTTTGTGGTGGCCGAGATGGCGATGGACCATGTACACGCCGAAGTTGAACAGCAGCAGGGTCAACGGCACCGTCAACCACTCCAGCGGTCGCACCTGTTGCACGCTGCTCCAGAATGCACCCATGGCCAGCACGCCGAACAGCAGCACGAACGCGCCATGCAGCCACGGGTTGTACAGCGGATGGATGGCCGCACGGTAGCGGCTGCGAAATGCCTCGGTGGTCTGCCTCACTGCGTTCACCCCGGATGATGGTCACCCCAGCAGATTAGCCGATTCCAGGCGTCTGGCCGGATTGATCTCGATGGCACAAATGCCATGCTCCGGTGCAGCGCGTGCTCAGATCAGCGGGTCCCAGCGCTGTGACCAGTCACCATCGCGCTTGATGACTTCGCGTAGCAGATCGAATGCCTGTTGCAGCGTCGCCGAATCGCGGTCGCGGGAATAGACCAGATAGGTCGGGTAGTTGAACTCCGGGGCCTTGGGCACTATTTCCATGACGCCACTCTCCAGGTAGCTCTGGACCACTCGAGTGCGGAAATAGCCGCTGCCACCGTGTTCGAGAATGTATTGCAGGCCGAGCGGGCCGAGGTTGAAGCTCAGCGCCGCCCGGGCATTTTCTGGCAGCGCCGCGTCGTGCTGGCGGCGGAAGTCCGGACCCCAGTCGATATAGACGTAGGGCTCGGGTTTGGCCACCAAGCGCACCAGGATGAGTTTTTCTTCCAGTACCTGCTCAACTTGCAGGCGCGGCCAGTACTCGGGGTGAAACACCAGGGCCGCGTCCAGTAGCCCGAGCTCCAGCTGGCGCAACAAATGTTCGCCATCGCGAACTTCCATGCGCAGCGCATGGCCGGGAATCCCCTTCCGCAGTTCGCCGGCCCAGCCGAGCATCAGCGGGTTACACAGGCTGACCTCTCCACCAATGTGCAGGACATTGTGATAACCCTCGGGCAGCGGCAAATCCCGGCGCGCCGCTTCCCAGGTCTGCACCAGCTGGTTGGCGTACACCACAAAGGCCTCGCCGTTGGGCGTCAGGCGGGCGCCGGCGCGATTGCGCACAAACAGCGTGCTGCCGAGCTGGCTTTCGAGTTTTTGTACCCGTGCAGTGATGGCGGTCTGGGTAACATGCAGCTTCTGCGCTGCGGCGGCGAGGCTGCCGTGACGAACAATTTCGAGGAAGGTGCGGGCGAGGTCGATGTCCATGGGGCGGCCGGTGCGGGAGGTGCAGGCATTGTAGCAACTGTGTTCTCAAGCCAGGCGCCCCCAGTGCACGCCGCACATGCACGGGGGCCTGGAACGTCGCTTAGAATGCAAAACACGAACACCCGAACGCTCCCCAGAAGCCCTGGAAATCACTGACCGGAGCCGAGGACAGCCGCGCCCGCTCATGGCTGTGGGCGTGCACCGCGCAGGCGCCCACACATTGATGAACCTGTGCGGTTAGCGGCGCCAGGGGTTTCCAGTGGCCGGGCACTGTGACCACCGGGGACCATTC
>NZ_JAEKEG010000003.1 GCF_016651255.1 Pseudomonas sp. TH10
CGGTCCGTAAGGGCGCAGATCTGCGGTACGACTGTCGATCATCAGGCCGCGCAGGTTCAGGCGAATCCCTTCAGCGACCGGGCGCTTGAGCAAGTGCTCGCCACGCGCGGCAAAGCGATCCCAGACCGGCGCCGGAATCGCGCTGATCGGATACTCGGGCCCCATCACATCGCGAACGGCCTTTACGGTGAAGCTCGAATGAGTGATCGCCATGCCGCTGGCCGCCAGTACCACCCGCCAGTCATGCCGCGGTTCCCCATGCCAGCTTTCAGTGGGGATGGTGCTGAACTCCCAGGCGAACACTGCAATGGTCGGGCAGGCATAGCGGATGGGTGTGCGGTGCGGTGGTGAGAAGGACAGGAACACACAATCCTCTCCCCTGCTCTGGCAATCTTGATACAGGCGGTCGACTAACTCGTCAGGGTCGCTGACCTCGATCACCTGGCCCAGTCGTTCCAGCACCGGGCGAAACTCCTTGAGCACGAAGTAGTAGCTGTACTCGGGCCGGCCCAGGTTCTGCTGGATGTTGCTCTTGTTGGTTTCCGAATGAATGATGATCAGCATGCTGCTGTCCCCGTCTTGGCGGCCGCTGGCGCCACGGCGATGACCGGGGCCTGCCCGAAGAACTGCGCCAGGCGCTGCTGCACTGGCGTAAAACTGCAGTAGTCGCGCATTCGCTCGCTGGCGGCGTCGGCCATGGCATGCCAGGTCTGCGGCTGGTCTTTGGCCATGGCGTAACTCTGTGCATAAGCGGTTTTCAACGAGCCCCAATCCGGACGATGGCGCAGGGTCCGGTAGAGGATGCGCGCGTCTTCCGGCCAGATCGTCGGCTCGCGACTGGACTTCACAACAAAGGCCACGCGTTCGTCGATGTAGTCTCGCATTGCGGTGTGGTCCGGGGCGATAACGGGCCGGGCGCACGACATGAATTCCATCAGCGGCAAGCACAGGCCTTCGCAGCGAGATGCGTTGACGTAGAAACTCGCCGCCCCGTACAACCGCGCAAATTCTTCATCCTGCAGATAACCATGCATGACCACCACTCGACAGGCGAATGGTGACAGTTGCGAGAGCAAGGTCATGAGTTCGACGTAATAGGTCGAGAGGTCGTTCTGGGTCATCTTCAGTACGAGCGTAGCGTCTGGTGCATCGCGCAATGCCCAGCAAAATGCGGTGATCAGATGGTGCCAGTTCTTGCGCCCGTCATCGGGGTTGAACACGCTGACATACACCACACCACTGACATCGATGGATACCGTCGTGGTGGTATCGGGCAAAGCGGATGGCGCCGGTTCGACTGGTTCGACTGGCTCGGCAACCTCGGGTGCAACTGGCAGTGGTTGCACTGGCAGTGCCTGCTTGCGAAGCCTTGCGAGCCAGGGGCGAACGGCGTCCGGCACCAGATCGCGCGCGGCTTCGCGATACCACAGCAGCAGGTTGTGCTTGAGTGCCCGGTAGACTTCACGCACGTAGTGCCGGGTAATAAATGCGCGGCGGCGGATGGTCAATTGCGGTGGCGGTGGCGGCTCCGGTACTACTTCTTCCGGCTCAGGCTCGATCTGCGCCACTGACTCTACAATCTGCGGTCCAAGCAGGCCATCGGCGGACAAGCCCATCACATGGCTGTCGAGTATGCAGCCCTTGATCTGCAGTGTGGTTCCCGGGTTCACCGGAGTGCCAGGATACTGCTGGCGCACCTCGGCAAAGCGTTCCCACAAAGGCGTCGGCAATACGAGCACTGGAAAATCGGCACCCAGGGTTCGGCGGATGGCTTCGGCAGTGTGGGTGGACAAGGTAATCACCCGACCCAGGCGCGCCAGTGTCTGGCTCCAGTCCTGGCGCGGATCGTTGTCCCAGTACTCGGCGGGAATGGTGTCGAATTCCCAGGCAACCACACACACCATCGGGCATTGAACATCGGTCGGGGTCTTGTGCGGCGGTGCAAACGAAATGAACAGGCTATCCTGCCCCGCTTGCTGCAACTGCCGATACAGCGGATCAACGTCGGCCGCAGACGAAACCACGTGCACCCGCCCAAGGCTTTCCAGCACCGGGCGATAAGCCTTGAGCACGAAGTAATAACTGTATTCGGGACGCCCGAGACTCTGGCTGATGGAGCAGTCGTTGACGTCCGAGTAAAGAATGAAATTCATGGCATCCCACGATGAAGCTGCCATCCCGGCAACCTCACTGTGTGACGGAGAAGCCAAGGATCGGGGCAGCATTTGCCAGCCCTCGTCCATCGTCTTCGTGCCCGTCTTCGTTCTTGTTTTAATGGTCAGTTCCTCGCAGTTTCACAGCGGCGCTGCCGAACCTTGAGTCATCGTGACAAGGCGCATTCTAAACACATCCGTTGAGGGTTCGTGAACCGCCCGGCGAGAATAAATCGGACTACGCTAACGAGAACTGACCAGTCACGGTTTGGCCTGTTGAAATTGCCGAGCAATTGGCACAGATTGGCAACAAACAAATACAACAACTGACTTCGCCTGTCTTTCAGCCGGTTTTCTTCCGGTCTGACAGACCTTCCCTCAAAGCCTGTGGGAAAGTGGCGCAAGTTCAAGACCAAGGGGTCGCTGTTTGAAAAAGCGTCTGTTCGTCACGGGCCTCAGTGGATTCGTGGGACAACACATCCAATCCCGCCTGCTGGCTGATTCCGCGCAGTGGGAGCTGCTGACCGTCCCTGCCCGCTATGATCTCGCAGACCCGCAGAGCCTTGAAGGCCTGTGGCCGGAGCTGCCGGATGCGGTCATTCACCTGGCCGGACAGACCTTCGTACCCGAAGCGTTCCGTGATCCGGCGCGCACACTGAATATCAACCTGCTCGGTACGCTGAACCTGCTGCAAGCCCTCAAGGCTCGCGGCTTCACCGGCACGTTCCTGTACGTCAGCTCCGGCGACGTCTACGGCCAGGTCAGCGAAGAGCATTTGCCCATCACCGAACTGCAACCGCCCTGCCCGCGCAATCCGTATGCCGTGAGCAAACTGTCGGCAGAGTTCCTGAGTCTGCAATGGGGTTTGAGCGAAGGCTGGCCGGTACTGGTCGCCCGCCCGTTCAACCACATCGGCACTGGCCAGAAAGAAAATTTTGTCATCGCCAGCGCCGCCCGCCAGATCAATCGGATCAAACAAGGCCTGCAAGCGCCGCAACTGGAAGTCGGTGACATCGACGTCACGCGCGACTTCCTCGACGTGAGCGACGTGATCTCCGCTTACCTGGCCTTGCTGGAAAAAGGTACGCCCGGGCAGGTCTACAACGTGTGCTCGGGGCGCGAGCAGAGCATTCGCAGCCTGATCGAACAGCTGGGTGACCTCGCGCAAGTCGACCTGCAACTGGTTCAAGACCCCGCCAGAATGCGCCGCGCGGATCAGCGACGGGTATGCGGCAGCCACGCCAGGCTGACCCAGACCACAGGATGGACGCCGCAAATCACAACACAACAATCCCTGCGGGCGATCCTGTCCGACTGGGAGACGCGAGTACGACAAGAATGACAAAAAGTGCACTGATCACAGGGATCACCGGCCAGGACGGCGCGTATCTGGCCAAGTTGTTGCTCGACAAGGGCTACAAGGTTCACGGCCTCGTCGCACGGCGCAGCAGCGATTCGCGCTGGCGCCTGCGCGAGATGGGCGTCGAAGCCGACATCGTCTATCTGGACGGAGACATGGCCGATGCCTGCTCGGTACAGCGTGCGGTCATCAAGTCGGCGCCGGACGAGGTCTATAACCTCGCCGCGCAAAGCTTTGTCGCCGCCTCGTGGGATCAACCGGTGACCACCGGCATCGTCGACGGCCTGGGCGTTACCCATCTGCTCGAAGCGATCCGCCAGTTCAGCCCGCACACGCGCTTCTATCAGGCCTCGACCAGCGAAATGTTTGGCCTGATCCAGGCCGAGCAGCAGGACGAGAACACTCCGTTCTACCCGCGCAGCCCTTACGGCGTGGCGAAGCTGTACGGCCACTGGATCACCGTCAACTACCGCGAAAGCTTCAACCTGCACGCCAGCAGCGGCATCCTTTTCAACCACGAATCACCGCTGCGCGGCATCGAATTCGTCACCCGCAAAGTCACCGACGCCGCCGCACGCATCAAGCAGGGCAAACAGCAGGAGCTGGCCTTGGGCAACATCGACGCCAAACGTGACTGGGGATTTGCCGGCGATTACGTCGAAGCCATGTGGCTGATGCTGCAACAGGACAAACCCGATGACTTCGTGGTCGCCACGGGGGTAACCACCACGGTGCGCGAAATGTGCCGGATTGCCTTCGAACACGTCGACCTGAACTACCGTGACTTCGTGAAGATCGACCCGGCATTCTTCCGCCCGGCCGAAGTCGAAGTGCTGCTCGGCAACCCGGCCAAGGCCCAGCGTGTGCTGGGCTGGAAACCGAAAACCGACCTGGATACCTTGATCCGCATGATGATGGATGCGGACATGAAACGCGTCGCCAAGGAGTAGGCCAATGCTGATTCCCGTGATTCTTTCCGGTGGTGCTGGTACGCGGTTGTGGCCGGTATCGCGAGAAGGCCAGCCGAAACCCTTCATGATGTTGCCGGACGGCCAGTCGTTACTCGGCAAGACCTATCGTCGTGCCGCCGCGCTGCTGGACGGCTGGGGCGACATTGTCACGGTGACCAACCGCGAGTACTACTTCCAGAGCAAGGATCACTATCAGGACGCACAACTGGGCAGGCATCGCGGGCACTTTCTGCTGGAGCCGACCGGGCGCAATACCGCTCCGGCAATCGCGGCGGCCGCCCTCTCGCTGCAGGCACTGCATGGTGACGAGGCGATCATGCTGGTCATGCCCGCCGATCACCTGATCGTCAACGAAGAAGCCCTGAAACAAGCTGTCGAACATGCGGTGGCTCTGGCCCGGTCCGGTCACCTGGTGACCTTCGGAGTGGTGCCGACGGCACCGGAAACTGGGTTTGGCTACATCGAGACCGGCGCACCGCTGGACGAAAATGGCGCCGCCCGTGTGCAGCGTTTCGTTGAAAAACCCGACCTGCAGACCGCTACTCATTACCTTGAAAGCGGCAACTTCCTGTGGAATTCAGGGATGTTCTGCTTCTCGGTCGCCACTGTCCTGGCGGAATTGGAAACCCACGCCCCTACACTGCTGGAACAGGCCAGGACCTGCATGGCCGCCAGTGCGCCAATCGAAACCGTCGGCTGCCTGCAACAAGAACTGTCGCCGGCGCTGTTCGCAGAGATCACCGACATCTCCATCGACTACGCGTTGATGGAGCGTTCGGAAAAAGTCGTCGTCGTGCCGGCCGGTTTCGACTGGAGCGATATCGGCTCCTGGGGCGCTGTCGCGGCACTGGTCCCGGCCGATGCCGACAACAACCGCGCCAGCGGCGAAGCGATCTTCATCGACAGCCACAGCAACTTTGTGCAGAGCGAGGGCCGGCTGGTGGCCACCGTCGGTGTGGATAACCTGATCATCGTCGACACCGCCGACGCCGTGCTGGTGGCCCACGCCGACCGTGCGCAGGATGTGCGCCGGGTGGCCAAGCAACTCAAGGACAAATCCCACGAAGCCTATCGACTGCATCGCACCGTCAGCCGCCCTTGGGGGACTTACACGGTTCTCGAGGAAGGTCCACGCTTCAAGATCAAACGCATCGTGGTCAAGCCTGGTGCCAAGTTGTCCCTGCAGATGCACCACCACCGCAACGAACACTGGGTGGTGGTCGAAGGCATGGCCAAGGTCACCAACAATGGCACCGGCACGACACTGGTGGCCAAGAACGAATCGACCTTCATCGCCGCCGGCCACAAGCATCGCCTGGAAAACCCCGGGGTGATCGATCTGGTGATCATCGAAGTGCAAAGCGGCGAATACCTGGGAGAGGACGACATCGTTCGCTTCGAAGACCACTACGGCAGGACGGTTTGAATGCTGCGTAATCTTTACCAATCGTTGTGGAGTTACCGGGGTTTTATCCTCGGCAGCGTCAAAAGAGAGTTTCAGGCGCGTTATCGCAATTCGCTGTTTGGGGCCTTGTGGACCGTGCTCAACCCGCTGTCGATGATCGTGGTCTACACGGTCATCTTCTCCACCATCATGCGCGCCCGGTTACCGGGCGTAGACGACAGCATGGCCTACAGCGTTTACCTCTGCGCCGGGTTGCTGGCGTGGGGGTTGTTCTCGGAAATCACCTTGCGCAGCCAGAACATGTTTCTGGAAAACGCCAACCTGCTGAAGAAAATCAGCTTCCCGCGGATCTGCCTGCCGGTCATCGTGCTGTGCAATGCCGCGATCAACTTCGCGATCATCATCGCGCTGTTTCTGGGCTTTCTGCTGGTCACCGGACGCTGGCCGGGCATGGCGCTGCTGGCGCTGATTCCCTTGATCGCGGTGCAAATGATGTTCTGCGCCGGGCTGGGCATGGTGCTCGGCGTCTTGAACGTGTTCTTCCGCGATGTCGGTCAGCTATTTGGCATCTGCCTGCAATTCTGGTTCTGGCTGACACCGATCGTGTACCCGCTGTCGATCCTGCCGCCGGGCATCCAGCGCGTTATCGAGCTGAACCCGATGACAGCGTTGATGAACAGTTACCAGAACCTGTTCCTCTACAACCAATGGCCTAACTGGAGCTCGCTGCTCCCGCTGGTGGTGATCGGGCTGTTGTTCTGCGTGATGGGGCTGCGGCTTTTCCGCCAGCGTGTTGGTGAAATGGTGGATGAGCTCTGATGGGACATATACGCGTCAGTGGCCTGGGCAAGGCCTATAAGCAATACCCGAATCGCTGGAGCCGGCTATTCGAATGGCTGGTGCCGTTCTCCCCTACCCGCCATCACCTGCACTGGGTGCTGCAGGGTGTCGACTTCGAGATCCAGCCCGGCGAAGCCGTTGGCATTGTCGGGGTCAACGGCGCTGGCAAAAGTACCTTGTTGAAGATGATCACCGGCACCACCCAGGCCACCTGTGGCGAGATCAAGCTGCAAGGTCGAGTCGCCGCGCTGCTGGAGCTGGGCATGGGTTTCCACCCGGATTTCACCGGGCGCCAGAACACCTTCATGGCGGGCCAACTGCTCGGCATGCAGGTCGAGGAAATTGAGGCGCTGATGCCGGAAATCGAACACTTCGCCGAGATCGGTGAGGCCATCGACCATCCGGTACGCACCTATTCCAGTGGCATGCAGATGCGCCTGGCGTTCAGTGTCGCCACGGCTCGGCGCCCGGACATTCTTATCGTCGACGAAGCGTTGTCGGTGGGTGATGCCTACTTCCAGCACAAGAGCTTCGAACGCATCCGCAGCTTCCGCAAATCCGGCACTACCTTGCTGATCGTGTCCCACGACCGCTCGGCGATACAGTCGATCTGCGACTCGGCGATCCTGCTCAAGGATGGCCGCATGGCCATGTACGACAAGCCCGAGGTCGTGCTCGATTATTACAACGCCTTGATGGCCGAACGCGAAGGCCAGATCGTGCGCCAGGAAATGCTCGCCGGCGGCGAAGTGCAAACGGTGTCCGGCACCGGTGAAGCGGCGATTCTCGGCGTGCGCCTGCTTGATGAAAATGATCAGAGCATCGACGCCGCCGAAGTCGGCCAGTCGGTGGTGCTCGAAGTCCAGGTCGAAGTGCGCAAGGACATCGAACGGCTGGTGCTGGGCTTTATCCTCAAGGATCGCTTGGGTCAGATGATGTACGGGATCAACACCCACCGCATCGACAAGGCCCTCACCGACCTGAGCGCCGGCGAACGCGTCACTTACCGATTCGGTTTCGACATGCGCCTGGGCAAGGGTAATTACTCGGTGGCCCTGAGCCTCTCGCGCCTGGACTCGCACCTGGACCGCAACTTCGAGTGGCGCGACTACGGGCTGGTCTTTCACGTGATCAACAACCGTCGGGAAGACTTCGTCGGCTGTTCGTGGCTCGAGGCCCAAACCAGCATTACCCGCTCCAGCGAGAGCACTATCGAAGTGGCCGACCCAGAGGAATTGCGATGACCCGACTGCTGGTGGAATGCACCTACGTTTTTGAACATCCTCACGCCAACTCAGGCATTCAGCGGGTGGTGCGCAACGTCATCCAGCAGCTACCGGCGGCAAATTCCACCCGTGAATGCATTCCCGTGGTGATGGTCAACGGCGCGTTGTTCGAGGTGAAGAGCCTGGCGCCGCTGGAGACGCCGAAACACGACCTGATGAGCCTGCGGGTGAAGCTCGAACAGATGGCCAACCTGTTCTGGCTGCGCCACCGCACCCTGGAGCGACGTCGCCCTTTCAGCGAGTCGAAGTTCGCCCGCCGCGTACTTTACGTGGGGTGCCGCCTTGCCGCGTTCGCCTGCCTGAGCCTGCCAATGCGCGTGCTCGACCGGGTGCTCAAAGATCAGAAGGTGCCTGAGCGTTGTGTGCCGTTGCAGCATCGGGCCGGAGACCAACTGGTGTTGCTGGACTCGTCCTGGCATGCCAACTTCTTTCCCCTGGCCGAGCAGCTAAAGCGTGACGGTGTCGGCATTGTGTCGGTGATCTACGACCTGATTCCCCTGACTCATCCGCAGTTCTGCGACGCGGGCCTGGTGAAAGTGTTCAATGAGTGGTTCGACTGGATCGCCCGCACCGCCGATGGCTACGTGGCGATTTCCACGACTATTCGCGATCAGGTCCGACAGGAGATGGTGCGCCGGGTTGGCACTGAACAGGTGGCACAACGCTGGTTCGACTATTTCCACCTGGGCTCGGAACTGGACTTGAGCGACGCCCGCTCATCCGTCGATCAAGGCCTGCTGGACATGTTCAAAAAGCCGCAGCCGGTGTTTCTGATGGTCAGCACCATCGAACCGCGCAAGAACCACGCTTACCTGCTGGATGCGTTCGAGCGCGCCTGGGCGGTTGGGTCGCTGGCCCGGTTGTGCATCGTCGGCAAGATTGGCTGGAAGTGCGATGCACTGGTCGAGCGTATCCGCCGCCATCCCGAATTGAACAAACGGTTGTTCATGTTCAACGACCTGTCGGACAGAAGCCTGGAGCATGCTTACTCCCACGCCACTTCGCTCGTCTTCCCTTCTTACGTCGAAGGGTTTGGCTTGCCGCTGGTGGAAGCCATGCAGCGCGGGCTGCCGGCTATGGCCAGCGACATACCGGTGTTTCGCGAAATTGGCGGCGATTACATGGCCTATTTCGACCTCGACAAGCCGCAGAGCCTGGCCGACCTGATAATCGGCATGGAAACCACTGGCGTGTTCCCGGCAACGCTCGACCTTGGAGGCTGGCGCTGGCTGTCCTGGCGTGAAGCGAGCGCGCAACTGGTGGAGCGCATCGAGCGCAACCTGCACAACGTGGCAAAAGTGCCTGAGAGCCAACATGCGCATTGCCCTTAACGCACGCATTCTCCAGGCGCCGAGAACCGGTATCGGGCATTACGTCGCCGAACTGGTAAACGCCCTCGCCCAGGAGCCGGACGTCGATTTGGCATTGTTCCATGGCTGGGGCTGGAGTTCGGCGCTTCCCGAAGCCGCAATGCCCGGTTACTCGCGCCTGACGCCATTGTTGCGACAAATCCCCGGGGCCTATCAGGCAAGGCGCTGGCTGGAGCAGAAACGGTTCGACCAGCGTCATTCCAAGAGTATCGATTTGTATCACGAGCCGAGCTTGTGGCCGTTGTCGTTCGATGGCCCGACGGTTATCACCCTGCACGACCTGACACATCTGCACTATCCCGAAACCCAGCCGGCTGCACGCTTGCGGGAGATCGAGCGGCGCCTGGCCGATGGCGTACAGCAGGCACGCCTGATTCTGACGGACTCACAATGCATTGCCGACGAGGCACAGGACTATTTCGCACTGCCAGCCGAGCGTTTTGTCGTTGCGCCGCTTGGTGTGGCCGCGCGATTCCATCCCAGGTCGGACGAGTCCATCGATAAAGTGCTCAAAACTCACGGGGTCGACGCCCGGGAGTATTTCCTGTGCGTCGGCACCCTCGAACCGCGCAAGAACCTGACTCTGGCACTGCGCGCCCATGCCCGACTGCCCGAAGCCGTGCGCCAGCGTTTTCCGCTGCTGATTGCCGGCATGGCAGGCTGGCAGCGCGAGCAGTTCAACGACGAGTTGCGCTCAGCCCTTGCCGCCGGTCATGTGTGTCTGCTGGGGTATCTGCCTGATGAGGACCTGGCCCAACTGCTGGCCGGCGCCCGGGCGCTGGTCTTCCCTTCCCTGTACGAAGGGTTTGGCCTGCCGGTACTGGAAGCCATGGCCAGTGGTACCCCAGTGATACTCACCAGTGCCTCGGCCATGCCCGAAGTTGCCGCCGACGCCGGCAATTACATTCAACCGGACGATCCCGACTCCTTGCGTGATGCGATGACCCGGCTGATCGAAGACCCGACGCATTGGCAGGCCTGCCGTGCGGCGGGGTTGCATCGAGCCAAGCTTTTTTCCTGGGAGCGTTGCGCGAAGGTCACGGCCCGCGCCTACCGCCAGGCTATGGGAGATTGATATGCGAGTTCTGCACTTTTATAAAACCTATTTGCCCGACTCCATGGGTGGCATCGAACAAGTCATCTTCCAGATGAGCGAAAGCGGCGCCCGTCACGGTGTCGAGAGCACGGTGCTGACGCTGAGCAACAATCCGGCGCCAGGCGTGTTGCAGATCCGCGAACATCAGGTTCATCAGGCCAGGATGGATTTTCAGCTGGCCTCTACGGGCTTTTCCTACAGCGTCTTCAAGCAGTTTCGCGAGCTGGCAGCCGAAGCCGACGTGGTCAATTATCACTTCCCCTGGCCGTTCATGGATCTGGTGCACTTCTGCACGGCCACCAAGAAACCCTGCGTGGTCAGCTATCACTCGGACATCATTCGCCAGCGTCATCTGCTCAAACTTTATCGGCCCTTGATGCGTCGATTCCTCGACAGCGCCGACCGCATCGTCGCGGCCTCGCCCAACTATTTTCACACCAGTGATGTATTGAAGGATTATCGCGAGAAGACCAGGGTCATTACCTACGGGCTCGACAAGTCAGGTTATCCGCAGCCTGACGCATCGCGTACCGAACGCTGGCGCCAGCAGTTGGGCGACAAGTTTTTCCTGTTTGTTGGAGTGATGCGTTATTACAAGGGCCTGCATATCCTGCTCGACGCCATGCAGGGGCTCAATTATCCGGTAGTGATCGTGGGCGCCGGTCCTCTGGAGAAAGAGCTGCATGCTCAGGCCCAGACCTTGGGTCTGCACAACCTGCACTTCCTCGGCTTCCTCGGCGACGAGGACAAGGTCGCCCTGCTGGAGCTCAGTTACGCGGTGGTCTTTCCGTCACACCTGCGCTCGGAAGCGTTCGGTATTTCCCTGCTCGAAGGTGCGATGTACGGCAAACCGATGATCTCCAGCGAGATCGGCACCGGCACCAGCTATATCAATATCCACAATGAAACCGGATTGGTGGTGCCGCCCAGTCATCCACAGGCCTTTCGCGAGGCAATGCGCACGCTGTGGGAAGACCCAGTGCGCGCCGCAGCGATGGGCGCGAAGGCTGAAGCCCGTTATCGGCAGTTATTCACAGCCGACGACATGGGCCGCAAGTGGACGGAGCTGTATGAAGAGCTCTTGGCCGAGAAATCGTTGGCTTACGCATGACCTGGCTGATTGTCGTGTTGTTCATGGCCCTTTGTCCGCTGTGACCCCTGTGATCCTAGATCCCTGTGATCCTGTGATCCTGTGATCCTGTGATCCTGTAATCCTATAATACCTGTGATCCCTGTGATCCCTGTAGGAGCTGTCGAGTGCAACGAGGCTGCGATCTTTTGACGTTGGTTTCAGGTTCAAAAGGTCGCAGCCTCGTTCCACGAGACAGCTCCTACAGGTCAAGCACCAAAGGCTGTGATCCCTTCGCCGGCACCGCGCAGCAGATCAACACCTGCCCCTCACCGGGAATCTCCGCCGGGGGCTGTGGATAACTCACCTGGCCGCTCAACAGGCGCGTCTTGCAGGTGCCGCATGAACCGCCACGGCAACTGAATTCCGGTCGTAAACCACGACTTTCCGCCAACTCCAGCAAACTGCCTCCGTCGGGCTGCCAGCGGGCCTCCTTGGCCGATCGCTGAAACACCACCGGCACCGAGGTAGTCGCCGCCGGCGGTTGTTCGATCACCACGGCATCAGGGTCAGGCTGACGCCGGAGAGTCGAAGGGCCAAAGGTTTCCGCGTGAATCTGCGCATCGCGAATGTCCAGCTCCCGCAGGCTGTCATACAGACCCTGAGTGAAACCTCCAGGGCCGCACAGGACAAAATCCGGCTGGTCGTAGTCTTCCACTTCAAGGATGTTGTTGAGCAACGCCGTGCTGATACGTCCGCTCAGATCAAAGTCCTCTCCCTCCAGTAATCCTTCTTCCGGCTGGCTGAGCAGGCGCAGCACCCTTACCGCATCTCCCGCCGTTTCCAGGAGTTGATCCAGCTCGGCGCGAAATGGCTGGTCGTCGAGCGTGCGCGAACTCTGGAACAACCACGTAGGACGAATGTGCCGGGTGCGCAGGCCCTGGTACACCACCTCGCGCAACATCGAGAGCAACGGGGTGATGCCAACGCCCGCCGCCAGCAGCACCAGCGGCCGTCGCTCGTGGGGCGCCACGGTGAAATGCCCCTGGGGTGCACGAGCTTCCAGAACATCACCGACCTTGAGCTGATCGTGCAGGAACGAAGATACCAATCCCTCGCGCTTCACGCTGATACGGAAAAAATCGTCGGAGGGAGCACTCGACAGGCTGTAGGTGCGGATGTGATTTTCACCGCCGATATCAAATCGCAACGGCAAATGCTGACCGGCCTGGAACACCGGTAACCCTGCATCATCCGCTGGTTCGAAATAAATCGAGCGAATGTTGCGGCTTTGCGCTTCGATGCGCACCACTCGCAATGGCCGCCAGCGATCGCCCAACGCCTGGGCCTGCAACCGCGCAGCCGCCTGCTCCCAGGTGCCGGTCATCAGGCTGTTGGGCGAGACTCCGTCGAAGCGCCAGCGCAGAGCCAGAGCTGCCGGGCGACGCACCACGCGCTCTACGTCGAAGGTCCACAACCGTTCGGCACCTTGAAAGGCTTCCACCTGTGGGCCATCGAGGATGATTTCAGTGCGACCCGCCAGATGCAGCAGATCGCCGGAAGTGAAATCGATGAACAACAGGCCCGCCCGAGCATTGACCAGCAGGTTGCCCAAGGTGTTGAAGTGCAGATTGCCGGCAAAATCCGGAATGGTCAGTCGATTGCCATGCACCTGGACGAATCCGGCCTGACCACCGCGGTGCGATACGTCGACCGCGCGTTGGCCGTCGATGTCTACATAACTGGCGACGAAGAAGGTGTCGGCACGGGTAATCATGTCCTGGGCCGCGAAATCCAGCGCGCCCAGGCGTTCAGCAATTCGCGACGAAGGTTCTGCCAGCGGGACTGTATGAAACTGACGCAACTGAATGTACTGCGGGCAATTGCCGAAGGACTGGTCAACCGTGACGTCAAAGCCTTTGGCTGTCAGGTTGCCGACATGGCCATTGAGACGATTCCTGCGCCGGGTGTGCAGCTCGATGCCCAGGAGTCCGATCGCGGCGCCTTGGGTCAATTGCGCCGGGTCATCGGCACCCAGCAGGCTGTCGAATTGCAACACACCGGGCTGCGGCGAGTGGGCAAATCCAGGCGCGCCTTCAAGCACGCTGGCCCACGGATCACCGTTTGCATCCACCGCACCGTACAGCATGAATGGCAGTTGCTGATAAAACTGGCGGTGCTGATCCGGCATCTCGCGGCGAATCACCCTGCGCCCGAATGCCTCCATGCGCTCGGCTACTCCGACATGCTCTTGCAACTGTCTTTCGCCGACGTGCCACGGTGAACGTTCCATAACGGCATCTCCCCTGAATCAGGCAGTGGTTTGCAGACCAGCGACGGTGCGCGGCATCGGCACAAACCCTGGCAAGGCTTCTACACGCGCCAGCCAGGCGCGCACGTTGGCGTAAGCCTCGAGTGACACATTGCCTTCAGGCGCATGGGCGATGTAACTGTAGGCAGCGACATCGGCGATCGTAGGTTCGGTTCCGGCCAGCCATGGGGTATCCGCCAATTCATGGTCCATAACCTTGAGCAGGTCGTGGGCGCGAGTGATGGCTTCTTCGGCATTGTAGGGCGCACCGAACACTGTGATCAGCCGAGCACGAGCCGGACCAAAAGCAATCTGGCCCGCAGCCACCGACAACCAGCGTTGCACCCTGGCGGCTCCCACAGGATCCGTTGGCAACCAGCGACCGTTGCCATACTTGTGCGCCAGGTAAACCAGAATCGCATTGGAATCGGCGAGTATGACTCCCTGATCATCCAGTACGGGCACTTGCCCGAAAGGATTGAGGGCAAGGTACTCGGGCTGCTTGTGCGCGCCCTTGGCCAGGTCGACGAAGATCAGCTCAGTGGGTAGCTGCAGCAGGGACAGCATCAGCTCGGCGCGATGTGCATGGCCGGAGCGCGGGAAGTTATAGAGTTTGATCGCTTGCATGGTGAACTCCGCAGTTGGGGCGCAGATGAGGAGCTCAGCGCCGAGGAAAGCCATCCTCCACCAATCCACGGATCTATAGAATCACCAGCATTCGCAATCCATTATTTCACTGAGAGCAATAATTCAGCGACGCAGGGACGGATGTTCGCGCAGTTCATTGACTGCAAAATCCACGAAGCCGCGAATGCGCGCCGGTGCCTTACGGCCGCCCTGGTAGACGACATGAATGGGCAGCGGTGGCAGTTCGAACTCCGCGAGCACAACTTCCAGCTCACCTGCTTTGACCTGATTCGCCACCTGGTAGGAAAGCACCCGAGTGAGACCCAGCCCCAGGCAAGCCGCACTGATTGCGGCCTGATTAGCCGTCACCGTCAGCCGCGGTTCCAGACGCACGCTCAGCGAATTGCCGGCGTCGAGGAATGGCCAATTGCGTTGCAGCCCTGTCGCGGAAGTCGCAATGACCGGCACTTGGGCAAGATCCTGCGGGTGCACCGGGCGGCCGTGAGCCTGGAGAAAGGACGGCGACGCACAGATGACCCGGCGAACCTCACCCACCCCAATAGCATGGTGATTACTGTCGGCCAGCTCGCCGATGCGCACGGCGACATCAACACCCTCCTCGACCATGCTGACGATTCGATCAACCAGTAAAGCGTTGATGCTGACTTCAGGAAACCGCGTCAGGTAACTCACCATGATCGGTGTGACAAAAAGATCGCCGAACAGCACCGGCGCCGTCACCGTCAATTGCCCACGCGGCTCGGCATGACTGCCCGCCGCCGAATCCTCAGCTTCCTGCACCTCGGCGAGAATCCTCCGGCAATCCTCCAGAAAACGCTGACCGGCCTCAGTGAGATGGACACTGCGGGTGGTGCGCGTGAGCAGCTGCGTGCCGATGCGCTTCTCCAACGCGGCGACTGCGCGAGTGACGCTGGCTGCCGACATACCCAAATGCCGCGCTGCCGCCGAAAAGCCCTGGGCTTGGGCGACGGCGGCGAATACCTGCATTTCCTGGAAGCGATCCATGGAAGGTTTGCTCTTTGTTAAAAGCAAAAGATCGCAGCCTTCGGCAGCTCCTACAAGAGCTCGATGGATGCGATCTTAAGTTCTCACCAGGTTGTGGATAACTTATTCCACGGTCACCGACTTCGCCAAATTACGCGGCTGATCCACGTCCGTGCCTTTCAGCACAGCAACGTAGTACGACAGCAACTGCAGCGGGATGGTGTAGAGGATCGGCGAGAGGATGTCGTGGATGTGCGGCATCTGCACCACGTGAGTGCCTTCGCCGTTGGTCATCCCGGCTTTCTCGTCGGCGAAGACGATCAGTTCGCCGCCACGGGCGCGGACTTCCTGCAGATTGGACTTGAGCTTTTCCAGCAGCTCGTTGTTTGGCGCAACGGTGACCACTGGCATGTCGTTATCCACAAGCGCCAGTGGGCCGTGTTTCAACTCGCCGGCCGGGTAGGCTTCGGCGTGGATGTAGGAGATTTCCTTGAGTTTCAAGGCACCTTCCATCGCTACCGGGAACTGCGCACCGCGACCGAGGAACAGGGTGTGGTTTTTCTCGGCGAACAGTTCGGCGATTTTTTCCACGGTGCTGTCCATCGCCAGCGCTTCGCCGAGGCGGGTTGGCAGGCGACGCAGTTCTTCGACCAATGTGGCTTCTACGCCTTTGGCCAAGGTGCCGCGAACCTGGCCAAGCGACAGGGTCAGCAACAACAGGCCAACCAGTTGCGTGGTGAAGGCTTTGGTCGAAGCAACGCCGATTTCGCGGCCGGCCTGGGTCAGCAGGGTCAGGTCGGATTCACGCACCAGCGAGCTGATGCCGACGTTGCAGATCGCCAGGCTGGCGAGGAAGCCCAGCTCTTTGGCGTTGCGCAGGGCGGCCAGGGTGTCGGCGGTTTCGCCGGACTGCGAGATGGTCACGAACAGGGTGTCGGGCTGCACCACGACTTTGCGGTAGCGGAATTCGCTGGCGACTTCGACCTGGCACGGAATGCCGGCCAGTTCTTCCAGCCAGTAACGGGCGACCATGCCGGCGTGGTAGCTGGTGCCGCAGGCGACGATCTGCACGTTACGGACTTTGGCGAACAGCTCGGCGGCTTGTGGGCCGAAGGCTTGAACCAGCACTTGATCGTTGCTCAGGCGACCTTCGAGGGTGCGCTGTACAACGGCCGGTTGCTCGTGGATTTCCTTGAGCATGTAGTGACGGAATTCACCTTTGTCGGCGGCTTCCGCACCGTCGGTGTATTGCACGGTCTGGCGCTCGACAGATTTGCCATCGACATCCCAGATCTGCACGTTATCGCGGCGAATTTCGGCGATATCGCCCTCTTCCAAATACATGAAGCGGTCAGTAACCTGACGCAACGCCAGTTGGTCGGACGCGAGGAAGTTCTCGCCCAGACCCAGGCCGATCACCAACGGGCTGCCACTGCGGGCGGCAACCAGACGATCAGGTTGCTTGGCGTTGATCACGGCCAAGCCGTAGGCACCGTGCAGTTCCTGGACGGTCGCTTTGAGTGCGACGGTCAGGTCTGGCTGATCCTTGAGTTTGTGGTTGAGCAGGTGGGCGATGACTTCAGTGTCGGTGTCCGACGTGAACACGTAACCCAGCGCTTTCAGTTGTTCACGCAAAGCTTCGTGGTTTTCGATGATGCCGTTGTGCACCACGGCGATGTCGCCGGAGAAATGCGGGTGGGCGTTACGTTCGCACGGCGCGCCGTGGGTGGCCCAGCGGGTGTGGGCAATGCCGAGACGACCGACCAGTGGATGCTCGGCCAATGCGGCTTCGAGTTCACTGACCTTGCCCGGACGACGCATGCGCTCGAGGGTTTCCTCGTTGGTGTAAACCGCCACACCCGCGCTGTCATAGCCACGGTACTCGAGGCGCTTGAGGCCTTCGAGCAAAATGGCGGTGATGTTACGTTCAGCAACTGCGCCGACAATTCCACACATGCTTATTTCTCCTGACTGACAGCCGCACAAATCAAGTTGATACCGCGGGCCTGAATCTGATCGCGGGCCTCAAGAGGCAGGCGATCATCGGTAATTAGGGTATGGACGCTGCTCCATGGCAGCTCCAGATTGGGAATCTTGCGGCCGATCTTGTCGGCCTCGACCATGACGATGACTTCCCGCGCCACGTCCGCCATGACCCGGCTCAAACCGAGCAATTCATTGAAGGTCGTGGTGCCGCGTACCAGATCGATGCCATCGGCGCCGATGAACAACTGATCGAAGTCGTAAGAGCGTAGTACTTGCTCGGCGACCTGGCCCTGAAAGGATTCCGAATGCGGATCCCAAGTGCCGCCGGTCATCAACAACACCGGTTCGTGTTCCAGTTCGTTTAAAGCACTGGCGACATGCAGCGAGTTGGTCATCACGACCAGACCCGGTTGTTGTCCGAGTTCCGGGATCATTGCCGCAGTGGTGCTGCCACTGTCGATGATGATTCGCGCATGCTCGCGAATTCGCGAGACGGCGGCGCGGGCGACGGCCTGCTTGTATTTGGAAACCGGCAGGCCAATGTCGGCCACCAGTTCCTGAGGCATGGTGATTGCTCCACCGTAACGGCGCAGCAGGAGACCATTGCTTTCAAGCGCGGCAAGATCCTTGCGAATCGTAACTTCCGAGGTTTCGAAACGCTTGGCCAATTCGTCCACACTCACTTCGCCCTGCACGTTGAGCAAGGCGAGGATGTTGTGACGGCGTTGGGGGTATTGCGCTTTGACATGACTTGGTAAGTTTCGATTCGAAAGATAACGAAAGCAATCAAAACCTATTACTTAAACTTCGTCAAGCGGGTGGAGATAAAAAGTTCTGTGGATAACCGCGTAGGAGCTGACGCAGGCTGCGATCGTTTGCCGTTGATTTTTCAAGATCAAAAGGTCGCAGCCTTCGGCAGCTCCTACGGGAACTGTGGATAACTTACGGTTTCTTGATTTTCTCCGGTCGCTTCCAGCCGTCTATGTTCTTCTGCCGCGCACGGCCGACCGCCAACTGTGCGTTATCCACATTCTGCGTAATCGTCGAACCGGCCGCCGTTGTCGCGCCGTCGGAGATATCCACAGGCGCAACCAACGAATTGTTGGAGCCAATGAACACGTCCGCGCCCAACACGGTTTTCCACTTGTTGGCGCCATCGTAGTTGCAGGTGATAGTGCCCGCGCCGATGTTGGTGCGCGCACCGATTTCGGCATCGCCCAGATACGTCAGGTGCCCAGCCTTGGCGCCTTCACCCATGTGGGCATTTTTCAGCTCAACAAAGTTACCCACATGCGCGCGTGCTTCGAGCACCGTGCCCGGACGCAGACGCGCAAACGGGCCGGCATCGCTGCCCTCACCCATGATCGCGCCGTCGATATGACTATTGGCTTTGATCACCACCCCCTTACGCAGCGTGCTGTCCTTGATTACGCAGTTCGGCCCGATCACCACGTCGTCCTCGATGACAACGTTACCCTCGAGAATCACGTTGATGTCGATCAGCACATCGCGACCAACGGTCACTTCGCCACGCACATCGAAGCGCGCCGGATCACGCAGGGTGACGCCTTGGGCCATCAAACGGCGGCCAGCGCGCAACTGGTAATGACGCTCCAGCTCGGAGAGTTGCTTGCGATCGTTGGCGCCCTGCACTTCCATCGCGTCATGCGGTTGCTCGGTGGCCACCACCAGACCATCGTTGACCGCCATTTCGATCACGTCGGTCAGGTAGTACTCGCCCTGAGCATTGTTGTTCGACAGCCGGCTCATCCAGTCGGCCAGACGATTGGCCGGTACCGCGAGAATGCCGGTGTTGCCTTCAGTGATTGCGCGTTGCGCTTCGCTGGCATCTTTATGCTCAACGATGGCGGTGACCTTACCGTGCGCGTCACGAACGATGCGGCCGTAGCCCGTTGGATCGTCCAGTTCAACGGTGAGCAAGCCCATCTGACCAGGAACGACCTGTTTGAGCAGGCGTTGCAGGGTTTCGACTTCGATCAGCGGCACATCACCGTAAAGGATCAACACGGTGTCGGCAGTGATGAACGGCACCGCCTGAGCAGTGGCGTGACCGGTGCCCAGTTGTTTGTCCTGCAAGACGAAATTCAGATCGTCGGCCGCCAGGCGTTCACGCACCACATCGGCTCCGTGGCCGATGACCACATGGATGCGCTGTGGATCAAGTTGCCGGGCGCTGTGGATAACATGGCCCAACATGGAATTGCCGGCAATCGGGTGCAACACCTTCGGCAGAGCCGAACGCATACGAGTGCCTTGACCGGCCGCGAGGATAACGATTTCGAGAGACATGACTGGCTACCAATCCTGGGTGGTCAGCGACTGCGACCGGGTTTGTAGAATTCAGAATAGAAAAAAGGGTAGCCGAGGCTACCCTTTTTTATCAATCGCACAACAAGCGGCTGACGGATTAACCGCCAAACTTCTTGCGGATCTGCTGGACGGTGCGCAGCTGAGCTGCAGCCTCGGCCAGACGTGCGGACGCAGCTCCGTAGTCGAACTCTGCGCCACGTTCATGCAATGCCTTCTCGGCAGCCTGAACGGCTTGCTGAGCGGAGGCTTCATCCAGGTCGGCAGCACGTTGCACAGTGTCGGCAAGAACCTTGACCATGTTCGGCTGAACCTCGAGGAAACCACCGGAGATGTAGAACACCTCGGCTTCCCCGCCTTGCTTGATCAGGCGGATCGGACCCGGCTTGAGATTAGTGATCAGCGGCGCGTGACCCAGAGCGATACCAAGATCACCCAGTGCACCGTGCGCAATCACCATCTCGACCAGGCCGGAAAAGATTTCCCCTTCCGCGCTGACGATATCGCAATGGACTGTCATAGCCATCTGATTGCCTCAACCTAAATTAGCGCCCGTTGCCGGGCGCCGGGATTACAGTTTCTTGGCTTTCTCGATCGCTTCTTCGATGCCGCCAACCATGTAGAACGCTTGTTCTGGCAGGTGGTCGTAGTCACCGTTGAGGATGCCTTTGAAGCCAGCAATGGTGTCTTTCAGGGAAACGTATTTACCCGAGGCACCGGTGAAGACTTCAGCCACGAAGAACGGCTGCGACAAGAAGCGCTGGATCTTACGAGCACGGTTTACCAACTGCTTGTCGGCTTCCGACAGCTCGTCCATACCCAGGATCGCGATGATGTCCTTCAGCTCTTTGTAACGTTGCAGAACGTACTGAACGCCGCGAGCGGTGTCGTAGTGGTCCTGGCCGATTACGTTCGGATCCAGCTGGCGCGAAGTCGAATCCAGTGGATCTACCGCTGGGTAGATACCCAGGGAGGCGATGTCACGGGACAGAACGACGGTGGCGTCCAAGTGGGCGAAGGTGGTCGCTGGCGACGGGTCGGTCAAGTCATCCGCAGGTACGTATACCGCTTGGATCGAGGTGATCGAACCTTCTTTGGTCGAAGTGATACGTTCTTGCAGAACGCCCATCTCTTCAGCCAGAGTCGGCTGGTAACCTACTGCAGAAGGCATACGGCCCAGCAGTGCGGATACTTCAGTACCGGCCAGGGTGTAACGATAGATGTTGTCGACGAACAGCAGAACGTCGTTACCTTCGTCACGGAACTTCTCGGCCATGGTCAGGCCGGTCAGTGCTACGCGCAGACGGTTACCCGGCGGCTCGTTCATCTGACCGTAAACCAGTGCCACTTTGTCCAGAACGTTGGAGTCCTTCATCTCGTGGTAGAAGTCGTTACCCTCACGGGTACGCTCGCCCACACCAGCGAACACGGAATAACCGCTGTGCTCGATGGCGATGTTACGGATCAGTTCCATCATGTTTACGGTTTTGCCTACACCGGCACCACCGAACAGACCGACTTTACCGCCTTTGGCAAACGGGCAAACCAGGTCGATAACCTTGATGCCGGTTTCCAGCAGGTCGTTGCCGCCTGCCTGTTCAGCGAACGAAGGTGCTGGACGGTGAATGCCCCAGCGCTCTTCGGTGTCGATCGGGCCAGCTTCGTCGATCGGGTTACCGAGGACGTCCATGATCCGGCCCAGGGTCGCTTTACCGACCGGTACGGAAATGGCTGCGCCAGAATCGGTAACTTCCAGACCGCGCTTCAAGCCCTCGGTGGAACCCATCGCAATGGTACGAACCACGCCGTCGCCCAGCTGTTGCTGAACTTCCAGAGTGGTGCCGGCATCGCTTTTAACTTTCAAAGCGTTGTAGATGCTCGGTACGCTGTCGCGTGGAAATTCCACGTCGATAACGGCGCCGATGATTTGAACGATACGTCCGCTACTCATAGCTGGATCCTCTGAATATTTGAACCGTTAAACCGCGGCAGCGCCGCCGACGATTTCCGAGATCTCTTGGGTGATCGCAGCCTGACGCGCCTTGTTGTAGATCAGCTGCAAATCGCTGATCAAATCACCGGCGTTGTCGGTAGCGTTCTTCATCGCGATCATCCGCGCAGCTTGTTCAGCCGCGTTGTTCTCGACCACCGCCTGGTAGACCTGCGACTCGACGTAACGGACCATCAAGCCATCAAGCAGCTCTTTGGCATCCGGTTCGTACAGATAATCCCAGTGGTGCTTGAGATCCTGATCCGGGGTCGCCACCAATGGAATCAACTGCTCCACGGTAGGCTGTTGCGTCATGGTGTTGATGAACTTGTTGGACACCACGGACAGGCGGTCAATACGGCCGTCCAGGTAGGCATCCAGCATCACCTTGACGCTGCCGATCAGATCATTGATCGACGGCTCTTCACCCAGGTGGCTGATAGCTGCAACGACGTTACCGCCGAAGTTACGGAAAAAGGCCGCACCCTTGCTACCAACGACACAGAGATCAATCTCGACGCCGTTTTCGCGGTTTACCGCCATGTCCTTGACCAGGGCCTTGAACAGGTTGGTATTCAAGCCGCCGCACAAACCACGGTCACTGCTCACAACGACATAACCGACACGCTTGATAGCGCGGTCGATCATGAACGGGTGGCGGTATTCCGGGTTGGCGTTGGCCAGATGCCCAATAACCTGGCGGATACGCTCCGCATAAGGACGGCTAGCAGCCATGCGCATTTGTGCCTTGCGCATTTTGCTGACCGCCACTTTTTCCATGGCGCTGGTAATCTTTTGCGTGCTTTTGATGCTCGCAATCTTACTGCGAATCTCTTTTGCGCCTGCCATGTAACACCTATCAGGTTAGCAAGCGGGAGCCTCGCGGCTCCCGCTGCGGCTTACCAGGTTTGGGTGGCCTTGAACTTCTCGATACCGGCTTTCATGCCAGCGTCGATTTCGTCATTGAAGTCACCTTTAACGTTGATCTTGGCCATCAAATCGGCGTGATCGCGGTTGAAGAAAGCAATCAGCGCTTGTTCGAAGCTGCCGATCTTGGCGATTTCAATGTCAGTCAGGAACCCACGCTCAGCGGCATACAGCGACAGCGCCATGTCAGCGATCGACATTGGTGCGTATTGCTTCTGCTTCATCAGCTCGGTAACGCGCTGACCATGCTCAAGTTGCTTACGGGTCGCTTCGTCCAGGTCAGAAGCGAACTGGGCGAATGCCGCCAGTTCACGGTACTGAGCCAGAGCGGTACGGATACCACCGGAGAGCTTCTTGATGATCTTGGTCTGAGCGGCACCACCCACACGGGATACCGAAACACCGGCGTTCACTGCTGGGCGGATGCCCGAGTTGAACATGGCCGATTCCAGGAAGATCTGACCGTCAGTGATGGAAATCACGTTGGTCGGAACGAACGCGGAAACGTCGCCAGCCTGGGTTTCGATGATCGGCAGTGCGGTCAGGGAACCGGTTTTGCCGGTCACTGCGCCGTTGGTGAACTTCTCTACGTACTCTTCCGAAACGCGGGATGCGCGCTCCAGCAGACGGGAGTGGAGATAGAACACGTCGCCTGGGTAAGCTTCACGGCCTGGTGGACGGCGCAGCAGCAGGGAAATCTGGCGATAAGCCACTGCTTGCTTGGACAGATCGTCATAAACGATCAGCGCGTCTTCACCGCGGTCGCGGAAGAATTCACCCATGGTGCAACCGGAGTACGGTGCCAGGAATTGCAGCGCAGGAGATTCCGAAGCACTGGCAGCCACGATGATCGTGTTGGCCAGGGCGCCGTTTTCTTCCAGCTTGCGAACCACGTTGGCGATGGTCGATTGCTTCTGACCGATTGCTACGTAGACGCAGAAAATGCCGCTGTCTTTCTGGTTGATGATCGCGTCGATCGCCAGAGCGGTTTTACCGATCTGACGGTCACCGATGATCAGCTCACGCTGGCCACGGCCGACAGGGATCATGGCATCGACAGCCTTGTAGCCAGTCTGTACAGGCTGGTCTACCGACTTACGCCAGATCACGCCTGGAGCAACTTTCTCGACCGCGTCGGTCTCGGTGTTGCCCAGTGGACCTTTGCCGTCAACAGGGTTACCCAGTGCGTCGACAACGCGACCCAGCAGTTCCTTACCAACAGGAACTTCGAGGATGCGGCCGGTGCACTTGGCGCTCATGCCTTCAGCCAGAGACTGGTAAGCACCCAAAACAACGGCACCTACGGAGTCTTGCTCCAGGTTGAGGGCCATACCGTAGACGCCGCCCGGAAACTCGATCATCTCGCCGTACATTACGTCGGCCAGACCGTGAATCCGCACGATGCCGTCAGATACGCTGACGACAGTGCCTTCGTTACGGGCTTGGGAGGTCACATCGAGCTTGTCGATGCGGCCCTTGATAATTTCACTTATTTCGGAAGGATTGAGTTGCTGCATTGCTCTGCTGCCCCTTCAAACTCAAGATTTCAATGCTTCGGCAAGTTTCGCGATTTTGCCGCGAATCGAGCCATCGATAACCAGGTCGCCGGCGCGGATGACAACGCCCCCAATAAGGGATTTGTCTTCCTCGACTTGCAGGCGCACTTCCCGGTTGAGTCGTGCACTGAGAACCTTGGCGAGTTTGTCTTGCTGTTCTTGGTTCAATGCAAAAGCACTGGTCACTTCAACGTCTACCGATTTCTCTTGCTCGGCCTTGTACAGGTCGAAAAGAGCGGCAATCTCCGGCAGAAGCGGGAGACGGTCGTTTTCGGCAACGACGTTGATGAAGTTCTGTGCCTTCACATCAAACTTGTCGCCGCACACGTCAATAAACGTGGCGGCCTTTTCTGCGCTCGTCAGTCGCGGGGCCTTGAGCACGCGCTGCATGGTGTCGTCTTGCGACACTGCTGCAGCCAGGCCGAGCATGGCTGACCAATTGGCCAGTTGCTGGTGGGCCTGAGCGTGCTCGAAGGCCGCCTTAGCGTAAGGTCGGGCCAACGTGGTCAGTTCTGCCATGATCGCCCTCGCTTAGATTTCAGTAGCCAGTTTGTTTACCAGCTCTGCGTGCGCGTTTTGATCGATTGTGGCACCCAGGATCTTCTCGGCGCCGCCGACAGCCAGCATGCCCACTTGGGCGCGCAGCTTGTCTTTGACACTGTTCAGTTCCTGTTCGATCTCGGCTTGAGCCTGAACCTTCACACGGTCAGCGTCGATACGGGCTTTTTCAACAGCCTCTTCAACGATCTGGTTACCGCGTTTCTTGGCTTGCTCGATGATTTCAGCTGCCTGAGCTTTCGCTTCGCGCAGTTGCTGACCCGCTTTTTCTTGGGCCAACTCCAGGTCGCGAGCTGCTCGGCTGGCAGCGTCCAGACCATCCGCGATCTTCTTCTGACGTTCGTGCAAAGCCGCGATGACCGGAGGCCACACGAACTTCATGCAAAACAGTACAAAAATGAAGAACGCAACGGACTGGCCAATCAGGGTTGCATTAATGTTCACGCCAACACCTCGCTCGTTCGTTGCACATCACACCAATTACTCGAAGGCGAGTAATTAGCCAGCGATCTGACCAACGAACGGGTTCGCAAAGGTGAAGAACAGAGCGATACCAACACCGATCATGGTTACGGCGTCGAGCAGACCGGCAACGATGAACATTTTAACTTGCAGCATTGGAACCATTTCTGGCTGACGCGCTGCGCCTTCCAGGAACTTGCCGCCCAGCAGGCCGAAACCAATTGCGGTACCCAGTGCGCCCAGGCCGATCAACAGTGCAACAGCGATAGCGGTTAGACCAACTACAGTTTCCATCTTTCCTCCCGACTTTTACGTCGTATGGTTTAGGTTTTTTAGATTAAAGCGGTAAAACAAATCGTTTCAGGTGCCCTGTGAAGAGCCCCTTCCCGTTTGACCGGGAAGGACATCAGACTAGTCGAGACTGGTCTTAATGGTTTTCTTCGTGCGCCATCGACAGGTAAACGATGGTCAGCATCATGAAGATGAACGCCTGCAGGGTGATGATCAGGATGTGGAACACAGCCCAAGCCCACTGCAGAACAACGCCCAGGCCGCTCAGCCAGAGCAGACCGCTGCCGAACATCACAGCGATCAGAATGAACACCAGCTCACCGGCATACATGTTGCCGAACAGACGCAGAGCCAGAGAGATCGGTTTAGCGATCAGGGTCACGAATTCCAGCAGGAAGTTCACCGGGATCAGCAGGGCTTGAACAAAGACGTTCTTGCTGCCGAACGGGTGCAGGGTCAGTTCGCCGATGAAGCCGCCGATGCCCTTGACCTTGATGCTGTAGAAAATGATCAGTGCGAAAACCGAGAGCGCCATACCCAGCGTCGCGTTCGGGTCGGTAGTCGACACGGCACGGAAAGGAATGTGCGCATCACCCGTGATCAGGATGGCCAGCTGAGGAATCCAGTCAACCGGGATCAGGTCGACGGCGTTCATCAGGAAGACCCAGACGAAGATGGTCAGTGCCAGCGGTGCGATCACCGGGCTACGGCCATGGAAGCTGTCTTTCACGCTGCCATCGACGAATTCGACCAATACTTCAACGAAGTTCTGCAAAGCACCCGGCTGACCCGAAGTCGCTTTCTTTGCCGCCATGCGGAAAAGAAGTACGAAGATCAGACCCAACGCGACCGACCAGCCGAGAGTATCGACGTGGAAAGCCCAGAAGCCCATTTCTTTGGCTTCTGCTGCGGTATGGGCAAAGCCCCAGCCGCCGTTAGGTAGCTGACCGAAGGTCAGGTTCTGCAAGTGGTGCTGGATATAGCCCGAAGCGGTTGTTTCTGCCATGGTTGCCTCAAACGCCCTAAGGTCTCGAAAGTCTTGTTCTCATCAGCAGGGGAGCGAACCAGCTGACCGACTGAGTCAGCACGAACACGCCGAATACAGCTATCGGCGCCAGTGGCTTCACACCTGCAAACACCAGCGCAAAAAGCACTGCTGTCAAAATCAGTTTGCCTGCCTCGCCGGCATAAAAAGACCGGACGATGGACTGGGCTGCTCGGGCGCCGGAAAACCGAAATGCCTTATGAGCGAAATAAACATTGGGCAGCAAGGCTATCAGGCCTCCGCAAAGTCCCGAGTACCCGGCAACGACTCCGTGCCATTGCCAGAGCGCCAAAGCGGCAATGAACAAAATGACAAATTGAGCCAATAACACCGGAAAAACCGCCAGGCGATGGAACGGCAGGCGGTTTGGCGTGCGGCTTTCCATCACTTTTGCTCTCCAATGGTCGGCTGCCAGAATTCAATAACTTGGCATAATTTGTGCCGACAAAATGCGCGCAGAGTATAGGGGCGGTTCTGCCCCTATTCAACTGTCAGGTAGTGATTTCCGACTGCGCGCTACATGAGGAAATGTTTCAGCGGATGTGCGCGAGCACACCTTGAAGCTCATCGAGAGAGTTGTAACCGATCACCAACTGCCCCTTTCCCTTCTTGCCGTGGCGAATCTGCACCGCAGAGCCTAGGCGCTCGGCCAGACGCTGTTCTAGACGGGCGATATCCGGGTCCGGTTTGGTCGCTTCCACAGGCTCCGGTTTGCCACTCAACCACTGGCGAACCAGTGCTTCAGTTTGGCGAACGGTCAGGCCGCGTGCGACAACATGTCGCGCCCCTTCCACCTGCTGATTGTCCGGCAAACCCAGCAAAGCACGGGCATGACCCATTTCCAGATCGCCATGCGACAGCATGGTCTTGATTACTTCCGGCAGCGCAATCAGACGCAACAGGTTGGCTACGGTGACGCGGGACTTACCCACAGCCTCGGCAACTTGTTGCTGAGTCAGCTGGAATTCCTGCTGCAAACGTTGCAGGGCGACCGCTTCCTCAATCGGATTGAGATCTTCGCGCTGGATATTCTCGATCAGCGCAATGGCGATCGCGGTTTCATCCGGTACGTCGCGCACCATTGCCGGGATGGTTTCCTGCCCGGCTTGCTGGCTTGCGCGCCAGCGGCGTTCACCGGCGATGATTTCAAAGCGACCACCACCAATCGGGCGAACCACGATTGGCTGCATCACGCCTTGTGCCTTTATCGACAGCGCCAACTCTTCCAGCGCCTGCGGATCCATGTCCCGGCGCGGCTGGTATTTGCCGCGCTGGAGCAGATCCAGCGGCAGATGCTGCAATTCACGGGTGTCAGCTTGCGCGGCTTGTTCTTCCAGCGCGCTGACGGTCGGACCACTCAGCAGTGCATCCAGTCCACGTCCGAGACCTCGTTTCTTGACGGCCATGGGGATTCCTTAAGTTGCCTGAGCGGCGGCGATGCGTGAATTTTTGCGCTGACGGCGAACCATCTCGCCCGCCAGAGCCAGGTAGGCCAGCGCGCCACGCGATTGCTTGTCGTAGGCCAGTGCCGGCATGCCGTAGCTCGGCGCTTCGGCCAGGCGGATGTTGCGCGGGATCACCGTGTCGTACAGCTGCTCGCCGAAGTGTTCCTTGAGCTGCGCCGAAACATCGTTCATCAGGCTCAGGCGCGGGTCGTACATGGTCCGCAACAGACCTTCGACCTTCAGGTTCGGGTTCAGCAGTTCAGCGATGCGCTTGATGTTATCCACAAGATCGCTCAAACCTTCGAGCGCAAAGTATTCGCACTGCATGGGGATAATCACCCCGTCAGCGGCAACCAGTGCGTTCAACGTGAGCATCGACAGCGACGGCGGGCAGTCGATCAAAATGTAATCGTAATTTTCGCGGATCGGCGCCAGCGCGCTGCGCAGACGGCTTTCCTTCATCTGCATTTCCAGCAAAACCACTTCGGCGGCGGTCAGGTCGCGGTTGGCCGGCAGCAGTTGATAACCACCGTGCTCGGAGTAGTGCATGGCCTGAGCCAGATCGCATTCGCCGATCAGCAGGTCGTAGACCGAGTTTTCCAGACCGTGTTTATCCACACCGCTACCCATGGTGGCGTTGCCCTGTGGATCGAGATCGATCAACAGCACCCGGCGCTTGGTCGCGACCAGGGATGCTGCGAGGTTGATGCAGGTGGTGGTCTTGCCCACACCACCCTTTTGGTTCGCTATCGCGAATACCTTAGCCATTCTTGCTTGTGTTCCCAATCATGCCGTGCGGCGCAGTATCAGCAGATGGCGTTGGCCTTGGCAACCGGGTACGGCCAAGGCGTGTTCGCTATCGAGTTTGAAGTCTGCCGGCAATGCTACCAGCTCATCGGCCGGATGAACGCCCTTCATTGCCAGCCAGCGCGTATCGGCATCGCCGAGGTGGCGAGTCCAGTTGGTGAAGTTTTCCATGCTGCTGAACGCCCGGGAAATGATCCCGTTGAATGGCTGTGCAGGCTGAAACGCTTCGACGCGGCTGTGGATAACTTGCAGGTTATCCAGTTTGAGTTCGAGTTTGACCTGGGTCAGGAAGCGGGTTTTCTTGCCGTTGCTGTCCAGACAGGTCACTTGCGAGTCCGGATACAGGATGGCCAACGGGATGCCGGGCATCCCGCCGCCGCTGCCGACGTCGAGCCAGCGACCGTCTTGGACGAAAGACATCACGCTCAGACTATCGAGCAGATGCCGCGAGACCATTTCGTCCGGATCGCGCACAGCCGTGAGATTGTAGGCCTGGTTCCATTTGATCAACAGGGCCAGATAACCCAGCAGCAATTCGTGCTGGGTTTCAGTGAGATTGACACCGAGCTCGCGGGCTCCTGTGGATAACTCTTCGGCGTGTTGCGAAGTGACCTTAGAACTCAAGCGCTTTGCTCCAACTGACGGCCCGCGCCGCGTTTTTTCAAATGAATCATCAACAGCGAAATCGCTGCCGGGGTCACGCCCGGGATCCGTGAAGCCTGGCCCAGCGTCTCTGGTCGAGTCGCGCCAAGTTTGCTCTGGATCTCCTTGGATAGACCGGAAATGTTGGTGTAATCGATATCCACAGGCAATTTCGTGTCTTCACTGGCGCGCAGACGGGCGATTTCGTCCTGTTGACGGTCGATGTAACCGGCGTATTTGGTCTTGATTTCGACCTGCTCGGCAACCTGTGGATCTTCAGCGCCGTTGCCGGTCACTTCGACCAGACCAGCGTAGTCGATTTCCGGACGACTCAAGAGATTGAGCAAGTTGTATTCGTGAGTCAGCGGTGTGCCGAATTTTTCCGCAATCGCATCGCCCTGCTGCGTATTCGGGCGAACCCAAGTGCTTTTCAGGCGCTGTTCTTCGAGTTCGATGCTTTCGCGTTTCTTGCAGAAGGCCGCCCAACGCGCGTCATCGACCAGACCGAGTTCGCGACCTTTTTCGGTCAGACGCAGGTCGGCGTTGTCCTCGCGCAGAATCAGGCGGTACTCGGCACGCGAAGTGAACATGCGGTACGGCTCTTGGGTACCGAGGGTTATCAGGTCGTCGACCAATAC
>NZ_JAEKEG010000004.1 GCF_016651255.1 Pseudomonas sp. TH10
GCGCCAGGTCTTTTCCTGAGCTAGTAAGAGTCCGTTTTGGCTCTTTAGTTGCTCGACCCGGTTAATTAACAACTCGAGTCTGGCCATCAGCGCTTGCAGGTCGGTGTCTTCCATTGTCTTCACTGTCTGATGGGTGTCGGACTGCAGGAGCGAGCTTGGTCGGGGCGGCGATCCGACGATGAACCCGAGAACGCTGCGGGGGGCACGTACACCGCGTTATCGTTTGCGACCATCGTCGGATCGCCGCCCGGAACAAGCTCGCTCCT
Source organism: Pseudomonas sp. TH10 (assembly GCF_016651255.1). Lineage (GTDB taxonomy): Bacteria > Pseudomonadota > Gammaproteobacteria > Pseudomonadales > Pseudomonadaceae > Aquipseudomonas. The sequence goes on from NZ_JAEKEG010000004.1 coordinate 267, forward strand.
GCAGAGGAGTCGATGTAGGATACAAGGCCTTCATTCTAGACATAGCGCCGTCTGGCGCCTAGCTGCCCATGCCCATTCAGAATTCCCCGTACCAAGCCTTCGCCACCCTGCTGACTTCCAGCGGGCATAACGTCTCGCCCGCTGAGCTGCACGGGCTGTTGCTCGGCCGTAGCTGCGCCGGTGCCGGCTTCAATGCCGACGAGTGGCTGATCGATGCCGCCGAGCTGCTGGAAAGCGAGCCTCAGGACAACGTCCGCAACGCCTTGATCGGCTTGCAGGAGATGGTCAAAGGCGAGCTCACCGGCGACGACGTTACCGTCGTTCTGCTGCTGCCGACCGATGACGAACCACTGGCTGACCGCGCCGCCGCGCTGGGCCAATGGTGCCAGGGTTTCCTCAGCGGTTTTGGCTTGAACTGCCGTGACAGCAGCATGCTGAGCACCGAAGCCACAGAAGTGTTACAGGATCTGGCAGCCATTTCCCAGGTGCAGGACGCCCTGGAAGAGTCCGACGACGGCGAAAGCGATTACATGGAAGTGATGGAGTACCTGCGAGTAGCACCGCTGCTGCTGTTCTCCGAAACCAGGAAGCCGGATGCGCCGGCTGCCGCCAAGCCGTCACTGCATTAATCGTCTGCCAGGGAAAGCCATCTGCCCATGATTCATATCCCGAAATCGGAATACAGCCGTCGCCGCAAGGCCCTGATGGCGCAGATGGAACCCAACAGCATCGCGATCCTGCCCGCCGCCGCAGTTGCCATCCGCAACCGCGACGTCGAGCACGTCTACCGTCAGGACAGCGACTTCCAGTACCTCAGTGGTTTCCCCGAGCCGCAAGCCGTCATCGTCCTGATGCCCGGTCGCGAGCATGGCGAATACCTGCTGTTCTGCCGTGAACGCAATGCCGAACGCGAATTGTGGGACGGTCTGCGCGCGGGTCAGGAAGGCGCGATCCGCGACTTTGGCGCCGACGATGCGTTTCCCATTACCGACATAGACGACATCCTCCCGGGCCTGATCGAAGGGCGCGACCGGGTGTATTCGGCGATGGGCAGCAACCCCGAATTCGACCGCCATCTGATGGACTGGATCAATGTGATCCGCTCTAAAGCGCACCTTGGCGCCCAGCCACCGAACGAATTCGTTGCGCTGGATCATCTGCTGCACGACATGCGCCTGTATAAATCGGCGGCAGAAGTGAAGGTGATGCGCGAAGCCGCCCGGATCTCGGCGCAAGCCCATATTCGTGCGATGCAGGCCAGTCGGGCGGGGCTTCACGAATACAGCCTCGAAGCCGAGCTGGATTACGAGTTTCGCAAGGGCGGAGCGAAAATGCCGGCCTATGGCTCGATTGTTGCCGCCGGGCGCAACAGCTGCATCCTGCATTACCAGCAGAACGACGCGCTGCTCAAGGACGGCGATCTGGTGCTGATCGACGCCGGTTGCGAGATCGATTGCTACGCCAGCGACATCACCCGCACCTGGCCGGTCAACGGCAAGTTCTCCGCTGAACAGAAAGCGATCTACGAATTGGTCTTGGCCTCGCAGGAAGCCGCATTCGCTGAAATCGCTCCGAACAAACACTGGAACCAGGCGCACGAAGCCACGGTGCGAGTGATCACCACAGGGTTGGTGAAACTCGGGCTGCTGCAAGGCGAGGTCGACGAGTTGATCGCCAGCGAAGCCTATAAGGCGTTTTACATGCACCGCGCCGGTCACTGGCTGGGCATGGATGTACACGACGTCGGCGAGTACAAGGTCGGCGGCGAATGGCGCGTTCTAGAGGTCGGCATGGCGCTGACCGTGGAGCCGGGCATCTACATCGCACCGGACAATCAGACCGTCGCGAAGAAATGGCGCGGCATTGGCGTGCGCATTGAGGACGACGTAGTGGTGACCAAAACCGGCTGTGAAATCCTCACCAACGGCGTACCGAAAACCGTCGCCGACATCGAAGCGCTGATGGCGCAAGCAAGGACACACGCGGCATGAGTCGAGTCAATCTGGCAATCATCGGTGGCGGTCTGGTCGGCGCCAGTCTGGCGTTGGCCTTGCAGGCCGGGGCCAAGGCGCGCGGCTGGAAGATCGTCCTGATCGAGCCATTTGCCCCCGGCGACAGTTGGCAGCCGAGCTACGACGCACGTTCGTCGGCGCTGTCCTTTGGTTCGCGACAGATTTATCAACGGCTGGGCGTGTGGCAGGAAATCTCCCGCCGCGCCGAGCCGATCAAACAGATCCACGTCTCCGATCGTGGCCGCTTCTCCACCGCGCGTTTGTCGGCGATGGAAGAGGGTGTGCCGGCGCTCGGTTATGTAGTGGAAAACGCCTGGCTCGGCCAGTGCCTGTGGCAGCACATCGATAAAGACGTGATCAGTTGGCGCTGCCCGGCGGAAGTCACGCGCATGGAGCCGCTGCCTGACGGCTATCGCCTGACCCTTAACGATGAAACCACGCTTGAATGCGACCTGGCAGTGCTCGCCGATGGCGGTCGCTCGGGTTTGCGCGAGCAATTGGGCATCAACGTGCGCAAGCGTCCGTACAACCAGAGCGCGCTGATCGCCAACATCACGCCGAGCGAATCGCACAACGGCATGGCTTTCGAGCGTTTCACCGACGAAGGCCCGATGGCGCTGCTGCCGCTGCCGGAAAACCGCTGCGCCTTGGTCTGGACCCGTTTGGGCATGGACGCGCAGCGTTTGGCCGATCTGAGCGAACGTGATTTCCTCAGCGAATTGCAGGGCGTGTTCGGTTATCGCCTTGGCACCCTCAAGCAGGTCGGTGCGCGACATCTGTACCCTTTGACGCTGATTGAGGCCGAGGAGCAGGTGCGTCCGCACCTGGCAATTCTCGGCAATGCGGCACATAGCCTGCACCCGATTGCCGGCCAGGGTTTCAACCTGTCGCTGCGTGATGCCCAGGCCCTGGCCGATGCGCTGCTGGCGAGCGCAAAAGCCCCCGGCGATTTCGCCACCCTGCAGGCTTACCGCGAGCGTCAGCGCCTGGATCAAAACTTGACGGTCGGCTTCTCGGACCAGGTCACTCGCTTGTTCGGCAGCACCCAGCCACTGGTTTCCCTGGGTCGCAATCTCGGCCTGCTGGGCCTGGACCTGCTGCCGCCGGCCAAGCGCTGGTTCGCCCGGCAGGCCATGGGACTGGGTACCCGTCCCGATGCTTGACTGGTTGAGCAAAAAATTCGGCAAGGCGCGGCTGATGCGCTGGGCGATGACCCTGCTACCCGCCATACCTCGGCGCTGGTGTGCGGATCAGACACATCAGCGATGACTTCCGCGACATTCAGGTGTCGATGGGCCTCGGCTGGTACAACCGCAACTACGTCGGCACACAGTTCGGCGGCAGTCTGTATTCGATGGTCGATCCGTTCTTCATGCTGATGCTCATGGAAAACCTCGGCTCGCGGTACATCGTCTGGGACAAGGCGGCCGACATCGATTTCATTGCGCCGGGCAAAGGTCAGGTGTTCGCCCGGTTCACCATCGACGACACCTTGCTCGACGAGGTTCGCCGGCAGACCGCCGATGGCAAAAAATATCTGCCGCAGTTGCAGGTCGATATTCATGACGGCGCCGGCCAGTTGGTGGCGCGGGTCGGCAAAACCCTTTACGTGCGGCTCAAGCCGCAAGCGAGACAGGCATAAGCATGGAAATGCGCGCAGATCTGCTGATTGTCGGGGCCGGAATGGTCGGCAGTACCCTGGCGCTGGCGTTACAGGGCAGCGGGCTGGAAGTGCTGCTGCTGGACGGCAGCCCCATGAGCGTCAAACCCTTCGACAACCAGGCGCCGTTCGAGCCGCGTGTCAGTGCGCTGTCGGCGGCCAGCCAGCGGATTCTGGAGCGTCTGGGTGTTTGGGATGGCATCGCTCAGCGGCGCAGCAGTCCGTACACCGACATGCACGTCTGGGACGGCAGCGGCACCGGGCAGATTCACTTCTCGGCGAGCAGTGTGCACGCCGAGGTACTCGGCCATATCGTCGAGAACCGCGTGGTGCAGGACGCCTTGCTCGATCGCTTGCACGACTGCGATCTGGGTATGTTGGCCAATGCGCGGCTGGAACAGATGCGCCGCTCCGGCGACGACTGGCTGCTGACCCTGGCCGATGGCCGGCAATTGCGCGCGCCATTGGTGATTGCCGCTGACGGCGCCAATTCGGCAGTACGTCGCCTGACCGGCGTAGCCACCCGCGAATGGGATTATCTGCACCACGCCATTGTCACCAGCGTGCGCAGCAGCAAACCGCACCAGATGACCGCGTGGCAGCGTTTTACCGATCACGGGCCGTTGGCATTCCTGCCGCTGGAGCGTGACGGTCAGCAGGATTGGTGCTCGATTGTCTGGTCGACCACGCCGAGCGAGGCCGAGCGTTTGATGGCGCTGGATGAAGCGGATTTCTGCGCTGAACTGGAGCGCGCCTTTGAGGGACGTCTCGGCGACGTGATCAGCGCTGATCCGCGTCTGTGCGTGCCGCTGCGTCAACGCCATGCCAAGCGTTATGTGGCTGAAGGGTTGGCCCTGATTGGCGACGCGGCGCACACCATTCACCCGTTGGCGGGGCAGGGGGTGAACCTGGGTTTCCTCGATGCAGCGGTGCTGGCGGAAGTGCTATTGCAAGCGGCGGAACGTGGTGAGCGTTTGGCGGATGTGAAAGTACTGAGTCGTTACGAACGCCGGCGCATGCCGCACAATCTGGCGCTGATGGCGGCGATGGAAGGATTTGAGCGGTTGTTCCAGGCTGATCCGTTGCCGGTAAGGTGGTTGCGTAATGCCGGGTTGAAGCTGGTGGAGCAGATGCCCGAGGCGAAGGCGCTGTTCGTGCGCGAGGCGCTGGGGTTGACCGGGGATTTGCCGGCGCTGGCCAAGATCTGACCCTTGTTGGGGCGAAGGGCAAGATCTTGCAGGAACTGCCGAAGGCTGCGACTTTTGATCTTGAATGTGTTTGGTTCGCGGAAAAGCAAAAATCAAGAGTCTCCAGCCTTCGGCAGCTCCTACGACAGATCGCAGCCGTGCAACATCTGGTAACTCCTTCAAAAAGTGTTCGATTGAGATGGTAAATGTGAGTCCTTATCATTTGGCCCACATTTTCCGACCGAGAGATCACTCCCATGTTGGCACCCAAGCGTCTTCTGACTGCACTGGCCTTGACCCTGATCGGCAGCACCACGGCCCAGGCCGCTGATGAGGTGGTGGTTTACTCGTCGCGCATCGATGAACTGATCAAACCGGTGTTCGATGCCTACACCGCCAAGACCGGGGTGAAGATCAAGTTCATCACCGACAAGGAAGCGCCGCTGATGCAGCGCATCAAGGCCGAAGGTGAAAACGCCACCGCCGACCTGCTGCTGACCGTCGATGCCGGCAACCTCTGGCAGGCCGAACAGATGGGCATCCTCCAGCCGTTTACCTCGAAGACCATCGACACCAACATTCCCGCCCAATACCGCTCGTCGACCCATGCCTGGACCGGCCTGAGCCTGCGCGCGCGAACCATCGCCTATTCCACTGATCGGGTGAAACCGGGTGAGTTGACCACCTACGAAGCGTTGGCCGACAAGAATTGGGAAGGGCGCCTGTGCCTGCGTACAGCGAAGAAGGTCTACAACCAGTCGCTGACGGCGACCATGATCGAAGTCCACGGTGCCGAGAAAACCGAGAAAATCCTCAAGGGCTGGGTCAACAACCTGTCGACCGATGTGTTCTCCGATGACGTCGCGGTGCTCGAAGCGATCAACGCTGGTCAGTGCGACGTCGGCATCGTCAACACCTACTACTACGGCCGCCTGCACAAGCAGAAGCCGGACCTGCCGGTGAAACTGTTCTGGCCGAATCAGGCTGATCGCGGCGTGCACGTCAACCTGTCGGGTATCGGCCTGACCAAACATGCGCCACACCCGGAAGCGGCCAAGGCTTTGGTTGAGTGGATGACCACGGCTGAGGCGCAGAAGATCTTTGCTGACGTGAACCAGGAATTCCCGGCCAATCCGGCCGTGGCGCCTTCGGAAGAAGTGGCGGCGTGGGGCAAGTTCGTGGCGGATACCTTGCCGGTGGAAGTGGCGGGCAAGCGTCAGGCCGAGGCAATCCGGATGATGGATCGGGCTGGCTGGAACTGAGTCGGGTTCTTTAAAGATCAAAAGATCGCAGCCTCCGGCAGCGCTTACAGGGTGTACATAATCCCAATGTAGGCGCTGCGGGAGGCTGCGATCTTTTGCGTTTTCCCTACACTGCACGATTTTCCCGCGAGAGCGCTTCCTTGGCCCACCCCGCCCAACGCCGCTGGTATCCCCTGGTCTTCGCCATCGCTGCGCTGGTCCTGCTGCCCCTCAGTGTCTTGCTGTTGTCATGGAAGAGCATCGATTACCAGATCTGGTCCCACCTCTGGGACACCCAGATGCCGCGGCTGCTGGGCAATACGCTGACCCTGGTGGTCGGCGTCGGGGTCGGCGTTACGTTGCTGGGCGTCAGCCTGGCCTGGCTCACCAGCCTCTGCGAATTTCCCGGGCGTCGTTGGCTGGATTGGGCGCTGATGCTGCCGTTCGCGATCCCTGCGTACGTGCTGGCCTTTGTCTTCGTCGGGTTGCTGGATTTCGCCGGTCCCGTGCAAACCTTGCTGCGTGAATGGTTCGGCACCGGACTGCGGCTGCCGCGAGTGCGCTCGACCGGTGGCGTTATCCTGGTTCTGGTGCTGGTGTTCTATCCCTACGTTTACCTGTTGGCGCGCACTGCGTTTCTGGCCCAGGGCAAAGGCTTGATGGAAGCTGCGCGCGTCCTTGGCCAGTCCCCGTGGCAGGCGTTCTGGCGAGTGGCACTGCCCATGGCTCGCCCGGCGATCGGCGCCGGCGTGGCGTTGGCCCTGATGGAGACCCTGGCGGATTTCGGGGCCGTGTCGGTGTTCAACTTCGATACGTTCACGACAGCCATCTACAAGACCTGGTATGGATTCTTCAGCCTGTCCACGGCGGCTCAGTTGGCCAGCCTGTTGCTGCTGGTAGTGATGCTGGTGCTGTACGGCGAGCGACGGGCCCGTGGCGCCAACCGGGCAAGCAACGAGCGGCCGCGGGTCAAGGCGCTGTATCACCTGCGCGGATTCAAGGCGGTCGCCGCCATGAGTTGGTGCGGGCTGGTGTTCGCCTGTGCCTTCGTCATCCCCATGCTGCAACTGGTCGTGTGGTTCTGGCAGCGGGGGCGCCTGGACCTCGATGAGCGCTACGCCGGGCTGATCGTTCATACCCTGTATCTGGGCGCCATGGCTGCGTTGATTACCGTCAGCGTCGCGCTGGTGCTGGCATTCGCCCGCCGCCTGGCGCCGACCCGGGCAATTCGTTCCGGCGTAAGCCTGGCCAATCTGGGATACGCCTTGCCCGGGTCGGTTCTGGCGGTTTCGATCATGCTGGCATTCAGTTATCTGGATCGCGAACTGGTGATTCCGCTGTCCGGTTGGCTGGGCGGGGCGGGCAAGCCGCTGCTGCTGGGCAGCCTGTGCGCGTTGCTGCTGGCCTACCTGGTGCGATTCATAGCCGTGGCGTACGGCCCGCTGGAAAGCAGCCTGGCGCGTATACGGCCGTCTTTGCCCGAAGCGGCACGTAGCCTGGGTGTCAGTGGGCCGCGACTGTTTTTCAAAGTGTATCTGCCGCTGTTGCTGCCCGGCACCTTGAGCGCGGCGTTGCTGGTGTTCGTCGATGTGCTCAAGGAAATGCCCGCGACCCTGCTGATGCGCCCGTTTGGCTGGGACACGCTGGCGGTACGGATCTTTGAAATGACCAGCGAAGGGGAATGGGCGCGCGCGTCGTTGCCGGCACTGACCCTGGTTTTGGTGGGTCTGTTGCCGGTCATTGGCCTGATCCGCCGCTCGGCGCACCGAAACACTTAGTCGTCAGTCCTGAATCATGCGGCTACAATGCGCGGCATTCGGTGCGGATCGTCTGACAGACCCGTTCGCTGGAATCGGCTGAGAGCCTTGTATTTCAAGGCTTTCACTCCGTACAGCGGCTGTCCGCACCTTCGCCACGCCCGGAAGGAGAAACCCATGGGACAGCGTACGCCTCTGTATGACCTGCATCTCGCCCTCGGCGCGAAGATGGTCGATTTTGGCGGTTGGGACATGCCACTGCATTACGGCTCGCAGGTCGAGGAGCACCACGAAGTGCGCCGCGATTGCGGGGTGTTCGATGTATCCCACATGACCGTGATCGATGTTGACGGCCCACAGGCCAAAGCCTGGCTCCAGCACTTGCTGGCCAATGACGTCGAGCGCCTGCACCGCCCCGGCCGAGCGTTGTACAGCACCATGCTCAACGAGCGCGGTGGCATCGTCGACGACATGATCGTCTACCGCCTCGACGACGGCTATCGTCTGGTGGTCAACGCCTCTACTCGCGATCAGGATCTGGCCTGGATGAACGCACAGCTCGGCGATTTCGACGTGCAATTGCACGAGCGCTCAGAGCTGGCGATGCTGGCCATTCAGGGCCCGCAGGCCCGGCACAGGATTGCCGAACTGGTGACCCAGTCCCGCGCCACGCTGATCCAGCAGCTCAAACCTTTTGAAGCCTACGTCGACGGCGACTGGTTCATTGCCCGTACCGGCTACACCGGCGAAGACGGTCTGGAAATCGCCCTGCCGGCCGATCAGGCCCCGGCGTTCTTCAACGATCTGGTGGGGGCCGGTATTTCCCCGATCGGCCTCGGTGCCCGCGACACCTTGCGCGTCGAGGCCGGGATGAACCTCTATGGTCAGGACATTCATCAAGACGTTTCGCCGCTCGCCTCGAACATGGCCTGGAGCATTGCCTGGGAACCCACCGCCCGCCAGTTCATCGGCCGCGCTGCGCTGGAGGCGGAAAAAGCCGCTGGCGTTGCGCACAAACTGGTCGGTCTGGTGCTGGAAGAACGCGGTGTTTTGCGCGCTCATCAAGTGGTTCGTATCGCCGATGTTGGCGAAGGGGAGATCACCAGTGGTAGTTTCTCTCCTACGCTGAGCAAATCGATTGCCCTGGCGCGTGTTCCGATGGCAACCGCCGACCGCGCCGAAGTGGAAATCCGTGGCAAGTGGTACCCGGTACGGGTGGTCAAACCGACCTTCGTACGCCATGGCAAAACTTTGATCTAACCTTTTTTGGCGGGCATGACCGCTGACCCAATTCCTGAGGACACCGAAGATGAGCAATATCCCCGCTGAACTGCGTTTTGCCGAAAGTCATGAATGGGCGCGTCTGGAAGCTGACGGCACCGTCACTGTGGGCATCAGCGATCACGCGCAAGAAGCGCTGGGTGATGTGGTGTTCGTCGAGTTGACCGAAGTGGGCAAAGTCTTCGCTGCGCAAGATCAGGCGGGTGTGGTCGAGTCGGTGAAAGCCGCTTCCGACATCTATTCGCCGATCAGCGGTGAAGTGATTGCAGTCAACGAAGAGCTGAGCGGCTCGCCAGAGCTGCTGAACTCTGACCCTTACGGTGCGTGGATCTTCAAACTCAAGCCAAGCGACAAGGCTGAGCTGGACAAGCTGCTCGACGCCGCTGCCTACAAAGCCGCCATCGGCGAATAAGCGTTCAGCGCCACCCCAAAGCCCCGACCTGTCGGGGCTTTTTTCGATCTTTTGATCTTCGCGGACACCGCGACGGTGCCTGCTATGCTGGTTTGACCCGTGTTACATCGACGCCGAGCGCCACTCAAGAGAGAGCCCGTCATGTCCCAGTTGCCGTCCCTGAGCCAGTTACGCGACCCCAATGCCTTCCTTCGCCGGCACCTGGGCCCCGATGCCGCCGAGCAGCAAGCCATGCTCGACAGCCTGGGCATCGGTAGTCGTGTCGAGCTGATCGAGCAGACGGTGCCGCCAGGTATTCGGCTGAACCGTGCCCTTGATCTGCCCCCGCACTCGACGAAGAAGCCGCGTTGGCCAGGCTGCGCGGTTATGCCCGGCAAAACCAGGTCTGGACCAGCCTGATCGGCATGGGCTACCACGGCACCCTCACGCCGCCGGTCATTGTGCGTAACGTCCTGGAAAATCCAGGTTGGTACACCGCCTACACCCCTTATCAGCCCGAGATCGCCCAAGGCCGACTGGAGGCGCTGCTGAACTTCCAGCAGCTGACCATCGACCTTACCGGGCTGGAGCTGGCCAATGCCTCGCTGCTGGATGAGGCCACGGCGGCGGCGGAAGCCATGGCGCTGGCCAAGCGCGTGGCCAAGTCGCGAAGCAACCTGTTCTTCGTCGATGAAAACTGTCATCCGCAGACTATTTCGGTGGTGAAGACCCGCGCAGAAGGTTTCGGTTTCGAGCTGATCATCGCCTCGGTGGACAACCTCAGGCAGCACCAGGTCTTCGGCGCGCTGCTGCAATATCCCGACACCCATGGCGAAATTCGTGATCTGCGCCCGCTGATTGATCACTTGCATGCACAGCAGGCGCTGGCCTGCGTGGCGACCGACCTGTTAAGCCTGCTGATGCTCACAGCGCCGGGAGAGCTGGGGGCCGACGTGGTGTTCGGCTCGTCCCAGCGATTTGGCGTGCCCATGGGCTACGGCGGCCCCCATGCGGCATTCTTTGCCAGTCGCGAAGAGTACAAACGGGCGATTCCGGGGCGCATCATTGGTGTGTCCAAGGATGCGCGCGGTAACGTCGCCTTGCGCATGGCCCTGCAGACCCGCGAGCAACATATTCGCCGCGAAAAGGCCAACTCGAACATCTGCACCGCCCAGGTCCTGCTCGCCAACATTGCCAGCTGCTACGCGGTCTACCACGGACCTGAAGGGCTCAGGCGCATCGCCCAAAGGGTTCATCGCCTGACCTGCATCCTGGCGGCGGGACTTGAGCGCCACGGCATCATCCGTCTCAATCAGCACTTCTTCGACACTCTGACCCTGGAGGTCGGCGGTACACAGACGGCGATCATCGAAAGCGCCCGGGCGGCGCAGATCAACCTGCGCATCCTGGGGCGCGGGCAGCTGGGTCTAAGCCTGGACGAAACCTGCGATGAAACTACCGTGGCCCGATTGTTCGATGTGTTCCTGGGTGCCGATCATGGGCTCATCGTCGAGGAAATGGACGCGCAAGCCCTGGCCAGCGGTATTCCAGAGGCGTTGCTCAGGACCTCTCCCTACTTGCGCCATCCGGTGTTCAACGCCCATCACAGCGAAACCGAGATGCTGCGTTACCTCAAGCAACTGGAGAACAAGGATCTGGCGCTCAACCAGTCGATGATCCCGTTGGGCTCCTGCACCATGAAGCTCAACGCTACCAGCGAAATGATCCCCGTCACCTGGCCCGAGTTCGCCAACCTGCATCCCTTCGTGCCGAGGGAGCAGGCGGCGGGGTATACGTTGATGATCGAGGAGCTGGAGCGCTGGCTCTGCGCGATCACCGGATTTGACGCTATTTGCATGCAGCCCAATTCCGGCGCCCAAGGCGAATACGCCGGGCTACTGGCGATTCGCAAATACCATGAGAGCCGGCAGCAGGGCGCGCGGGATATCTGCCTGATTCCCTCTTCGGCCCACGGTACCAATCCTGCTTCGGCGCAGATGGCCGGGATGCGTGTGGTAATCGTCGAGTGCGACGAGGCAGGTAATGTCGATCTCGACGACCTGAAAGACAAGGCCGCCGCCGCAGGGGACAAACTCGCCTGCCTGATGGCGACGTACCCTTCAACACATGGTGTGTACGAGGAGGGCATCAGCGAGATTTGCGAGGTTGTCCACAGCCAGGGTGGCCAGGTGTACATGGACGGCGCCAACCTGAATGCGCAAGTCGGGCTGGCGCGGCCGGCAGACATTGGCGCCGATGTCTCGCACATGAATTTGCACAAGACCTTCTGCATTCCCCATGGCGGTGGCGGGCCGGGCATGGGGCCGATTGGCATTCGCGCGCACCTTGCGCCGTTCGTCGCCAATCACCCGGTGGTGCCGATTGACGGGCCGCTCGCGCAGAACGGCGCGGTCAGCGCGGCGCCGTGGGGAAGTGCGAGTATTCTGCCGATCAGCTGGATGTACATCGCCATGATGGGCCCGCAATTGGCCGATGCGAGTGAGGTGGCGATTCTCGCGGCGAATTATCTGGCGCAGCATTTATCCGGCGCGTTTGCGGTGCTGTACACCGGGCGCAATGGGCGGGTGGCGCATGAATGCATTCTTGATCTGCGACCATTGAAAGCGCAGACCGGGATCAGCGAGGAAGACGTCGCCAAGCGGCTGATGGATTACGGCTTTCACGCGCCGACCATGTCATTTCCGGTGCCGGGGACGTTGATGGTCGAACCGACCGAGAGTGAGTCCAAAGCAGAACTGGACCGTTTCATCGGCGCGATGCTGAGCATCCGCGCAGAAATCACCGAGGTGCAGAATGGCAATTGGCCGGCGGAAGACAACCCGCTGAAACGAGCGCCGCATACCCTCGCGGATGTCACCGGGGTATGGGAGCGGCCGTACAGCATCGAGCAAGGCATTACCCCGGATGCGCACACCAAGGCACACAAATATTGGCCGGCGGTGAATCGGGTGGATAACGTCTATGGCGATCGCAATCTGTTTTGCGCGTGCGTCCCGGTGGACGATTACCGCTGATAGACCCCTGGCACGTGGATAATCACAGAGGAATATCACGGGGGACGCAGAGGTACGTCAGGCAAAAAATGCCACTCATGGGAGCGGCATTTTTGTTCAGCCAACAGGCTTACTCCGAGGCAATGGCATTCTTCGCCAAAATCGCATTGGCCAGTTCCATGTCCGTGGCCTGCAGGCCAGGATTGTCGGCGCGGACCTTCTGCATGGCGGCTTCCAGGTACGGGCCGCGGATGCCGCCGTCACTGGCGACGAAGCTACCTGCGTCATCTTGAGCCGCGACAATCAGCTTGTGATCCTTGAACGTCAGGTAAGTCGAACCGGTGGTGGCGCCGGACGAGATGACGTTACGCCAAAGCTGTCGGCCATCGCCGATCCGACTGGAAGGGACAGCAAGGCGAGGGTAGCGACAGCACACTTGAAACGCATGATGGGTGACTCCACTGGATTAACTACCCTGTTGGATCGCCAATCTGGCAATCCAGTTCCGTGGTGGCTCACTCGGAAGGTTCAACCAGCAGGATCGCCCCTTGCTGCCCCGTCACCCGCACCCGACTGCCGGGGGCCGCATCGGGTCCGCGGGCCATCCACACGCCGTCGGCCACCTTGATCTTGCCGCGTCCGTCGACGATCGCTTCGTGCACGACAAAGGTCCTGCCGATCAACTCCTGCCCTCGCAAGTTGAGGTTCGGCTCGTCACTCTGGCGTACTGCGCTGCGCTGGCGTCGCCACCAGTACAGCGCCGTGGCGATAGAGAGCAAGCCGAACAGCAGGAACTGCACCTCCCAGGCCATTCCCGGTAGCAGGAAGGTCAGCACGCCAACAGCCGCGGCGGCCATGCCGATCCACAGCAGATAGCCGCCGGCTCCGAACACTTCAAGAATCAGCAGCAGCGTGCCGACGGCCAGCCAGTCCCAGAACGACAGATTTTGCAGGAATGCCCACATGGTATGCCTCAGGCCTTCTTGTTATCGAACGTCGCCTTGACGATTTCGCCGATGCCGCCGACCGCGCCGATCATCGAACTGGCCTCAAGCGGCATCAGGATCACTTTGCTGTTGTTGGCCGAGGCCAGTTTGCCCAGCGCATCGATGTACTTCTGCGCGACGAAGTAATTGACCGCCTGCACGTTGCCGCCGGCGATCGCTTCCGACACCACCTTGGTGGCCTGGGCTTCGGCTTCGGCTTGACGCTCCCGGGCTTCCGCTTCGAGGAATGCGGCCTGGCGACCACCCTCGGCTTCGAGGATCTGCGCCTGCTTCTTGCCTTCGGCGGTGAGGATCGCTGCTGCACGCAGGCCTTCGGCCTCGAGAATCTGGGCGCGCTTGATCCGCTCGGCCTTCATCTGCCTGGACATCGCGGCCATCAGGTCGGCAGGCGGGCTGATGTCCTTGATTTCGATTCGGGTGATCTTGATGCCCCACGGTGCAGTCGCTTCATCGACGGTGCGCAGCAGTTTTTCGTTGATCCCGTCACGCTGGCTGAGCATCGCATCCAGCTCCATGGAGCCAAGGACGGTACGGATGTTGGTCTGCAGGAGGTTGCGAATCGCGTGTTCGAGGTTGTTGACCTCATAGGCCGCCTGCGCCGTATTGACCACCTGGAAGAAGCACACCGCATCGATCTGCACCGTGGCGTTGTCGGCGGTGATGACTTCCTGCGGCGGAATATCCAGCACGCTTTCCATCACGTTGATTTTGCGGCCGATGCGGTCCATGACCGGAATGATGATGTTCAGGCCGGGCTTGAGGGTGTTGGTATAACGGCCGAATCGTTCGACCGTCCATTGATAACCCTGGGGCACGACTTTGAAACCCATGAAAAGAATGGCGACCACCAGGCCGACAAAAAGCAGGAGCACGGTACCGATCTGCATAACAATTCCCTGTTGAGTACATCAATGAATTCTCGATCGCAGAAGTGTAGCGGTGCAGGTCATGGATATGAACCGGAACCGGGCTCTCGCATCATCAAGAGACACAACGGATTATTTCTGCTCGCTCTGTGGCGTGACCCGCAGCACCTCTTCGATGGTCGTCAGCCCCGCCGCGACCTTCTGTGCACCGGATAATCGCAGGCTGCGCATGCCTTCCTTGAAAGCCTGCCTGCGCACCGCCAGCAAGTCGGTATCGGGACTGATCAGCGCCTTGATTCCGTCGGTCAGCTGCATGATTTCATACACCCCC
>NZ_JAEKEG010000005.1 GCF_016651255.1 Pseudomonas sp. TH10
GTGGAAACGGCGACCGGCGAGGAAGAGCGCAAGACCGCGGATGTCATTGACTTGACCGAGTTGCTCAAGCGCAGCCTGGGAGGGAAAGCTGCTACCAAGCCGGCGGCGAAAACCAAGTCGGCGGCGAAGGCTGCACCGGCGAAAAAGGCGACCAAGCGCTCGGCGGGATGATTGATTGTTAAGGTGCAGTCCTGATCGCGAGCAGGCTCGCTCCCACAGCGGTTTTGTGTTGTTCACAATGCCCGCGTGGGGGCGAGCCTGCTCACGATGGCATTGATCAGATCAGGATGAAGATCGCCAGCAGACCGCCGAAGATCGCCCATTTCTCCATGTAATACAGCTTGCGATTGCGCTTTTTCAGTTCTTTGCCACGCAGGCGAATTTTGTAGATTTTGGTGAACAAACGGTTGATCCCGCCAGTCCGGTCACCCGCATCGTTCGGCGCACCCGCCGCCGACATCACGGTTTTGCTGAACCAGGCGTTGAACGCCGCCGCCCAGCGATACTTCATCGGGCGCTCAATGTCGCAGAAAAGGATGATCCGATTCTTGTCAGTGGTGTTTTCCGCGTAATGAATGAATGTCTCGTCAAACATCACTGCCTCACCATCGCGCCAGTGGTAGTTCTCACCATCAACGTTGATGTAGCAACCGGCATCGTTCGGCGTGTCCAGGCCCAAGTGATAACGGTAGGAACCGGCATACGGGTCACGATGGCGCACGAGTTTCGACCCCGGCGGCAATTCCGCGAACATTGCAGCCTTGATCGAGCCGATGCTCTGCACCAGTTCAGTGGTGCGAGGGCAGAGTTTCATCGCCGACGGATGGCTGTCGCCGTACCACTTCAGATAAAAGCGCTTCCAGCCGCTCTTGAAGAACGAGTTGAAACCGACATCGTCATACTGATTGGAACGTTTGATCTCGCCGGCACGCAGCAGATTCTGACCTTCTTCGCGGATCTCCTGCCAATGTGCCTGCAACACGCTGAGATCAGGAAAATCCGCCGGGTCCAGGTAAGGCTTGTTCGGTTTCTTCGAGAACAGGTAAAGAAAGCAGTTGATCGGCGCCAGAAACGTCGAGTGATCGCTCAGTTGGCGACCGAGTTTGTGGCGCACTCGTCCACGAAGATGAACGTATGCAATGGAAATGACATAAATAGCAGCAATGATGAGTTTCACGGAAATCGTCACACGTCAGAAGTGAACAAACTGCATCCATGCCTGTCGGCATCAAGTAGGTGGCATTTTAGCCACAGTTGCTGCCCCTTGGTGAACCTGCAAATGAGAAAAACCGTCCGCTGACGCCGCCAAAGCACCCGCGCGGCCTTAATGCCCTATCGTTTAAAGAGCCAGACCAGTACAATCGCCGCCAAACTTTACGCGCCCCCCTTGGTTGATGACGGGACCCCCCCGCCTCAGCGCACTTTGACTCGGGCCAAGCGCTCCATATGCTGCTGTCCACTTATTGCCAGATGGACCTTCCGCTTCTGACCGGGATGCATTTCCGTGGTTTGAATACCGGAAACGGGTACTGAATCGGTACTGCCGCACCCTCGCTACTCAGAATGCTTCGCAGGAATAACTCTTGATCTCCACAGCTAACATCACGATGCAGTTCGGCGCCAAGCCGCTCTTCGAAAACGTTTCGGTCAAATTCGGCGCGGGCAACCGCTATGGCCTGATCGGCGCCAACGGTTGCGGCAAGTCGACCTTCATGAAAATCCTCGGCGGCGATCTCGATCCGTCCGGCGGTCAGGTCATGCTCGAGCCGAACGTGCGCCTGGGCAAGTTGCGTCAGGATCAGTTCGCCTACGAAGAATTCACCGTGATCGACACCGTGATCATGGGTCACGAAGAGCTGTGGAAGGTCAAGGCCGAGCGCGACCGCATCTACTCGCTGCCGGAAATGACCGAAGAAGACGGCATGGCCGTGGCCGAGCTGGAAACCGAATTCGCGGAAATGGACGGCTACACCGCCGAATCCCGTGCCGGTGAACTGCTGCTGGGCCTGGGTATCGGTATCGAGCAGCACTTCGGCCCGATGAGTGAAGTGTCCCCGGGCTGGAAACTGCGGGTATTGCTCGCCCAGGCGCTGTTCTCCGATCCTGAAGTGCTGCTGCTCGACGAACCGACCAACCACCTGGATATCAACACCATTCGCTGGCTGGAAAACGTGCTGACCCAGCGTAACAGCCTGATGATCATCATCTCTCACGACCGTCACTTCCTGAACAGCGTGTGCACCCACATGGCTGACCTGGATTACGGCGAGCTGCGCCTGTTCCCGGGAAACTACGACGAGTACATGACCGTGGCGACCCAGTCCCGCGAGCAACTGCTGTCGGACAACGCCAAGAAGAAAGCACAGATTTCCGAGCTGCAATCGTTCGTCAGCCGCTTCTCGGCCAACGCCTCGAAAGCCAAGCAGGCTACTTCCCGCGCCAAGGCGATCGACAAGATCCAACTGGCCGAGGTCAAGCCTTCGAGCCGCGTGAGCCCGTTCATCCGCTTCGATCAGAACAAGAAGCTGCACCGCCAGGCGGTCATCGTCGAAAAAATGGCCAAAGGCTTCGACGGCAAACCATTGTTCAAAGACTTCAGCTTCCAGGTTGAAGCTGGCGAGCGCGTGGCGATCATCGGCCCGAACGGTATCGGCAAGACCACCCTGCTGCGCACGCTGGTCAACGAACTGACGCCGGATGCCGGTAGCATCAAGTGGACCGACGCCGCAGAACTGGGCTACTACGCTCAGGACCACGCGCACGACTTCGAAGACGACGTCACGCTGTTCGACTGGATGGGTCAGTGGACTCAGGGCGAGCAGATGATTCGCGGTACTTTGGGTCGCATGCTGTTCTCCAACGACGAGATTCTCAAGTCAGTCAAAGTGATTTCCGGTGGTGAGCAAGGTCGCATGCTGTTCGGCAAGCTGATTCTGCAGAAGCCAAACGTGCTGATCATGGACGAACCGACCAACCACTTGGACATGGAATCGATCGAGGCGCTGAACCTGGCGCTGGAAAACTACCCGGGCACGCTGGTTTTCGTCAGCCACGACCGTGAGTTCGTATCGTCCCTGGCCACGCGCATCATCGAGCTGAGCCCGGATGGCGTGACCGACTTCAGCGGCACCTACGACGACTACCTGCGTAGCCAAGGCGTCGTGTTTTAAGAGCAGCTATTAGTTTCTAGCTGCAAGTTGCAAGTAAAAGCCCTGTCCTGGTGACGGGGCTTTTTATTGCTTTGAAGATCAAAAGATCGCAGCCTGCGGCAGCTCCTACATTTGGAATGCATTCCCTTGTAGGAGCTGCCGCAGGCTGCGATCTTTTGATCCTGATCGTTAGCCTGCTTTCTTTTATCTGACACCCACGCCATGATGCGAACTCTCCCACCGCCGCCCGCGAACGAGTCCTCATGTCTGCGCAGCAACAGCCTCCGCAAAGCTCCATGGCGATCACCCTGCAGATCGTCTCCATCGTTTTCTACACGTTTATTGCCTTCCTCTGCATCGGTTTGCCGATTGCGGTGTTGCCCGGTTACGTGCACGAACAGCTGGGTTTCAGTGCGATCATTGCCGGCCTGGTGATCGGCTCGCAGTATCTGGCGACCCTGCTCAGCCGGCCTATGGCCGGACGCATGTCGGATACGATCGGCACCAAACGGGCAATCGTTTATGGTTTGCTGGGCATTGTGCTGAGTGGCGTGCTGACGTTGATTTCGACGCTGCTGCAAAGCTTCCCGCTCACCAGCCTGTTGATTCTGATCGCCGGGCGTCTGTTGCTGGGTGTTGCCCAAGGCCTGATAGGCGTTGGGACGATCAGTTGGTGCATGGGCCAGGTCGGTGTCGAACACACCGCAAAGTCCATCGGCTGGAACGGCATAGCGTCTTATGGTGCGATTGCGATTGGCGCGCCCTTGGGTGTAGTGATGGTGGCCGATTACGGCTTTACCAGCCTTGGCATCGCCCTGTCTGTGTTGGCGACCGGGGCATTGCTGCTGATCCGCAACAAACCTTCGGTGCCAGTGATACGCGGCGAGCGCCTGCCATTCTGGGCGGTGTTCGGACGGATTGCGCCATTCGGTGCCAGCCTGACACTGGCCTCGATCGGCTACGGCACGCTGACTACGTTCATCACTTTGTACTACCTGAATCGAGGCTGGAGCGGCGCGGCGTATTGCCTGACGGTGTTCGGCGTGTGTTTCATACTCTCGCGGCTGTTGTTCATTTCGGCGATCAGCCGATTTGGCGGGTTCAATTCGGCCATCGCCTGCATAACCATCGAGACCGTGGGCCTCGCGCTATTGTGGCTGGCGCCCTCAACCGTGTTTGCGCTGATCGGCGCCGGATTGGCGGGCTTCGGGTTGTCGTTGGTGTACCCGGCGCTGGGGGTCGAGGCGATCAAACAGGTGCCGAGTTCCAGTCGCGGCTCAGGCCTGGGCGCTTATGCGGTGTTCTTCGATCTGGCGCTGGCGATTGCCGGGCCATTGATGGGCGCAGTGGCGTTGAATCTGGGCTATTCGTGGATTTTCTTCTGTGCGGCGCTGTTGTCAGTGATCGGCTTGGGGCTGACCCTGCTGCTCAAACGTCGGGCAATGGCTTAAGCCCTATATCGCGCAGGTATCATTGATCAGCGGTTTGCATACCCGCCCGATTCGGCTTGGACAGCGTGCGGGAAAAGAACCGGCCAGCCTCGCCAATCAGGTTGCGATGAATGTCCTCGCGGTTAACGCCATCGGCATCAGTGCACAGTGCTGGCATGGCGGCAATCTGCTCATCGTTGCACGGGGCCATGAACACGAAATGCCCGGCGCCAGCCAGCAACTTGAAATCCGGTGCGATTGGCAGTTTGCGTGCCAGGGCGGCGGCATTTTTGTCAAAGGCCACCAGCTTGTCTCCGTCACCGCTGTAGAGCAGCACTGGCACATGCACGTCAGCCAGGGTGTGCCGGCCGAACTTGAGGCTCAACGGCGCCATCAGGAGCAAGGCGTGTACTCTTGGGTCGGCCACCGGTTGCAGGTCATCGCGATCGACGATCAGCTCGCCCTGGGTATTGCAGGCGTCACGATCATCCGGGCGCTCCTGGCAATAACGGCGCAGGCGATCCAGATCAGGGGTTGCACCGGAGAGTATCAAGGCCGTTTCACCGCCCGCCGAATAGCCGATCACCCCGACCTGCCCGGCATTCACGAATGGCGCCAGCATCGGATCGCCCAAGGTTGCGGTAATGGCTTCGGAAATCTGCAGCGGCCGGCCGTACAGGTTGCTCAGGGTACCCAGACGACTGTGGTCGGTTGAGTTGTCACCCGGATGGATAACCGCCACCACCACAAAGCCCTTGCGCGCCAGCGAAGTCATCAGGTCGTGCAAGGCCATCGGCGTGCCAGTGTTGCCATGGGACAGCATCAGCATCGGGTAACGCCCGATGGCCACCCGGGTATCCTCACCCGCTTCGACCGTATAACCCTCCAGGCGGCTGGAATGCTCCTTGTCGCTTGAGGGGTAGAACGCGATGGCACGCATCGGCTGCAAGTCCAGAGGGTCGAGAAAACTCATCTCGTGGTAGCCGACGCTCCAGCGCGGGTGCAGTGCAGGTGCTGCCTGCACCCAATTAAGGCTGCCGAGCAGGACCAAGAGTAATGCTGCACAAAGACGTACCATGGAACGCCCTACCTGTTGGCTTGCGGCGACGATGACCCTTGACTGCACGAGCTGGGCCAACTTGTGACACAGCCAGAAACAAAAAACTCCGTACCTGGCGCTTGCGCTTCCAGAATACAGAGTTTTTTAGCGATTGCCTGAGCTGTTTGAGCTCTTTACGCAAGCCTTACGCAGCGGCGAACAATTGCTCGCTGATGCGCACGTGCGCGTCATTCATGGCTTTGGTACGCACTTCGTCACCGTAGGCCAGGCCTTCGGCACGCACGAACTCGATGTCGGTGATACCGAGGAAACCCAGCAGCAGCTTCAAGTACTCTTCATGGGCTACGCCGCTGGCCTGGCCGGCATGCAGGCCGCCGGAGGTCGACACGATCACCACTTTCTTGCCGCCGCACAGGCCTTCAGGGCCGGCTTCGGTATAGCGGAAGGTCTGGCCAGCTACCGCGATGCGGTCGATCCAGGCCTTGAGCTGGGTTGGAATCGTGAAGTTGTACATCGGCGCGGCAATCACCACCGCATCGGCCGCGAGGAATTCAGCCAGGGTAGTGGCGCTCAGGTCGGCCTCGTGTTGTTGCGCGGCATTGCGCAACTCGGCGGTGGTGCCGGCCGCAACGAGGGTGGTGGCGGAAAAATGGCTGATGGCATCGGCGGCCAGGTCACGGTAGGTCACCACGGTGCCTGCTTCAGCGCCCTGCCAGGCCTTGACCACTTCGCTGCTCAGCTGACGGGAGGCCGAGTTGTCACCCAGAATGCTCGAATCGATATGCAACAGTTTCATAAGGGATCTCCAAGGTGAGGATCGCCAGCCGGCGATCTGATGGAGTAAATCCTACAGGTGAAACCAATAGCCGATTAGTCAGCAACAATGCGATTGATCGTCTCACCTATAGAACAATCCGACGGTCATCCGCGTGGCAACTTCCCACAACCGCTGCGCGTTATCAGGGTCAACGGCATAAGCTGCAACGCCCATGTAATCGGCAGGCCGTTTGGTGACTACCAGCGCCTCATTACAGTCCTCGAAATAACGACCACCAATGCCTTCCAACAACGGAGACGCCGCAAGCAGTACCGATGTCGCAGCACCTTGTTGCACGTTCTTCTGACGTTCAATTGGGGTCTTAAGCCCACCGGTATGTTTCTGAAGGTTGGTCGCGATTGCCCCAGGGTTCAAAGCGTTAGCGAAAATGCCTAGCTTCGCCCAGCGACGGGTGATCTCTACGGCGATGAGCGCGCATGCTGACTTTGCCTGGGCATATGATGCGTACGCATCGTATGTACGGAAGTCAAAATTGATGTCGTCGAAAACGACTGGCCCTAGAAGATTAGCGTTTGAGCTCAACGAAACAATTCGGGCGCCTTCGGCTTTGATCAGGGCGTCCTGCAACCCAAGCACAAGCGCAAAATGGCCAAGAAAGTTGGTTGCAAACTGCATCTCCCAACCCTGCGATGTCAGCTCCCGCTGAGGAACGGCCATGATCCCTGCGTTATTGACCAGGATATCAAGTGGCTCTGACCACGACTCAGCAAACGATTTCACAGAGGACAGATCTGCCAGATCGATTGAGCGGATATCAACGGTACCCCTGCCCCCAGAGCGCAGTTCGGCGGCTACCGACGCCGCCGCCTCCGGACGCCGTACTGCAAGCGTCACGTTCGCGCCGGCAATGACCAATGCGCGCGCTGTCTCGATACCGATACCGGAGGCCCCGCCCGTTACGATTGCACGTTTACCCGCGAGGTCAACCCCTTCCATGACCTCTTGTGCGGTTGAATGAAACCCGAACGGTGTAGTGATACGCGTCATGAATTATTCCTCGCATGTTTGATGACCGCAGAGCCGCACTGACTTGCGGGATCACCGAATGACCGGGATGCCACAGGCCACGCTATGAATCCAGATCTGCGTAAAGTTGTTGTGGACCAAGATAAGCCGCAGCACTGTCGCAAACAATCAGGCTAATATCGTATGAACTGATGCAGGAATTAGCACAATGCAGAAATCCGGGCTCCTCGAACTTAACGCGGTGGTCGCAGTTTCTACTCATCGCAGCTTTCGTCGCGCGGCCGTGGAATTGGGAATGTCGCCATCAGCACTCAGCCATGCGATCGCTGCACTGGAGAAACGCCTTGGCGTGAGGTTGTTCCACAGAACCACGCGAAGCGTTTCTCTGTCTGAAGCCGGGGAGCAATTTCTGGTTCGTGTGCAGCCCGCTCTGCGTGATATATCCGCGGCCATGGAGGCGGTAAGCGAGTTCCGCGATACACCGGCGGGAACCCTACGCCTGAACACCTCCGAAGGTGCTGCGCAAATGGTGCTGACGCCAGTGGTACTGGAGTACCTAAGGCGTTATCCCGACATGCGGGTTGACATCGTTACCGATAGAAGTCTGGTTGACATCGTTGCTGGTGGATTCGACGCCGGCATACGGTTGGCGGAAAGCGTTCCGCAGGACATGATCGCCATTGCGATCACTCCCCGCTCCGTTTTGCGGTGGTCGCTTCCCCCCAGTACTTCGCGAAATGCAAAAAACCAAAGGTTCCGATAGACCTGCTCGCACACAACTGCATACGCGTGCGCTTCCCCAGTGGTTCAATCTACAAATGGGAATTCGAGAAGCGCGGTGAAGAGCAATCAATAGATGTCAGCGGGTCGTTGACGCTCGACAGCCACCACTTGATGCTAGAGGCTGCTTTGCAAGGCGCCGGCATAGTCTGGACTAATGATTTCGCTGCTTCTGCTCATATTGCGTCCGGAAAGCTCATTCGAGTGCTGGAGGACTGGACACCTTCGTACCCGGGACTGCGCCTTTACTATCCTGCGAATCGCCATATGCCGGCGGGACTGCGGGCTTTCGTCAACGTCGTCCGTGAGCTTGTGTCGGCGGATTCGATCGCTAAAAGAAAGTCTGAGCTTTTACGCTCAGACCGGGAGCGCTTCTGCATCTGCCTCTCTTCGCATGACGTAATACTGCTTTCATGCAAGCGCAATGCTCGACTTGTTCGGGCTGCAGGATAGCCAACTGAACCGTCAGAGCTTGAAGGCATCTCTAACGATGTCTTCAAGATCTTTGGGCTTTCGACCTAGCAGTTCTTCAAGGGTACGACTGGTTTGATCAAATGCGCCCCTCTCGATAGCGCGATACCAATCGCCAATGAAAGTCGCGACATGAGGTGGCCAACCTTCGGCTTCGCGGGCGGCGATGAAGGTTCCGGTCGAGATCGGCTGATAATGCACGGCTTTACCGGTTATGCGCGAAAGCGCGGCGGCGATGTCTGCGAACGACCAGGTTTGTCCGCTATTGAGCAGATAAGCTCGATGCTCGTGACCCGGCTGACTGAGCAGGGTTGCCCCGCCTTCAGCTAGTTCATCAATGCTCGTCAGGGCCACCCGCCCCTGACCGGCGGGTGCGCTGAAGCCCTTCTGCGGAGCATCTTTGCCGATGTACATCGCAAGCACGTCGGCATACAGCGGATGCCGGACGATGGTGTAATCCAGCCCGGATGATTTAAGCATCGCCTCTGTTTCGAGGTCGCTGGCAGTGACACCCTCAATAGGACAATAGTCATCGCTAACGCGCTGAATGCTGGTGTAGAACACATGTCGAACACCCGCCATACGTGCCGCATGAATGACGTTCCTGTGTTGCCCCACCCGATCGCTGAAAGCAACGGCTGATACCAGGTAGATTTTTCCACCCCGGCGAAGGCATTGACCAGGGATTCGACGTCAGTGTAATCGCCCAGCCGCACTTCGACGCCCAGGTCCGACAACCACTGCGCTTTGCTCCCCTCTCGAACCATGGCGACGACATCCGACGCAGGCACCTTCCGGACCAGTGAGCGCACTACTGCGCTACCCAGCTTACCGGTCGCGCCGGTGATTAACATTTTGCCCATTACGCTCCACCTGTTTTGAGTGTGAAATTCAGTCGGCCACCACTATGGGCTCATATTCACCACCAAATTAGTCATCAATCAGTAGAATCAGCTTCAACCAGAAGTTGGAGATAAGCGTGGACAGTTTGGGCAACCTGGAATCATTTGTAAGAGCCGCCGAAGCTCGCAGTTTTTCCGAAGCGGCTCGGCGGATGGGCATTTCCGCCGCGGCAGTGAGCAAAAACATTGCCCGCCTGGAAACAAAATTGGGCACCCGACTGTTTCAACGCAGCACGCGAAGTCTGTCCCTTACCGAAGCCGGTGAGGCGCTATATGAACAGGTGGCGGGTAGTGTCGAAACGATTCAAGGCGCAATGGCTCAACTCGGCGACTCACGCGATGTGCCCGCCGGTCGGTTGCGGGTCAACATGTCTCCGTCCTTCGCCTACGACTATGTGCTGCCTCTGCTGAAAACGTTCAAGCAACGATATCCCTGCGTTGTGCCCGATTGGCACCTCGAAATCCGACGCGTTGATTTGATAGGTGAAGGTTTTGACGTTGCGATTGGCGGCGGCCTGGAATTAAGCCCGGGCGTCGTGGCACGCGAGCTGGCCAAGCTACACCTCGTCGCTGTAGCAGCTCCCGAGTGGCTCCAAGGCAAGCCATTGCCCGTTGTGCCAGCGGACTTGCAGGGCCAGGATGGCATTGTCGTGCGATCGACCGACACCAACCGATTACGCACCTGGACGTTGCGCAGTTCGGCTGACGAAACCTTTGATCTGAGCCTGAAACCAACAGCCATCATGAATGATCCGCAAGCCTTGTGCATGTGCGCCCTGATGGGGTTGGGCGTGGCATTGGTGCCACTGGAGCGAGCATGGCCCTGGTTACAGCGGGGTGAGCTGATTCGGCTATTACCGCAATGGTATGTCGATCTGGGCTCAATCTCCGTCTACTACTCGGCCAGAAAAGAACTGCCAGCTAAAACACGCGTCTTCGTAAACTTCCTGATTGAACATTTCCAAGGCACGCTGAGTGATCACTTCAGCGCCATGGAAACTGATAAAGGGAAGTAGCGGCACGCCTTGGCGTTCCCTTCCCGACATTAGCCAGGCAAGAGTCCAGCCGCCCAAGCCTGATTTGCGGAAAACGATCAGTTGGCATACAGGTTCCCTGTTCTAACTATCAAAGGGCAGATTCTGCCAAAAAACGTGGATTTGGGAGTTAAATTCGCAACCACCTGCCCTGCTGCTCCCCTCTAAAATTGTCTCCCTCATTTCCTGCCGAGCACACGAATATGGAAGACAAAGCGCTGTACCTCCTCGCTCTCTCGATGATTTTCCTAATGCCCGGTCCGGACATGATCCTGCTACTTCAAACGGGGGCGAAACAAGGTAGAACCGCAGCGCTAGCGACTGCGCTCGGGCTCGCGTTGGCGCGTGCCTGCCATGTGGCTTTGACCGCTATGGGATTGGCAACAATGTTCAAGGTGCTGCCTTGGACTTTTGATATCGTCAAATATGCAGGAGCAGCCTATCTACTTTGGGTAGGTATCCAGATGTTCAAAACCAGTGGCAAGAGTGCACCTGCCCTTACAGAGACTGGCACTGTAACGCCGAGCTTGAGCGCGGCTATCCGGCGGGGGCTTTTCACCAATTTACTCAATCCGAAAGCGCTACTTTTTTGCTCAGTGCTGCTTCCGCAATTCATCGATCCGAATCGATCGTCGGTATCGGAGCAATTTGCAATACTGGGTGCAGTACTCGTAATCACCGGTCTGATTTTCGACAGCATTTATGCCACTGCCAGCGCTTGGGTAGGGCGTTGGTTAGAGCGTAGCGTGACCGCGCAACGAGTTCAGCAATGGCTTTTCGGTACCCTCCTGATTGGATTTGCAGTGCGGCTGGCGTTTGTACAGCAAGCCTGACGTCCTGACGCCAAGTCGTTTGGGCGGTGCATTAGTTCGTTCGATTCCTGGACTGCTCAACCGCTACTCTCACATCGCCGCCAACCCGCTTTTACACAGGGCGCTAGCGAATGAAGCATCAACTGAAGGTTTACCAATTCCCGAAGGTCACCTCGCATACCTGCTGATGTATTTGATCTAGAAATGCTCGGTAGGCGCCCTGATGGTTCCTGACTTAACTAAGCTTTTAGCTACCACGGATTTTATCCCGAGGTACCTCAATGTGGAGTAGTGATCATGGCTGAATCTGAGACCCGTCCCCCGCTACCACCGTTTGACCGCGAGTCTGCAACACTCAAAGTTCGCCTGGCTGAAGATGGATGGAACAGCCGAGATGCTGAAAAAGTCGCATTGGCCTATACCACCGACACCAGGTGGCGCAACCGCGTCGATTTTGCAGTCAACCGGGCTGAGGCACAGGCGTTCCTTACTCGAAAATGGAATAAGGAGTTGGAGTATCGACTTATCAAGGAGTTATGGGCGTTTACCGACAATCGTATTGCTGTGCGCTATGCCTATGAGTGGCGCGACGATTCCGGGAATTGGTACCGCTCGTACGGAAACGAAAACTGGGAATTCGCCGAGAACGGTTTAATGGCAAACCGTTTTGCGTGTATCAACGACATGCCCATCAAAGAGTCAGAACGAAAGTTTCGGTGGCCGCTAGGCCGTCGCCCGGACGATCATCCAAGCCTTTCCGACCTGGGTCTTTGAGAAGGGAGGCGTACTCGCGCTGACTGACTAACACGCCTACAAAAGCAGCGCTGTACGGCCCGTTGCCTCTCCCCAATAAATGCAGATGCTGCCACTGAGCCCGCCGTACGCGGGCTCTTTTGTCTTGCCATCCCCCTCGCGCAGCAAGGCGATTCTTTTTGTCGACCAATGTGATTATCCAGAATCAGCAGTATTGCTTCCGAGTTCCCGACGTTCATGAGCCCCCGATTCAAACCTATAGGCAGGGCTTATGCGAAGCATTGTTTATCGGTCTTGGACGCTATAGAGCAAACGGCAGAACATGGCTTCACACCAAGCAACACTCATCCAGCAACTCTTACCCAAGCATCCGATAGGAGCAACACCATGCAACAGTCCCACGCTTACAACGACACCAGTCTTGAACTGACCGCTAAAATTCTAGACGCCAAAGCCCGCAAAAACCTGTCGTTCGAAGACATGGCAGAAGGCACCGGCCTCGGTCTGGCCTACGTGACCGCAGCCCTCCTCGGCCAGCACCCTCTTCCAGAAACTGCCGCGAAAGTGATCGGTAAAAAGCTGGACCTGGACGCCGACTCGGTAGCGCGCCTGCAAATCATCCCACTGCGTGGCAGTCTTTCGGGCGTCCCTACGGATCCTACTATCTACCGCTTCTACGAAATGATCCAAATCTATGGCACGACTTTGAAGGCCTTGGTCCACGAACAGTTCGGCGACGGCATCATCAGCGCGATTAACTTCAAGCTCGATATGAAAAAAGTTGAAGATCCTGAAGGTGGACACCGCGCAGTAATCACCCTCGACGGGAAGTTCCTGCCACTGCGTCCTTTCTAAGAAGGCGACTGGAAATGTAATTCGGCCCGCACTCTTAGCGGGCCTGCTTCAACACATTTATCCACTTCACCGACTCACCAAATCTAAATGGAGGATGCGTCATGCAAAAAATTCTGTTGCTCGCCCTGTCCCTGACAGCTTCGTTGTCGGCCTATGCACAGCAAACTTCGGCTGCGCCAGAAGCCACTCCGTATGTCTATGGCGTGCACTTGGATATTGCCAAGGTCATCAACATCACTGAAGCAGCAGACGTCTGCGGCCCAGTGCCAGTGCAAATGACTTACAAAGATTCGCACGGTGACACTCGTGTCCTTGAATACAGCGTGATAGGTCGCGGCTGCACTAATTGAATATTACCCAACTTGATTACTTGCAAAAGGCTAATCGCATGAAAGCGCTCATTAAAGGTTTTTTAAAGTTTCAGAAAGAAGCATTTCCGCAACGGACGGACCTGTTCAGACACCTGGCCACCACGCAGCATCCAGGCACGTTGTTTATCACGTGTTCCGATAGCCGCGTAGTACCAGAACTGTTGACGCAACAAGAACCTGGCGAACTGTTCGTGATCCGAAACGCGGGGAATATCGTGCCTTCGTATAGCCCCCACCCCGGAGGTGTGTCGGCAACGGTCGAATACGCCGTGGCGGTGCTCGGGGTGACCGATATCGTGATCTGCGGTCATTCGGATTGCGGCGCAATGACGGCGGTCGCCAAATGCAAATGCATGGACCATCTCCCCGCAGTCGCCGGGTGGTTGCAACATGCTGAATCCGCGAAGGTCATCAACGAGTCTCGCCATCACATGAATGACTCGGCAAAAGTGAGCTCGATGGTTCGAGAAAACGTGATTGCCCAACTGGCCAACATCCAGACTCACCCAAGCGTGCGCATCGCTCAGGAAAAAGGCTTGCTGAATTTGCATGGATGGGTCTACGACATCGAAACCGGATCGGTTGACGCTCTTGACTCTGATAATCGCAGCTTCAAATCGTTGGCAGAGCACCCGGATACCTGCGCTGTACACGCTCGTGCAGAAAAAGCCGCAGCCTGAAACTGTCTAAACGGTGAGGATTCTTCATGCCTGACATTATTATGTACACAACCAGCACCTGCCCTTATTGCCGTGGTGCAAAGCAACTGCTTAACGCTAAAGGTATTTCTTATACCGAAATCGATGTGCAGTCAGTTGATCAGAAGGTTGCAATGATAAACCGCAGCGGCCGTCGCACGGTTCCGCAAATTTTCATCGGCGACTGGCATGTGGGTGGATTTGATGACCTCGTTCAACTCGACCGTGAAGGCGGTTTGGCTCAAGCGCTCAACCCGCGTCTCGCGGGATGAGCGATAGAGAAGGCATTCATGCTACAGATCCAAAACCAGGGGGCGTCGCCCTCCTTGCTTTGCGCTGGCACTGCGCAGCAAATCAAGACCTCTCCCTGAGCCGGCATTTCAGCGGGCAAGTTCAAATAGTGCACCTCCCCACTGATCAGCTTCGTACGACAAGTCCCACACGACCCGCCGCGGCAACTGAAGTCCGGATTCAGACCACGACTTTCAGCCAACTCCAGCAAGCTGCCGTTGCCTGGCTCCCAACGCGCCTCTTTAGCAGAAGTCGCGAACAGTACTTTTACGGGGGTACTGGCTGCCGGAACTTGTTCGACCGCCGGGGTCAACTGATCGCGTCGCCGAACCAAGGTCGATGGCCCGAAAGTTTCAGCGTGAATGCGATCATCGCCAATGCGGAGTTCACGTAGCCCATCGTATAACGCCTGGGTAAACGCGCCTGGGCCGCACAAGTAAAAGTCGTAATCATCCAGGGGTAACAGCGCCTTGAGTAGCGCGACGTCCACACGTCCAGCCAATTCAAAGTCCTCGCCCTCGCGAGCGTGCTGCTCAGGCTGACTCAGAAGTCGCAATGCACGAATTTTATCTTTCGCACGGGTTGCTAGTTCAAACAGCTCATCCCGAAATGCCAGTTCCGCCAGACTGCGCGCACTCTGAATAAACCAGGTCGGCCGAGTGCGACGAATTCGCTCTCCTTCGTAGATCACTTCACGCAGCATCGACAGCAGCGGCGTGACCCCGA
The DNA here is from genome assembly GCF_016651255.1 of Pseudomonas sp. TH10. Classification (GTDB taxonomy): domain Bacteria; phylum Pseudomonadota; class Gammaproteobacteria; order Pseudomonadales; family Pseudomonadaceae; genus Aquipseudomonas. The sequence continues at coordinate 15,137 of NZ_JAEKEG010000005.1, forward strand.
CCCCAGCGGCCAATAGAACCAATGGCCGATGCTCATCGGCCTTCACTGTGAATCGTCCCTGAGGGGCACGGGCTTCGATCAGATCCCCCACCCGAATCTGGTCGTGCAAATGCGACGAAATCAACCCGTCACGCTTGACGCTGATCCGGAAGAAGTTGTCAGACGGTGCACTCGACACACTGTAAGTCCTGACAACCGGCGCCTGCCCATCAACCAGGCTAAACCGTACCGGTAAATGCTGGCCCGCCTCGAATCGCGGCAATCCCGCGCCATCGTCGGGTTCCAGATAAAAAGAGCTGATGGTGCTGCTCTCTTCAACGATTCGGGTGACGCGCAGATGCCGCCATTGGTCGCGCAGGGCATCGGCCTGTAAGCGGCCTTCAGCTTTTTCCCAGCTGCCGGTCATCATACTGTTCGGTGAGAAACCTTCGAATACCCAGCGCAGAGCCAATACGGCTCGCCTTAGGACGACATGCTCCACCGTCAAGGTCCAGAATCTCTCGGCCCCTTGAAATGCAGCGATCTGCGGCCCCTCAAGAATAAGCTCGGTGCGCCCGGCCACCTGGAGCACATCACCTGACGAGAAATCGACAAAAACCAAACCGGCTTTAGGGTTGAGCAACAGGTTGCCCAATGTATTGAAATGCAGATTGCCGGCGAAATCGGGAACCGTCAGCACATTGCCTTCGACCCTGACAAAACCTGGATTACCTCCGCGATGGGAAACGTCAACCGAACGCTTGGCTGAGTCTCCTTCGAGGTCGACGTAGCTGGCGAGGAAGAACGTATCGGCCTGACGAATCATCTCTGTAGCCGCCTCGTCCAATTCGTGCAAACGTTTTGCTGCAACATCGGATGAGGATCGCCCAACGCTGACGGGCTCGACACTTCGCAATTGGATGTACTGAGGACAGTTGCCAAAAGCGTGCACGACAGAAACGGCAACACCGTCAGAGGAGACGGTGTTGATATTGCCGTTCATACGATTGCGCCTTCGGGTCTTCAGATCGATGCCAAGTAACCCGACTGCGGCGCCCATTCCCAAGGCAGGTTTGACTGGGTCGCCGTCTGCGGGGAGGCGGTCGAGCTGCAAGCTGCGTGGGTCGGGTGAGTGAACAAACCCTGGAGGACCCTCGATCAACGTCGCCCAAGGGATGCCGTCTTGGTCGACCGCACCCACCACCAGATAGGGGAGTTGGCTGTAGAACGAACGATGCTGATCCGGCATGTAGTCGCGAACAACTTTTCGCCCAAAGTGCTCCATCTGCTGCGCCACGCCGACACTTTCTTGCAACCGCCGCTCGCCAGCATGCCAGGGTGAAGCCCCTTGCTCATCCGTATTACTCATGATCACCTCTACGTATTCGTAAACAGGTGCGATTCACTCGCCGCCGAGCGTTCATTGATGGCTGCACCGGTGGGGTGTTCACTGCGTACCCACCGATACCATCAATGCAACGTCTGGCAGGCCGGAGCGCTACACGTCTTTTCATAGGTGTCTGCGCAGTCAGGTGTTTTACAAAGTGCCTGGAACGCATGCTCCGCCTTAATCGCTTTGGTGAGAACAAACACAAAACACAATCCAATGTTTCGCCTGCTGAAATGCTGGAGGAGCTTTGTGTCGGTTTGTAGCAAAGGCGGCGTTAGATACATTTCCATGCGTAGCACTGGATACGGGGACACATAGGGGATACAGCTAGCGGTTTAACTATTCCTGTCGCTCCACAACCCATCTCCCGTCATGCACAGGAACACAGATGAAAAAGATATTTGCAGGTCTGGCCTTAGCGGCCGCAATGGTTACAGCCTCCGCAGCGATGGCTGCGCCGGTCAAACCGACTGTCGTGTTGGTTCACGGCGCTTTCGCTGATTCCAGCAGTTGGAATGGCGTCGTCAAAATTCTTGAAAAAGATGGCTATCCAGTGATCGCAGCCTCGAACCCGCTGCGCTCGCTCAAAGGAGACGCCCAAGCAGTGGCTGACGTGCTCGCTAGCGTCAAAACGCCCGTTGTACTGGTAGGGCATTCGTATGGTGGTCCGGTCATCACCGAAGCGGCTTACGGCAACACCAATGTCAAAGCGCTGGTGTTCGTCGCAGCCATTGCACCTGAAGCAGGTGAATCCACCGCAGAGTTATCCGGACGTTTCCCGGGTGGCACGCTGGGCCCTACTCTCGCTCCTCCAGTAGCCTTGGCTGACGGCGGTAAGGATCTGTATATCCAGCAAGACAAATTCCACGACCAGTTTGCAGCCGACGTTTCCAATGCGGACGCCAAATTGATGGCTGCAACTCAACGTCCCGTCACGGTGGCGGCGCTCAATGAAGCATCGACCGAACCGGCCTGGAAAACCATTCCTTCATGGTTCGTCTACGGCGACGCTGATAAGAACATTCCAGCACAAGCACAGGCCTTTATGGCGGAGCGGGCACACTCCAAACAGACCGTCGTGGTCAAAGGCGCGTCGCACGTTGTGATGGTGTCCAACCCGAAAGTCGTCGCCAGCCTGATCGAAAAGGCAGCGAACGCCAAATGAAGCTAATCGGCGATCTCGGTCCGGGATCGCCGAACGCTCAATGAGCGTCGGGCAACATTGCCGGATGTTCGCGCAGGCCTTCGACAATGTGGTCGACGAAACTGCGCACTTTCATTGAAGCTCTACGCCCTTCCCGGTAAACGACATGAACTGGAAGCGCTGGCAGTTCGAAAGGTTGCAACACCCTGTGTAACCGACCGTCATTTAAATAATCGTAGGCAGGATAGCTGAGGCAGCGCGTAAGCCCCGCGCCGCAAGCCGCCGCATCGATGGCAGCTTGAACGGTGGTGCAGCTGACGCGTGATCGGGCCTTGATGGTGGATGGAACACCTTGTCTGGAAAAATCCCAGCTGATCTTCTCCCGATAAGCTTGAATGCCAATCAGCCGGTGACTTTTGAGATCCTCCGGCTCGGCGGGCACACCATGGGCTTCGAGATAGATGGGGCTGGCGCATACGATCGTACGAACGTAGCCAACCGGCCTTGCTATCAACGAGGAACTGGGCAAATTTCCGACCAGCACGGCGACGTCAAGCTCCTCCTCGTTCATGTTCGGAAAACGATCATGATAATGGGCGAATACTGTGACTTCGGGATAAAACTCCATGTAATTCGCAAGCAAAGGCGTCATTACATAGCGGCTGAAAAGGAGTGGAAGCAATACAGTCAGATTACCCTGAGCCTGAACATGAAGGCCTTTAGCTGATGCTTCTGCGTCTTCGATTTCTTTGATGATGCGCGAGCAGTCAGCCATAAATACAACACCCGACTCAGTCAACGACACTCCACGAGTGCTGCGTTGCAATAACGGCACCCCGAGACGCATCTCCAACCGAGCAATCGCGCGAACGACTGTCGGGCCAGAAACGTTCAGACGGCGCGCAGCTGCCGCCAGGCTTGGCCGCTCTGAGAGCGCTTCAAACATGAGCATTTCATGGAAACGGTCCATCAGAGCGTGCTTTTCTTGGCAGGTCGAAGCGCCGCATCACATCCC
>NZ_JAEKEG010000006.1 GCF_016651255.1 Pseudomonas sp. TH10
GCCTCGCAGAACAAACCCGGTTTTCTCGGGAAACTGTTCGGCAAGAAAGACCAGACCCCGATCAAGGGGCTGTATTTCTGGGGCGGCGTAGGTCGTGGCAAGACTTACCTGGTCGACACCTTCTTCGAAGCGCTGCCGTTCAAGGAAAAGACCCGTACCCACTTCCACCGCTTCATGAAGCGCGTGCACGAAGAAATGAAGACCCTGGGCGGTGAAAAAAACCCGCTGACCATCATCGCCAAGCGTTTCTCGGACGAGTCCCGGGTGATCTGTTTCGATGAGTTCTTCGTCTCCGACATCACCGACGCCATGATCCTTGGCACGCTGATGGAAGAGTTGTTCAAGAATGGCGTGACCCTGGTCGCGACCTCGAACATCGTGCCTGACGGCCTGTACAAGGACGGCCTGCAGCGCGCGCGCTTCCTGCCAGCCATCGCGCTGATCAAGCAGAACACCGAGATCGTCAACGTCGACAGCGGCGTCGACTACCGTCTGCGTCACCTCGAACAAGCGGAGCTGTTCCACTATCCGCTCGACGAAGCCGCTCACGAGAGCTTGCGCAAGAGCTTCAAGGCGTTGACGCCAGAATGCACAGCAGCCGTCGAGAACGACGTGTTGATGATCGAGAACCGCGAAATCCGTGCCCTGCGCACTTGCGATGACGTGGCCTGGTTCGACTTCCGCGAACTGTGCGATGGCCCACGCAGCCAGAACGACTACATCGAACTGGGCAAGATCTTCCACGCCGTGCTGCTCAGCGGTGTCGAGCAGATGAGCGTCACCACCGACGATATCGCCCGACGCTTCATCAATATGGTCGACGAATTCTACGACCGTAACGTCAAGCTGATCATTTCTGCTGAAGTCGAGCTGAAGGATCTGTACACCGGCGGCCGCCTGAACTTCGAGTTCCAGCGCACGCTGAGCCGACTGCTGGAAATGCAATCGCACGAATTCCTGTCGCGGGCGCACAAGCCTTAAATAGCGTTCGGCAAATAAAAAGGGCCTGCAATTGCAGGCCCTTTTTTATGCGCTGAAGATCTTCCCTGTGGGAGCGAGCCTGCTCGCGAAAGCGGTGTGTCAGCCAACAATCTTAGTGAATGTAAAACCGAATTCGCGAGCAGGCTCGCTCCCACATTGGAATTTCGCTGTTGCGCCTAGGTTATGCTGCCTGCTGAAACTGCTGCCGATACTGGTTCGGCGACAGCTCGGTGTGCTGGCGAAATAGCCGCGCAAAGAAGCTCGCGTCGTCGTAACCGACCTCATAACTGATGGTCTTGATGCTCTTGCGACTGCCCGAGAGCAAGCCCTTGGCGGTCTCGATACGCAGGCGTTGCAGGTAATGCAGCGGCTTGTCGCCGGTGGCGGTCTGGAAGCGGCGCATGAAGTTGCGGATGCTCATGCCGTGTTCGCGGGCGACGTCTTCGAAGCGGAACTTGTCGGCAAAATGCTCTTCGAGCCAGTGCTGGATCTGCAGGATGATCACATCCTGATGCAGCTTCTGCCCGCCGAAACCGATACGCCCCGGCGAATAGTTGCGCTGTACTTCGTAAAGAATGTCGCGGGCCACTGCTTGCGCCACGTTCGCACCGCAGAAGCGCTCGATCAGGTAGATGTAAAGATCGCAGGCCGACGTGGTGCCGCCGGCGCAATAAAGATTGTCAGCGTCGGTCAGGTGCTTGTCCTGATTGAGGTGCACCCTGGGGAAGCGTTCGGCAAAGGCGTTAAAGAAGCGCCAGTACGTGGTCGCTTCCTTGCCATTGAGCAGCCCGGCCTCGGCCAGCCAGAACACCCCGGTGGCTTCACCGCAGAGCACGGCGCCGCGAGCGTGCTGCTCGCGTAGCCAAGGAAGGATTTGCGGGTAACGGCTGCACAACGTATCGAAATCATCCCAAAACGCCGGAAGGATGATGATATCGGTGTTTTCCAGACCTCCGTCCACCGGGATAACCACGTCACTGAAGCTTTTCACCGGTTTACCGTCGGGGCTGACCAGGCGGGTTTCAAACGCCGGAGTCAGGCCGTGGCCCAGTTGCTTGCCGTAACGCAGGCTCGCCACATGGAAAAAATCCTTGGCTTGCATGAGGGCGAAAGCGAAAACCTGGTCGATCGCCAGGATGCTGACGCGCCGCAAGGGCGTGGAGACTTGCTTGGACATAATTCAACTTTTGTTTTGTTTTTATAAGGGAAAGTGGTCACCAGACGGCTGGATCGTCTTATTTTTTGTCGGATGTGTCCAGTGTCCTGTGTCGGAGGGTAGGCATAGTCTCTGAAGGTCATCTCCCTCCAACAAGAAAGAAAGGTGCCGCATGATTCCCAGAACCCTGTTCAGCCCCGAGCACGAATTGTTCCGCGACAGCGTACGAACATTCCTTGAAAAGGAGGCCGTGCCGTTCCACGGGCAATGGGAGAAACAGGGCTACATCGACCGTAAACTGTGGAACAAGGCCGGGGAGGCGGGGATGCTCTGCTCGCATCTGCCAGAGGAATATGGCGGCCTGGGCGCAGATTTTCTTTACAGCGCGGTGGTGATCGAAGAGGTCGGTCGGCTGGGGCTGACTGGTATCGGTTTCTCGTTGCATTCAGACATCGTTGCGCCGTACATCCTGCATTACGGCAGTGAGGCGCTGAAGCACAAGTACCTGCCGAAACTGGTCTCGGGGGAGATGGTCACGGCCATTGCGATGACCGAGCCGGGCGCGGGTTCTGACCTGCAAGGCGTGAAGACCACCGCCGTTCTGGACGGTGACGAGTATGTGATCAACGGTTCAAAAACCTTCATCACCAATGGCTTTCTGGCTGATCTGGTAATTGTCGTCGCCAAGACCGATCCGAAGGCGGGCGCCAAGGGCACCAGCCTGTTTCTGGTCGAGGCGAATACACCGGGCTTCGACAAGGGCAAGCGTCTTGAGAAAGTCGGCATGAAGGCGCAGGACACCTCGGAATTGTTCTTCCAGGATGTTCGTGTGCCGAAGGAGAATCTGCTGGGGCAGGCCGGTGCAGGGTTTGCGTACCTGATGCAGGAGCTGCCGCAGGAGCGTCTGACCGTGGCGATTGGCGGCTTGGCCTCAGCAGAGGCGGCATTGCAATGGACGCTTGATTACACCCGTGACCGCAAGGCGTTCGGCAAGGCGATTGCCGACTTCCAGAACACCCGTTTCAAACTGGCAGAGATGGCCACCGAGATTCAGATCGGACGCGTGTTCGTCGATAAGTGCCTGGAGCTACACCTGCAAGGCAAGCTCGACGTGCCGACGGCGGCGATGGCGAAATACTGGGGCACCGACCTGCAATGCAAGGTACTCGACGAGTGTGTGCAGTTGCATGGCGGTTACGGCTTCATGTGGGAATACCCGGTGGCGCGGGCATGGGCGGACGCACGCGTGCAACGGATCTATGCCGGCACCAATGAAATCATGAAAGAGATCATCGCGCGCTCGCTCTGAGTTTTTCAGTGATTTGACTGCCCCTTTCGCGAGCAGGCTCGCTCCCACAAGAATCACGCTGTACCTGTGGGAGCGAGCCTGCTCGCGAAGCTTTCAGCGGTCAATCAAGGTGCCGGGTTAGGGTGATCCTTGTGAATCGCCTCAATCCCTTCGAGCACTTCATCCGACAGCTTCAGCTCGAAGCTGGCGATGTTGCTCTCCAGTTGCTCCAGGGTTGTGGCACCAATGATGTTGCTGGTGACGAACGGTTGCTGGGTCACAAACGCCAACGCCATCTGCGCCGGATCCAGGCCGTGCTCACGGGCCAATGCCACGTATCGGCTGCAGGCCGCTTCCGACTGCGGGTTGAAATAGCGGCTGAAGCGGCTGTAGAGGCTCAGACGACCCTTTGGCGGACGCGCGCCACCTTCGTATTTGCCCGAGAGGAAACCGAACGCCAGCGGCGAATAGGCAAGCAGGCCGCACTGTTCGCGAATGGCGATTTCCGCCAGGCCCACTTCAAAGCTGCGGTTGAGCAGGTTGTACGGGTTCTGGATCGACACCGCGCGCGGCCAGCCACGGGCCTCGGCCAATGCCAGAAAGCGCATGGTGCCCCACGGCGTTTCGTTGGACAGGCCGATGTGACGGATCTTGCCGGCTTTCACCTGCTCATCGAGCGCTTCGAGGGTGTCTTCGAGCGGCGTCAGGTTGGCTTCGATCTTGTGCTTGTAGCCCAGTTGTCCGAAAAAATTGGTGCTGCGTTCCGGCCAGTGCAATTGATACAGGTCGATGTAGTCGGTCTGCAGTCGCTCGAGGCTGGCATCCACTGCAGCGGTGATGTGCTGGCGGTTGTGGCGCAGGTTTTTGTCGCGGATGTAGTCGATGGTGTTGCCCGGGCCGGCGATTTTGCTGGCGAGGATCCAGTCGGCACGATCGCCGCGACTTTTGAAGTAATTGCCGATGTAGCGCTCGGTGGTGGCGTAGGTTTCGGCTTTCGGCGGCACCGGATACATCTCGGCGGTGTCGATGAAATTGATCCCGGCCTCTTTGGCCCTTTCGATCTGGGCGAAGGCTTCAGCTTCAGTGTTTTGCTCGCCCCAGGTCATGGTGCCGAGGCAGATTGCACTCACGTTCAGGTCGGTACGGCCTAGCTGGCGATAGTCCATCGGGTGCTCCTTGGGCAAAACAATCATAAAAGCAGGTTGAAATATTTTTCGCAATCTGCATAATTGCCGACCTCTTTCTGCAGTGGAAGTGATGCGCCGCCGCCGAAGAATCTTGCCGTTGAACGGACGCGCCGACCCGAGCCCCCGAAAGCGTCTGTATCCGGCTGCCTTTGACTTGTCAAAGTACGCACTATTCAGTAAGATCCGCCGTCTAATTTACAGGGCGGCCCCTGAGGCTATAAAGAATGAAAACTTTTACTGCTAAACCGGAAACAGTAAAGCGCGACTGGTTTGTCGTCGACGCTGCTGGTCAGACCCTGGGTCGTCTGGCCACCGAAATCGCGAGCCGTCTGCGTGGCAAGCACAAGCCTGAGTACACTCCTCACGTTGACACCGGCGACTACATCGTCGTTATCAACGCCGAGCAGATTCGTGTAACCGGTGCTAAAACCACCGACAAAATCTACTACTCCCACTCCGGTTTCCCGGGCGGCATCAAGTCGATCAACTTTGAAAAGCTGATCGCTAAAGCCCCTGAGCGCGTGATCGAGACCGCGGTCAAAGGCATGCTGCCTAAGAACCCGCTGGGTCGCGACATGTATCGTAAGCTGAAAGTCTATGCGGGCGCTGCACACCCTCATACTGCTCAGCAGCCCCAAGAACTGAAGTTTTAACGGAATAGTTCATTATGTCGGCGACTCAAAATTACGGCACTGGCCGTCGCAAGACCGCAACCGCACGCGTTTTCCTGCGTCCGGGTACTGGTAACATCTCCATCAACAACCGTTCGCTGGATAACTTCTTCGGCCGCGAAACTGCCCGCATGGTAGTTCGTCAGCCGCTGGAGCTGACCGAGACTGTCGAGAAGTTCGACATCTACGTCACCGTGATCGGCGGTGGTGTAAGTGGTCAAGCTGGCGCAATCCGCCACGGCATCACTCGCGCTCTGATGGACTACGACGAAACCCTGCGTGGCGCTCTGCGCAAAGCTGGCTTCGTTACTCGCGACGCCCGTGAAGTTGAACGTAAGAAAGTTGGTCTGCGTAAAGCGCGTAAGCGTCCGCAGTACTCGAAGCGTTAATTCCGCTTCCACGTTCAAAAAGAACGCCCGATTCCTCACGGAAGCGGGCGTTTTTTTATGCCTGCGATTTATAAAAGAATTGCGCTGTGACAACTTGCCACATTCGTAGACCCCCTATACTGCAAGGCTTGAGGGTATGAGCTCCGGGTAATTCCCTTGTCAGAATTGGGGCTTTTCATTACCATCTCGGCAAAATTTTTATAAGTAACATTGATTTATTTAGTAGATGCCTGATTTAACAGGCCACAAAGCTGATGGGAGAGGACTGAATGAGCAATGACGGCGTGAATGCAGGCCGGCGTCGCTTCTTGGTAGCAGCCACATCCGTGGTGGGTGCTGCAGGAGCGGTGGGGGCTGCGGTCCCGTTCGTGGGGTCATGGTTTCCCAGTGCCAAGGCGAAAGCCGCTGGTGCACCGGTGAAAGTGAATGTCAGCAAGATCGAGCCAGGACAGCAGATGATTGCTGAGTGGCGCGGCCAGCCGGTGTTCATTGTCCGCCGTACTGCGGAAATCCTGGGGAATCTCAAGAAGATCGAGGGCCAGCTCTCCGATCCGACTTCCAAAAACTCCACGCAACCCACCTATGTCGACCCTGAAGTGCGATCGATCAAGCCGGAAATCCTGCTGCTGATCGGGATCTGCACACACTTGGGTTGCTCTCCGACCTTCCGTCCCGAAGTGGCACCTGCAGATCTTGGTAAAGACTGGGTAGGTGGCTATTTCTGCCCTTGCCACGGTTCCCACTACGATCTGGCTGGCCGCGTCTACAAGTCGCAACCCGCGCCTTTGAACCTGCCAGTTCCCCCGCATTCCTATGAGACCGATGACCTGATTGTCATTGGCGTCGATACGGAGAAAGCGTGATGAGCAAGTTCATGGATTGGGTTGATGCACGCTTCCCTGCGACCAAAATGTGGGAAGACCATCTCAGCAAGTATTACGCTCCAAAGAACTTCAACTTCTTCTATTTCTTTGGCTCCCTCGCACTGCTCGTTCTGGTCAACCAGATCGTCACCGGTGTCTGGCTGACCATGAGCTACACCCCGTCGGCGGAAGAAGCCTTTGCCTCCGTCGAATACATCATGCGCGACGTCGAGTACGGCTCGATCCTGCGTCTGCTGCACTCGACCGGCGCCTCGGCGTTCTTCATCGTGGTCTATCTGCACATGTTCCGTGGCTTGCTCTACGGTTCGTACCAGAAACCGCGTGAGCTGGTCTGGGTCTTCGGCATGCTGATTTACCTGGCGCTGATGGCTGAAGCCTTCATGGGTTACCTGCTGCCGTGGGGTCAGATGTCCTACTGGGGTGCCCAGGTGATCATCTCGCTGTTCGGTGCGATTCCGGTTATCGGTAACGACCTGACTCAGTGGATTCGTGGTGACTATCTGATCTCCGGGATCACCCTCAACCGCTTCTTCGCTTTGCACGTCGTCGCTCTGCCGATCGTCATTCTTGGTCTGGTGGTGCTGCACATTCTGGCGCTGCACGAAGTCGGTTCGAACAACCCTGACGGCGTCGACATCAAGAAGCACAAAGACGAAAACGGCATCCCGCTGGACGGCATCGCCTTCCACCCGTACTACACCGTGAAAGACATTGTCGGTGTTGTGGTGTTCCTGTTCATCTTCTGCTTTATCGTGTTCTTCTTCCCGGAAATGGGCGGCTACTTCCTCGAAAAACCCAACTTCGAGCAAGCGAACCCATTCAAGACGCCAGAGCATATTGCGCCGGTTTGGTATTTCACGCCGTTCTACGCGATCTTGCGTGCGATCCCCGACAAACTCATGGGCGTGATCGCCATGGGCGCCTCGATTGCCTTGCTGTTTGTCCTGCCGTGGCTTGACCGCAGTCCGGTCAAATCGATGCGCTACAAAGGCTGGATGAGCAAAATCTGGCTGGTGGTGTTCTGCATTTCGTTCGTGATCCTCGGCATCCTGGGCGTTCTGGCGCCGACGCCGGAGCGCACGCTGGTCTCGCAGATCTGCACCTTCCTGTACTTCGCCTACTTCATTCTGATGCCGTTCTACACCAGGCTCGAGAAGACCAAAAAGGTTCCGGAAAGGGTGACTGGCTGATGAAAAAGTTATTTTTTGCTCTGATTTTTGCTGCTTTGCCTGTCCTGTCTTTCGCCGCCGAACACGGTCCGGAGCTGGAAAAAGTCGACATCGACCTCGCTGATAAAGCGGCCCTGCAGGATGGTGCGCGTACCTTTGCCAACTATTGCATGGGTTGCCACAGCGCCAAGTTCCAGCGTTACGAACGGGTTGCCGATGACTTGGGCATTCCTCACGAACTGATGCTGGATAAGCTGGTGTTCACCGGGGCCAAGATTGGCGATCACATGAACATCGGCATGCAGCCGGCCGACGCCAAGACCTGGTTCGGCGCGGCACCACCGGACCTGACCCTGGTGGCGCGTGTGCGTGGCACTGACTGGCTCTACGGTTACCTGCGCTCGTTCTACGAAGATCCGGCACGCCCTTGGGGTGTCAACAACAAGGTCTTCCCGAACGTCGGTATGCCTAACGTGCTGGTCGGCCTGCAAGGTCGCCAGGTGGTGGGCTGCAAACAGGTACAGATCGTCGAAGACGGCAAGAAGCAATATGATCCGTTGACCGGTACGCCGCTGACTCATGAAGCGTGCGATCAACTGACCATCGTGCCGAAGTCCGGTGCTCTGAACGAAGAGCAGTTCGATGAGAAGGTCAAGAATCTGGTAACCTTCCTGGCTTACTCGGCTAACCCGGTTAAGCTGCAACATCAGCGCATCGGTACTTACGTCTTGCTGTACCTGGCGTTCTTCTTTGTGTTCGCCTACTTGCTCAAGCGTGAATACTGGAAAGACGTGCACTGATACGCTTCAAGCATTGCTGTTAATCGCGCGCGCCCAAGGGCGCCTCCGAAAACGCAAGGTCTGGCTAGCCAGGCATTGCGGGAGGCGTCCTCTGGGCGCGCGCGTTTTTCCGGTTCCGACAAATTCAACAAGCGAGGAGGATCGCCATGGGCGTGACCAATCGGTTGGCCTGTTACTCCGACCCCGCCGACCACTATTCCCACCGAGTGCGCATCGTGCTTGCAGAGAAGGGTGTCAGCGCCGAGATCATTTATGTGGAAGCTGGTCGTCAGCCGCCTAAACTGATCGAGGTAAACCCTTACGGAAGTCTGCCTACGCTGGTCGATCGTGACCTGGCGCTGTGGGAGTCGACCGTGGTGATGGAATATCTGGATGAGCGTTACCCGCATCCGCCATTGATGCCGGTTTATCCGGTGGCGCGTGCCAACAGCCGTCTGCTGATTCACCGCATTCAGCGTGACTGGTGTGGTCTGGTGGATCTGATTCTGGATCCGAAAAGCAAAGAGGCCGCGCGTGTCGTGGCGCGCAAGGAATTGCGTGAAAGCCTGACGGGCGTGTCGCCGTTGTTCGCCGACAAGCCATTTTTCCTCAGTGAGGAACAAAGTCTGGTGGATTGCTGCCTATTGCCAATACTCTGGCGTTTGCCGATTCTGGGTATTGAACTGCCGCGGCCGGCCAAGCCGCTGCTTGATTATATGGAGCGCCAGTTTGCGCGTGAGGCTTTCCAGGCGAGTCTGTCTGGTGTCGAACGCGATATGCGCTAAGGCTTAAGGAGCCGCTATGAACTCCAGTCGACCTTATCTGGTCCGCGCGCTCTACGAGTGGATTGTCGATAACGATTGCACCCCGCACATGCTGGTCAATTCCGAGTACCCGGCGGTGCAAGTGCCGCAGGGTTTCGCCAGTGACGGGCAAATTGTCCTGAACGTCTCGCCGAGTGCCGTGCGTCATTTGCACATGGACAACGACGTGGTGACCTTCGAAGGTCGCTTCGGTGGCGTCCCGCACAGTCTCTACGTGCCAATTGGTGCGATTCTGGGGATCTATGCCCGGGAAAACGGTCAGGGCATGGTGTTTGATCTCGAGTCGCCGATGGATGACGAGGAAGAGATCGAGTCGGATGACGACTTGCCGCCACCGGACAGCGAGCCACCGCGCCCTAGCGGCCGGCCAAGCTTGAAAGTGGTGAAATAAAAAAAGGCGATCCGGATGGATCGCCTTTTTTATTACTTCACCACTCTCAAACCCGTAGGAGCTGCGGAACGCTGCGATCTTTTGATCTGGGCTCTGATCCTTAAAATCAAAAGATCAAAGGATCGCAGCCTCGTTTCACTCGACAGCTCCTACAGATCGTGGCGCATCAGTCGATGTATTCGAAGAGTTTGACGATTTTCTGCACGCCGGAAACGCCCTGCACCAGATTGGTCGCCTGAGCGGCTTCCTGTTTGGTCAGCAGGCCCAGCAGGTAGACGATGCCATTCTCCGTCACGACTTTGATGCGCGAGCCGGGGATGCTGGCGTCGGTGAGCATCTGAGTCTTGATCTTCGAGGTCAGCCAAGTGTCATTTTGGCGAGCCAGGAAGCCTGAAGGTGGCAGTACCTGCAGTTCGTTATGCACCGTCTTCACGCGCTGGACCGAAGAGGCGGCCTGTTCGGCCTTGGCTTTGAGGTCTGCGCGAGGTGTTTGACCGGCGAGCAGGACAACGCCGTTGAAGCTGGTGACGACGATGTGCGAATCGTTGTCCAGAGCCGGATCGGCCTTGGCCACGTTTACGCCCACTTTGGTTTCGATCAACGAGTCGTCGATCTTGCTGCCGAAGGTGCGGGTGCCGCGGTCATCATCGATCGGCGCTTCACGGCTGGCATTCACCACCGAGGTGCAGCCGCTGATGCCAAGGCACAGAGTCAAGGCCAGAAGGCCAAGGCGATTAGGGGTCATTCTTCACTCCCGAACAGTTGGCTGTCGATCAGATCGCAGAGGCAATGGATCGCCAGCAAGTGGACTTCTTGAATACGTGCAGTGACATTGGCCGGTACGCGAATCTCGACGTCCTCTGGCAATAGCAGCGACGCCATGCCACCGCCATCGCGACCGGTCAATGCTACGACAATCATTTCGCGATCATGTGCGGCCTGGATCGCTTGAATAATGTTCGCCGAGTTACCGCTGGTCGAAATCGCCAGCAACACATCGCCCGGCTGGCCGAGTGCACGAATCTGTTTGGAGAACACTTCGTTGTAGCTGTAGTCGTTGGCGATCGAGGTGATCGTCGACGTATCGGTCGTCAGCGCAATGGCCGGCAGGCTCGGGCGCTCGCGCTCGAAGCGATTGAGCAGCTCCGAGGAGAAGTGCTGGGCATCGCCGGCCGAACCACCGTTGCCGCACGAAAGCATTTTGCCTTCGTTGAGCAGGGCGTTGACCATGATCTGGCTGGCTTGCTCGATGTGCGGTGCAAGTACGTCCATCGCCTGTTGCTTGGTGTCGATACTGGCCTGGAAAAGCTGGCGAATTCGGGATTGCATGTCCATCTGTGTGACCTTAAGTAGCGCGGCTGTTCGGCACATGAATGTGCAGCCCGCAAAGCAAAGAGCAAAATTTGTCGGTGGGATTGTCCCGGTCGCAACGCAGACGATCAACTGTCGAAAGCATTCTGCAACCAGTTCAGCTGATCCGGGTGGCTGTCGATGGCCACCACGTCGAAGCGGCAGGGGGAATTGGCCCAACGCGACTCGCGCTGAAGAAAATACTGTGCGGCGAAAATCAGTTTCTGCTGCTTGCGCCCATCGATGCTAGCGAGCGCGCCACCCCATTGGGTGTTTTTTCTGTAACGAACTTCGACGAATACTACTGTATCGCCATCAAGCATGACCAGATCAAGCTCGCCACGTTTACACAGCCAGTTCTGCGCCAACAGGCGCAGCCCCTGATTCTGCAGATGCTCGAGCGCCTGGCGCTCGGCATCCTTGCCGCTTTGCGAGCGTGACCGGTCAGGCATTAGCGCGGGGTGTCCGGCAGGCGTTGAACCTGGCCGCTGACGAACTGCGCCCAAGGCAGTTGACGCACAACGCGCTGGGTCTGGGTCATGCCGAGGCTGCCCGATTGACCTTCGATGCGGCTGTCCGGCAGGGCCTTCAGTTGACCCAGGCGCGGTGCCAGGTGGTAAGCGTCGACGCCCATGGCATACAGGCGGCCGAGGCTGCCGGCGGCTTGTGGCCACTGTGCAACAACTTGCTGGCGCAGTGGGTTGCTGGTTTCCAGCAGCCACGGGGTTTCGCAGAAGCGAATGCCGTTCATGTCGTTGTACTGGTTCACATCGCCGCTGGCGCTGTACACGTGCGAAGTTGCGTAAACCGGAACGTCACCGGCGTACTGGAAGTTCAGGGTCGGCTTGATCTGCTGCGCCTGTTGCGGCGTCGCGGCGAGGAAGATGAACTCGATGTCCTGACGGCGCGAAGGCTGTGCCGCTACGTTGGCGCCCGCAGCATTCTGCAGGCTCTTGGCGCGGGCTTCGCTCTGACGCAGTTGGAACATGCCGGCAATCTGCTGAGCCAGTTGCACTGGCTGATCAACGCGTTCGATGGCAATGATGCTGCCACCGTTTGCCTGCCAGTCCTGACTGAAAGCACGCAGTACGCGCTCGCCCCATTCGCCTTTCGGCACCATGATGGCGGCGCGGTGCAGGCCATCGGCACGGGCGCGGCGCGAGACTTCACGGGCTTCGTCTTCAGCGGCCAGACCAAACTGGAACAGCTGTGCCGGGCCTTGATCGCCTTCGCTGTAGTTCAGTGCGAGGGTGGTGATCGGCAATTGCGGGCGAGTGCTCAGTTGTTTGACTAGTGGCTTTTCCAGCGGCCCGACGACCAGTTGCACGCCGTCAGCCTGAGCCTTGCGGTAAAACTCGTCCATCGAGGTCAGCTTCGAGCTGTCGTAGAAGACGATGGCTGGCGGATTCTGGCCGGCTTGCTGTGCCTGGTAGTGCGCGGCCATGAAGCCTTCGCGCAGCGCCTTGCCGACAGCGGCCAGCGGGCCGTCCTGTGGCAACAGCAGGCCGATCTTGCCCAGGGGCTGGCTGGCCAGTTCCTTGAGCTTGGTCAGGGGGATTGGCAGCTGGATGGCTGCCGGGTGCTTGGGGTTCTGGGCGCGCCAGTTGTCGATCGCGGCCTGCTGTTGCTCCAGGGTGCCCGCGGTCTTGACGGCCAGCGCCAGGCTCATCCAGCCGCCGAGGTCATCGGTGGAGGTGGGCTGCAGTTGGTCGGTTGGCAGCGAAGCGATCAGGGTCCAGATCGCTTCATGGTTCTTGCCGGCGGCTTCGCCTTCGAGCATGGGTGCGATGAAAATGCGCTCCCGTGCAGCCGCCAATGCCTGTCCGTCGGCTTCAAGCGCGCGGGCATGCACGGTGCCGGTACGCACCTGTTGCTCGACCGGCAGTTCGCTCAGGCGCTGCAGGCTCGGATGGCTCAATGCAGTCAGCGCTGCCTTGGGCTGATTGCGCACCATCGCCAGTTCTGCGGCCAGCGTGCTGGCGAACACCTGCTGTCCAGGCTTTAGTTGTTCCACCGGTACTTGCTGGAGGATTTGCGCCGATTGGCCGGCGTTACCCTGGCGATAGGCCAGGTCGGCGGCGCTCAGGCGCAACAGCGCAGCTTTTTCCGGGTCTTTGCTCTGGGAAGCCTGCTCGAGCAGTTGCTCGATACTGGCATCCGGAGTCCGTGGAAGGTCGCCAAGGCTGGAGGAAGGGGAGCTGGCGCAAGCCGCCAATAAGGCAGCGAGGCAGAGGGCAGTGAACAGCCGCAGGCAAGCGATCATGTAAGTGTTCCTGATACTCGATCAAATTAGCGTCGAATTGTACCCAAGCACTGGCCGGGGCGCGATGTTAGTGGCGTGAAACGGGCAATTTAGCTCATGCAAATGTTGCAGCAAGGCACCGAAGGCAGGAAAACCTGCAGTGGCAGACGCCTGTCGCCGACGACGCTACGCGCTACAATGGCGACTTTTAACGATCATGAGGTGTGCGCTTTGACTGCTCCAGGTGCTTTGAATTCCGCTGCTGGCTCGCTTTATGTGGTGGCGACGCCCATCGGCAACCTGGACGACATCAGCGCCCGGGCCCTGAAAATTCTCCGCGAAGTGGCGTTGATTGCTGCCGAGGACACCCGTCACTCGGCGCGGCTGATGCAGCACTTCGGGATTGCCACGCCGCTGGCGGCCTGTCATGAGCACAACGAACGGGATGAAGGTAGCCGCTTTATTACCCGGTTGCTGGCGGGCGATGATGTGGCGTTGATCTCCGATGCCGGCACGCCGTTGATTTCCGATCCGGGCTATCACCTGGTGCGCCAGGCACGCGCGGCGGGCATTAATGTAGTGCCAGTGCCGGGTGCCTGTGCATTGATTGCGGCATTGTCGGCTGCGGGCCTGCCGTCGGACCGCTTCATCTTTGAAGGGTTCCTGCCCGCCAAGGCAGTAGGGCGCCGGGCCCGCCTGGAGCTGGTCAAGGAAGAGCCGCGCACCTTGATTTTCTATGAAGCGCCACACCGTATCCTGGAGTGTCTGCAGGATATGGAGCTGGTGTTTGGTGGTGAGCGTCCGGCCTTGCTGGCCCGGGAGATCACCAAGACGTTCGAAACCCTCAAGGGGCTGCCCCTGGCCGAGTTGCGCGAGTTCGTCGAGTCCGACAGTAATCAGCAGCGGGGCGAGTGCGTGGTGCTGGTGGCAGGTTGGTCCGTGCCTGAAACCGAAGAGGCAGTCAGCAGCGAGGCCATGCGCATCCTCAATCTTCTGCTCGAAGAAATGCCGCTCAAGCGTGCCGCCGCACTGGCTGCGCAAATCACCGGTGAACGCAAGAATGTGTTGTATCAGGTTGCGCTGGACCAGCAGAAGGGCGAGTAACCCGTCGCGCAGACAGGTTTTGCGGCTATTAGCGCTTGTTCTTCAGGCGCTCTGCCGTTAACCTGCGCGGCGGAGAGTCGATCGGACAGTCGCTGCCCTCTATGAAAATTAGGGGGGGGAGGAAAGTCCGGGCTCCATAGGGCGAAGTGCCAGGTAATGCCTGGGAGGCGTGAGCCTACGGAAAGTGCCACAGAAAATAACCGCCTAAGCGCTTCGGCGCCGGTAAGGGTGAAAAGGTGCGGTAAGAGCGCACCGCACGTCTGGCAACAGTTCGTGGCTAGGTAAACCCCACTTGGAGCAAGACCAAATAGGGTCCCAAGGCGTGGCCCGCGCTGGGACCGGGTAGGTTGCTAAAGATGTCCAGTGATGGCCATCGTAGACGAATGACTGTTCAAGACAGAACCCGGCTTACAGATCGACTCTCCACCTTTTTCCCCTCCCTGTTTGCAGCATTGGACAGGGCGCAGGCAGTAACGCTTTTCCTCCTTCCAGAAACCTCAGCAGAAGCGCTTTTGTAATACCGAAAAAATCTTACTCTTAACAAATTACTTTAACTTTCGAGCGCAGCTTTCAGTGCTGCATCAAGTTATGGGTCGAAACTCCGCGCCAGATTCTCGTTGCTCCTCCTTTTATGCTCCTAAATCTCCGTTCTGTAAGGGTTTTCCTTTAATCCGCGCCTTGACGGTGTGGTGGGCGCATTCCTATAGTGTGCGCAAGTGGCGGAAAGTGGCATGAAGTGGGTTTTTTGAGCTCAAAACGATAAAAATTGGAGAAACGCAGACGTGTTTCGCGGAGCTAACGCTATCAGTCTCGATGCAAAGGGCCGTCTCGCTATGCCGAGCCGGTATCGCGACGAGCTCGTTTCGCGCAGTTCCGGCCAATTGATCGTGACCATCGATGCCGTTGATCCCTGTTTGTGTGTCTACCCCCTCGATGAGTGGGAAATTATTGAAACCAAATTGCGCGCACTGCCTTCGCTTCGTGAAGAGAACCGTCGCTTGCAGCGTTTATTGATCGGCAACGCCGTCGACCTCGAGCTCGATGGCAGTGGCCGTTTTCTGGTTCCACCGCGTCTGCGCGAATACGCCAAGCTCGATAAGCGCGCGATGCTGGTGGGCCAGCTGAACAAGTTCCAATTGTGGGACGAGGATGCATGGGACGCGGTATCTGCCGCTGACCTTGCTGCTATTCAACAACCGGGCGCTATGCCTGATGAACTGCGTGATTTGATCCTGTGACTATTGATAGCGGCTTTAACCACATCACCGTACTGCTTGACGAAGCCGTGGAGGCTCTCGCCGTACGCCCTGATGGCTGCTATCTGGACGGTACGTTCGGACGCGGCGGACACAGCCGTTTGATCCTCAGCCAGCTGGGTCCCGATGGCCGGTTGCTGGGATTCGACAAAGATCCTCAAGCGATTGCCACCGGGCAAACGCTGGCGGCCGAAGACGGCCGCTTTGTCGTTGTGCAGCGTAGCTTTGCCGAGCTGGGTTCGGTCGTCGCCGAACAAGGTCTGGCCGGCAAGGTCAGCGGCATTCTGCTCGACCTCGGCGTGTCTTCGCCGCAGCTCGACGATGCTGAGCGCGGCTTCAGTTTCCTCAACGACGGCCCGCTGGACATGCGCATGGATCCGTCCCGTGGCATCAGCGCTGCCGAATTCGTCAACACCGCGCCGGCTGAGGAAATCGCCCGGGTGTTCAAGGAATACGGTGAAGAGCGTTTCTCCGGGCGCATGGCCCGTGCCGTCGCCGAGCGTCGCGATATCACGCCTTTCGAGCGTACCGCCGATCTGGCTGAAGTGCTCAAGGTCGCCAACCCTGCATGGGAAAAGGGCAAGAACCCGGCCACCCGTGCATTCCAGGGTTTGCGCATTCACGTCAACAACGAACTGGGCGATCTGGAAACCGGCCTCGAAGCCGCACTGGAAGCGCTGGAAGTTGGCGGTCGTCTGGTTGTGATCAGCTTCCACTCGCTGGAAGACCGCATCGTCAAACTGTTCATGCGCAAGCTGGTGAAAGGCGAAGCCGACAACCTGCCGCGCAACCTGCCCGTTCGCCACGTGGCGTTCGAACCGAAAATCAAAGTCCATGGCAAAGCGCAGACGGCCTCCGACGCCGAACTCAAAGCCAACCCACGTTCCCGTAGCGCCGTCATGCGCGTCGCGGAGAAGCTGCGGTGAGCAAGCTTTTCGCCAAGCCACTGCCTGGCGGCAGCTTTTTGATGCTGCTGCTGTTCATCGGCGTGCTCGTATCGGCCATCGCCGTGTCGTACAGCGCGCACTGGAACCGTCAGTTGCTCAACACCCTTTATAACGAACTCAGCGTGCGCGACAAGGCGCAGGCCGAGTGGGGTCGCTTGATTCTTGAGCAAAGCACCTGGACCGCGCACAGCCGGATCGAAGTGCTGGCCACCGAACAACTGAAAATGCACATTCCGGGCGCGGCTGACGTGAAGATGGTGGCGCCATGATGAAACTCGAAGGCGCATTGTTCCCGTGGCGCTTCCGCCTGATGGTGGCGCTGCTCGGCGTGATGGTCGCGGCGATCTGCTGGCGCATCATCGACCTGCAAGTGGTTGACCGTGACTTCCTCAAAGGTCAGGGCGATGCGCGCAGTCTTCGTCATATCCCGATTCCGGCTCACCGTGGTCTGATCACCGACCGTAACGGCGAGCCTTTGGCCGTCAGTACCCCGGTGACCACGCTGTGGGCCAACGCCAAGGAAATGCAGACCGCCAAGGAAAAGTGGCCCGCACTCGCCGCCGCCCTGGGTCAGGATCCGAAAGCCCTGACCGAGCGCCTTGAAGCGCAAGCCAACAAAGAATTCATTTACCTGGTGCGCGGGCTGACGCCTGAGCAGGGCCAGGCTGTACTCGACCTGAAAGTGCCGGGCGTTTACGGCATCGAAGAATTCCGCCGGTTCTATCCGGCCGGTGAAGTCACCGCGCACATGGTTGGTTTTACCGACATCGACGATCACGGTCGCGAAGGCGTCGAACTCGCCTACGACGAGTGGCTGGCCGGGGTGCCGGGCAAACGACAGGTCATCAAGGATCGGCGCGGACGGCTGATCAAGGATGTCCAGGTCACCAAAAACGCCAAGGCCGGCAAGCCCTTGGCGTTGTCGATTGACCTGCGTCTGCAATATCTGGCCAACCGCGAGCTGCGCAACGCAATCATCGAAAACGGTGCCAAGGCCGGCAGCCTGGTGATCATGGACGTCAAGACCGGCGAGATTCTCGCCATGGTCAACCAGCCGACCTACAACCCGAACAACCGTCGCAACCTGCAACCGGCGATGATGCGTAACCGCGCGATGATCGACGTGTTCGAACCGGGTTCGACCATGAAAGCCATCTCGATGAGCGCCGCTATCGAGTCCGGCCGCTGGAAACCGAGCGACACCGTCGAGGTGTATCCGGGCACGCTGCAGATCGGTAAATACACGATCAAGGACGTTTCCAAGAGCGAAGGTCCGGTACTCGATCTGACCGGCATTCTGATCAATTCCAGTAACGTCGGCATGAGTAAGGTTGCCTTCGATATTGGTGGCGAAACCATTTACCGTCTCGCGCAGAAAGTCGGCCTCGGCCAGGACACCGGCCTCGGCTTCCCGGGCGAGCGTGTCGGCAACCTGCCGAACTACCGCGAATGGCGCAAGGCTGAAACCGCAACACTGTCCTACGGCTACGGTATTTCCGTGACCGCGATTCAGCTTGTTCATGCCTTCTCGGCGCTGGCCAACAATGGTCGTCTCGCGCCGTTGACCCTGATCAAAACCGACAAGCCGCCGCAAACCACGCAAGTGCTGCCGGAAGCTGTCGCGAAAACCATGCAAGGCATGCTGACGCAAGTGATCGAAGCCCCGCGTGGCGTATTCCGTGCGCAGGTGCCGGCGTATCACGTGGCCGGCAAGTCGGGTACTGCACGTAAAACGTCGGTGGGCACCAAGGGCTACGCCGAAAACTCCTATCGCTCGCTGTTCGCCGGTTTCGGCCCGATGAGCGATCCGCGTTACGCCATTGTTGTGGTGATCGATGAACCGTCCAAGGCCGGTTATTTCGGTGGTCTGGTGTCCGCACCGGTGTTCAGCCGTGTGATGTCCGGCACCCTGCGTCTGATGAACGTGACCCCGGACAACCTGCCGACCACTCAGCAGGCCAACGCCACCCCAGTCATTCCGCTGAAAGCCAATGGAGGGCGCGGCTGATGTCATTAAGTCTGAACAAGATATTCCCCCACGCCGGCCACGATCTGTTGATCCGTGAATTGGCGCTGGACAGCCGCAACGTGCGCGCAGGCGATTTGTTCCTCGCCGTGCCCGGTGGCAAATTTGATGGCCGTGCGCACATTGCCGATGCATTGCAGCGCGGCGCCGCCGCCGTGGCCTATGAGGTTGAAGGCGCCACCGTGCTGCCGATCACTGACGTGCCGCTGATTCCGGTCAAGGGCCTGGCAGCGCAGCTGTCGGACATCGCCGGGCGATTTTATGGTGACCCGAGCCGCCACCTGAACCTGATCGGCGTCACTGGCACCAACGGCAAGACCAGCGTTACCCAACTGGTCGCGCAAGCCCTGGACCTGCTCGGTCAGCACTGCGGCATTGTTGGCACCCTGGGCAGCGGTTTCTACGGCGGCTTGGAGAGCGGCCTGCACACCACGCCGAATCCGATTGCCGTACAGGCGACGCTGGGCGACCTGAAAAAGGCCGGCGCCAAAGCCGTGGCCATGGAAGTTTCGTCCCACGGTCTGGATCAGGGCCGCGTCACCGCGCTGGCATTCGACGTGGCGGTGATGACCAACCTGTCCCGCGATCATCTGGATTATCACGGCACCATGGAAGCGTACGCTGAGGCCAAGGCCAAGCTGTTCGCCTGGAATGACCTGAAGTGCCGCGTGGTCAACCTCGACGACGATTTCGGCCGGCAACTGGCCGCTGAAAAACGTGAATCGCGTTTGATCACCTACAGCCTGCTCGACAGCAGCGCGTACCTGTTCTGCCGCGAAGCGCAGTTCGACGACCACGGCGTGCGCGCCACGCTGGTGACGCCGCAGGGCGAACATCATCTGCGCAGCACCTTGCTCGGTCGCTTCAACCTTAGCAACGTCCTGGCGGCGGTCGGCGCCTTGCTCGGTCTGGATTACGCGCTCGACGAAATTCTCAAAGTACTGCCGAAACTCGAAGGCCCGGCCGGTCGCATGCAGCGTCTGGGCGGTGGCACGCAGCCGTTGGTGGTGGTCGATTACGCCCACACCCCGGACGCGCTGGAAAAAGTCCTGACCGCGTTGCGTCCTCATGTCAAAGGCCAACTGCTCTGCCTGTTTGGCTGCGGCGGTGACCGTGATCGCGGCAAGCGTCCGTTGATGGCTGAAGTGGTTGAGCGTCTGGCTGATCAAGTGCTGGTCACCGACGACAACCCGCGCACTGAAGACCCTGCGGTGATTTTCGATGACATCCGCGCCGGTTTCACGGCTGTGGATAAAGTCACCTTTGTCGCCGGCCGTGGTCAGGCGATCGCGCAACTGATTGCCGGTGCCTCGGCCGATGACGTAATCGTCCTGGCCGGTAAAGGTCACGAGGACTATCAGGAGATCAATGGCGAGCGCCACGCTTTCTCCGACCTGGTCGAGGCCGATCACGCGCTGACCGCGTGGGAGGTGGCCCATGCTTAAGGCCCTCAAACTCAGCGAACTGACCAATGCGCTCGATGCACGCTTGATCGCTGCTGATGCCAGCTTCGACGGCGTCAGCATCGACAGCCGTGCGATCCAGCCTGGCCAACTGTTTATTGCCCTGACCGGTCCGCGCTTTGACGGTCACGATTATCTGAACGACGTCGCCGCCAAAGGCGCCGTTGCCGCACTGGTCGAGCGTGAAGTCGCCGACAGTACGTTGCCGCAATTGCTGGTCAAGGACACCCGTCAGGCTCTCGGCCAGTTGGGGGCGCTGAACCGTGCTGCATTCACTCAGCCAGTCGCCGCGATCACCGGCTCCAGCGGCAAGACCACCGTCAAGGAAATGCTCGCGAGCATCTTGCGCACGCGCGGTCCGGTGCTGGCGACTCGCGGCAATTTGAACAATGACCTCGGCGCGCCACTGACTCTGCTCGAACTGGCCCCGGAACACACGGCGGCCGTCATCGAACTGGGTGCCTCGCGCCTCGGTGAAATCGCCTACACCGTCGGGCTGACCAAGCCGCATGTGGCAATCTTGAACAATGCCGGCACCGCTCACGTCGGTGAGTTCGGCGGCCCGGAAAAAATCGTTGAAGCCAAGGGTGAAATCATCGACGGGCTGGCGGCTGATGGCGTCGCCGTGCTCAATCTCGATGACAAGGCCTTCAGCATCTGGAAGACCCGCGCGGGCGCTCGCCAGGTGCTGACTTTCGCCCTGAGCAACACTCAGGCGAATTTCCATGCCAGCGATCTGACCACCGACGCCCGTGGCTGCCCGGCCTTCAATCTGCATACACCTGAAGGTGTCGAGCGCGTTCAACTGAACCTGCTCGGCACCCACAACGTCGCTAACGCCTTGGCCGCCGCCGCTGCTGCGCACGCTTTGGGCGTGTCGCTGTTCGGCATCGCCACCGGGCTTGGCGCCGTGCAACCGGTCAAGGGTCGCACCGTCGCGCAACTGGCGAAAAACGGTATGCGCGTGATCGATGACACTTACAACGCAAACCCCACCTCGATGTGCGCGGCCGTTGATATACTTGCCGGCTTTTCCGGCCGCACCGTTCTGGTGCTCGGGGATATCGGCGAGCTGGGCGATTGGGCGGAGCAGGGGCACCGCGACGTGGGCGAATACGCCCGGGGCAAGGTTTCCGCGCTTTATGCCGTTGGGCCAAACATGGTTCACGCCGTAAACGCTTTCGGTGAACAGGCGCATCACTTCGGCACGCAAGCCGAACTGATTCAGGCCCTCGACGCCGAGCAGGACACAAACACCACCATTTTGATCAAGGGTTCGCGCAGTGCAGCGATGGAAAACATCGTTGCGGCTCTGTGCGGGTCCAGTTTGGAGAAACATTAATGCTGCTGCTGCTAGCGGAGTATCTGCAACAGTTCTACAAAGGCTTCGCGGTCTTCCAGTACCTGACCCTGCGCGGGATTCTCGGTGTGCTGACTGCGCTGGTTTTGTCGCTGTGCTATGGCCCGTGGATGATCCGCACTTTGCAGAACCGTCAGATCGGTCAATCCGTTCGTAACGATGGTCCGCAATCGCACTTGTCGAAATCTGGTACGCCGACCATGGGCGGCGCGCTGATCCTGTCTTCGATCGGCGTTAGCACCTTGCTCTGGGCTGACCTGAGCAACCGCTACGTCTGGACCGTGCTGCTGGTGACCCTGCTGTTTGGCGCCATTGGCTGGGTCGACGATTACCGCAAAGTCATCGAGAAAAACTCGCGTGGTCTGCCGAGTCGCTGGAAGTATTTCTGGCAGTCGGTGTTCGGCCTCGGCGCAGCGATCTTCCTTTATATGACCGCCACTACCCCGGTGGAAACCACGCTGATTCTGCCGATGCTCAAGGACTACAGCATTCCGCTGGGCCTGGGCTTTATCGTGCTGACCTACTTTGTGATCGTCGGTTCGAGCAACGCGGTCAACCTGACTGACGGCCTCGACGGTCTGGCGATCATGCCAACCGTGATGGTCGGCGGTGGTCTGGGCATCTTCTGCTATCTGTCGGGTAACGTGAAATTTGCCGAATACCTGCTGATTCCTTACGTGCCGGGCGCGGGTGAGCTGATCGTGTTCTGCGGTGCGCTGATCGGTGCCGGTCTGGGCTTCCTCTGGTTCAACACCTATCCGGCGCAAGTGTTCATGGGCGACGTCGGTGCACTGGCACTCGGCGCGGCACTGGGCACCATCGCGGTGATCGTCCGTCAGGAAATCGTCCTGTTCATCATGGGCGGCGTGTTCGTGATGGAAACCCTGTCAGTCGTCATTCAGGTTGCTTCCTTTAAGCTGACCGGTCGCCGTGTGTTCCGCATGGCACCGATACACCACCACTTTGAACTCAAGGGCTGGCCCGAGCCGCGTGTGATCGTCCGTTTCTGGATCATCACCGTGATTCTCGTGCTGATCGGCCTTGCCACCCTGAAGCTGAGGTAGAACGAGTGTCTCTGATCGCTTCTGACCACTTCCGCATCGTTGTCGGCCTCGGCAAGAGCGGCATGTCCCTGGTTCGCTTCCTGGCGAACCGGGGCACGTCGTTTGCTGTGGCTGATACGCGGGAAAATCCACCGGAACTGGCCGCGCTCAAGCGTGACTATCCGCACGTGGAAGTGCGTTGTGGCGAGCTGGACGTCGAATTCCTGTGCCGTGCCGACGAGCTCTACGTGAGCCCCGGTCTGGCGCTGGCGACCCCGGCCCTGCAAGCCGCTGCGGCCCGTGGCGTGAAACTGTCCGGCGACATCGAGCTGTTCGCGCGTAACGCGCAGGCGCCGATCGTGGCTATCAGCGGCTCCAACGCGAAAAGCACCGTCACCACTTTGGTCGGCGAGATGGCGGCTGCGGCCGGCAAGCGTGTCGCCGTCGGCGGCAACCTCGGCACTCCGGCGCTCGACCTGCTCAGCGATGACGTCGAGCTGTACGTGATGGAGCTGTCGAGTTTCCAACTGGAAACCACCGACCAGCTCAACGCCGAAGTGGCCACCGTGCTCAACATCAGCGAAGACCACATGGATCGCTACAGCGGCCTGCCGGCGTACCACTTGGCCAAGCACCGGATCTTCCGTGGTGCCAGGCAGTTCGTGGTCAATCGCCAGGATGCCCTGAGCCGTCCGCTGATGGGCGAGGGCCAGCCGTGCTGGACCTTCGGCCTGACCAAACCGGATTTCAAGGCATTCGGTATCCGTGAAGAGGACGGCGAGAAATATCTCGCGTTCGAATTCCAGAACCTGATGCCGGTGCGTGAGCTGAAGATTCGCGGCGCGCATAACCAGTCCAACGCCCTCGCGGCGCTGGCGCTTGGTCATGCGGTCGGCCTGCCGTTCGACGCCATGCTTTCGGCGCTGCGCACATTTGCCGGTCTGGAGCATCGCTGCCAGTGGGTCCGCGACCTGGATGGCGTGGGCTACTACAACGACTCCAAAGCCACTAACGTAGGTGCCGCACTGGCAGCCATCGAAGGCCTGGGCGCCGATATCGACGGTAAGGTCGTGCTGATCGCCGGTGGCGACGGCAAAGGGGCCGAATTCACCGACTTGCGCGATCCGGTGGCGGCCAACTGCCGTGCCGTGATCCTGATGGGCCGTGACTCCGACAAAATCGGTGCAGCCATTGGCGACCGTGTGCCGCTGATCCGCGTCGGGTCTTTGGTCGAGGCGGTGGAACAATGCCGCGCCGCCGCCCATCCAGGTGACGTGGTGCTGCTGTCGCCGGCCTGCGCCAGTTTCGACATGTTCAAGAATTACGAAGACCGTGGTCACCAGTTCGTCCGCGCTGTGGAGGATCTGGCATGAGCCTGCTTAATATCATCAAGCCGTACCCGTCGCCGATCATTACCGGGCGCGGCATCGATCTCGACTTCCCGATGCTTGCCGGGTGCCTGGCATTGCTGGGCCTGGGCCTGGTGATGATTGCCTCGGCGTCGACCGAAGTCGCTGCCGTCCAGTCGGGCAGCGCCCTCTATTACATGATCCGCCACCTTATTTATGTGGTGCTGGGATTGGGCGCCTGCATCGTCACCATGATGATTCCGATCGCCACCTGGCAGCGCCTCGGCTGGCTGATGCTGATTGGTGCGTTCGGCTTGTTGGTGATGGTGATCATCCCCGGCATCGGCCGCGAAGTGAACGGTTCGATGCGCTGGATCGGGTTCAGCTTCTTCAACGTGCAGCCGTCCGAAATCGCCAAGGTATTCGTGGTGATCTACCTCGCCGGTTATCTGGTGCGTCGCCAGAAGGAAGTGCGCGAGAGCTGGATGGGCTTTTTCAAACCGTTCATCGTGCTGCTGCCGATGGCCGGCCTGTTGCTGATGGAGCCGGACTTCGGTGCCACCGTGGTCATGATGGGCGCTGCTGCCGCGATGCTGTTCCTTGGCGGGGTCGGGTTGTTCCGTTTCTCGCTGATGGTGGTGTTGGCGGTCGGGGCGGTGGTCTTGCTGATTCAGATGCAGCCGTACCGGATGGCGCGTCTGACCAACTTCGCCGACCCGTGGGCCGACCAGTTCGGCGCCGGTTATCAGCTGTCGCAAGCGCTGATCGCGTTCGGTCGCGGCGAGTGGCTGGGCGTAGGCCTGGGCAACAGCGTGCAGAAGCAGTTCTACCTGCCGGAAGCGCACACCGACTTCGTGTTCTCGGTTCTGGCTGAGGAACTCGGCGCGGTCGGTTCGTTGTGCACCGTGGCGCTGTTCGTGTTCGTGTGTATTCGCGGCATGTACATCGGCTTGTGGGCCGAGAAAGCCAAACAGTTCTTCGCCGCTTATGTGGCCTACGGTCTGTCGTTCCTGTGGATTGGTCAGTTCCTGATCAACATCGGTGTGAACGTCGGCCTCTTGCCAACCAAGGGTCTGACCTTGCCGTTCCTCAGTTATGGCGGCAGTTCGTTGGTGATTTGCTGTGCCTGTCTCGGCTTGCTACTGAGGATCGAGTGGGAGAGTCGAACCCACCTGGGCAGTGAAGAGATGGAATTCCATGAGAGCGACTTCGCCGAGGAGCCGAATCATGGGCGGTAACGTATTGATCATGGCCGGCGGCACCGGCGGCCACGTATTCCCGGCGCTGGCCTGTGCCCGCGAGTTTCAGGCGCGCGGTTACACCGTGCACTGGCTCGGCACGCCACGTGGGATCGAGAACGAACTGGTACCGATGGCCGGTATCGAGCTGCACCGCATCAATGCCAGTGGTCTACGTGGCAAGGGCAAGTTGTCGCTGCTCAAGGCTCCGATCATGTTGCTCAAGTCGGTCTGGCAGGCGCGGGCGATCATTCGCCAACTGCAGCCGGTCTGCGTGGTCGGCTTTGGTGGCTATGTGACCGGTCCTGGTGGTGTTGCTGCCAAACTGGCCGGTGTGCCAGTGATCGTTCACGAGCAGAACGCGGTGGCCGGTACCGCCAATCGGTTGCTGGTGCCGTTGGCCGCCCGGGTGTGTGAAGCCTTCCCCGACACCTTTACCCTGTCGGACAGCCGCCGCACCACCGGCAACCCGGTGCGTAGCGAGCTGTTCCTCGACACATCGCGACCTGCTCTGGCCGGTCGCAAAGCGCGTTTGCTGATCCTCGGCGGAAGCCTGGGCGCAGAACCGTTGAACAAATTGCTGCCTGAAGCCCTGGCCCAAGTCGCTGCCGATTTGCGCCCGGAAGTGTTTCATCAGGCCGGCAAAAACCACGATGAAGTGACTGCAGAGCGCTACCGCGCCGCCGGCGTCGAGGCGCAGGTGCAGCCTTTCATCAAAGACATGGCCCAAGCCTATGGCTGGGCCGACCTGGTGGTGTGCCGCGCAGGCGCGTTGACCATCAGTGAGCTGGCTGCCGCCGGTCTGCCCTCGATGCTGGTGCCTTTGCCCCATGCGATCGACGATCACCAGACCCGCAACGCCGATTATTTGGCCCGTGAAGGCGCTGCCTTCCTGATGCCGCAAAGAACGACTGGTGCCGCGGACCTTGCCGCGCGCCTGACAGAGGTCTTGATGCAACCGCAACGACTCAATGACATGGCCACCGCAGCCCGCCGCCTGGCCAAACCAGATGCTACCCGTAACGTTGTCGATACCTGCCTGGAGGTGGCCCATGGTTGAGAATCAGAAAGCCATGCCTCATCCGGAGATGCGCCGCATCCGTCGCATCCACTTCGTCGGTATCGGCGGCGTGGGCATGTGCGGTATCGCCGAAGTGTTGTTGAACCTGGGCTATGAAGTCTCCGGTTCCGACCTGAAAGCTTCGCCGGTCACCGAGCGTCTGGAATCGTTCGGCGCGCACATCTTCATCGGCCACCGTGCCGAGAATGCCGCGACCGCCGACGTACTGGTGGTGTCGAGCGCTGTGAACACCTCCAACCCGGAAGTCGCGACCGCCCTTGAGCGCCGCATTCCGGTGGTGCCGCGTGCAGAAATGCTCGCCGAGCTGATGCGCTATCGCCACGGCATCGCCGTTGCCGGTACCCACGGCAAAACCACTACTACCAGCCTGATCGCTTCGGTATTCGCCGCCGGTGGTCTCGATCCGACGTTCGTCATCGGTGGTCGACTGAATGCTGCGGGTACCAATGCACAACTGGGTACCAGCCGTTACCTGATCGCCGAAGCCGATGAAAGCGATGCGAGCTTCCTGCACCTGCAACCGCTGGTCGCCGTGGTCACCAACATCGATGCCGACCACATGGCGACCTACGACGGTGACTTCAACAAACTGAAGAAAACCTTCGTCGAGTTCCTGCACAACCTGCCGTTCTACGGTTTGGCCGTGATGTGCCTGGATGACCCGGTCGTGCGCGAAATCCTGCCGCTGGTGAAACGTCCGACCGTGACCTACGGCTTCAGCGAAGATGCCGACGTGCGTGCAATCAATGTGCGTCAGCAAGGCATGCAGACCTTCTTCACCGTGCTGCGTCCTGACCGCGAGCCGCTGGATGTTTCCGTGAACATGCCGGGCAATCACAACGTGCTCAACTCGCTGGCGACCATCTGCATTGCGTCCGACGAGGGCGTCAGCGATGAAGCCATCGTTCAGGGCCTGTCGGGTTTCCAGGGCGTCGGTCGACGCTTTCAGGTCTACGGCGAACTGCCGGTAGACGGCGGCAACGTGATGCTGGTGGATGACTACGGCCACCACCCGACCGAAGTCGCCGCCGTGATCAAGGCCGTGCGCGGTGGCTGGCCGGAGCGCCGTCTGGTGATGGTCTACCAGCCGCACCGCTACAGCCGCACCCGCGACCTGTATGACGATTTCGTCAATGTACTGGCCGACGCCAACGTGCTGCTGCTGATGGAAGTCTATCCGGCCGGTGAGGAACCGATCCCGGGCGCTGACAGTCGCAAGCTGTGCAACAGCATCCGCCAGCGCGGTCAGCTCGACCCGATCTACATCGAACGTGGCGTTGATCTGGCGCCGCTGGTCAAGCCGCTGCTGCGTGCTGGCGACATTCTGTTGTGCCAAGGCGCCGGTGATATCGGCGGTCTCGCGCCGAAGCTGTTGAAAAGTGAATTGTTCGCTGGCGCCGTGGCGGCGTCGGTCGAGGGGAAGTTGAAATGACTGCTGCCTACGCCAAGCTGTTTTCCACTATCGCGCCGAAAGACTTCGGCCGCGTTGCCGTGCTCTTTGGCGGTCTGAGTGCCGAGCGTGAGGTTTCGCTGAAATCCGGTAATGCTGTGCTCGACGCGCTGCAAAGCGCTGGCGTGGACGCGTTCGGCATCGACGTTGGCGCCGATATTCTGCAGCGTCTGCTGAGTGAAAAAATCGACCGCGCGTTCATCATTCTTCACGGCCGTGGCGGTGAAGACGGCAGCATGCAGGGCCTGCTCGAAGTCGCCGGGATTCCCTACACCGGCAGCGGCATCCTCGCGTCCGCACTGGCGATGGACAAATTGCGCACCAAGCAGGTCTGGCACAGCCTCGGGATTCCGACGCCGCGTCACGCCGTGCTGTGCAGCGAAGCCGATTGTATTTCCGCGGCGACGGAACTGGGCTTCCCTTTGATCGTCAAACCGGCGCATGAAGGTTCAAGTATCGGGATGGCCAAAGTGAGTTCTGCGTCCGAGTTGATCGACGCATGGAAAGCGGCCAGTACCTACGATTCGCAAGTCTTGGTTGAGCAATGGATCCAAGGTCCGGAGTTCACCATCGCCACCCTGCGTGACCAGGTGTTGCCTCCTATCGCCCTGGGTACACCGCACACGTTCTACGACTACGACGCCAAGTACATCGCCAACGATACCCAGTACCGCATTCCGTGCGGGCTGGATGCCGCCAAGGAACAGGAACTCATGGATCTCACGGCCAAGGCCAGTGAGGCGCTGGGGATTGCCGGTTGGGGCAGGGCGGACGTGATGCAGGACGCCGACGGGCAGTTCTGGTTCCTGGAAGTGAACACCGCACCGGGCATGACAGATCACAGTCTGGTGCCGATGGCGGCACGTGCTGCCGGTCTGGATTTCCAGCAGTTGGTGCTGGCCATTCTGGCCGCCAGTGTTGAAGGCGCAGTAACCCAAGAGGCGCGAGGTTAAGACCATGCAAGGCGCTCAGCTCAGACATCAGCCACCCGCACCCGGCCGCAAGCCGGTGCCGCGGGGTGCCAGCCGAATGGTGGCCAAAGAGCCGATGTCCGCGCGCCTGCCGAAAGCCAATTTCAGCTTTCTGAAAAGCCTGTTCTGGCCGGTGCTGTTGGTGGTACTGGGCTTTGGTACGTACGAAGGCGCAACGCGTTTGCTGCCGTACGCCGACCGACCGATCACCAAGATCGCCGTGCAGGGCGACCTGAGTTACATCAGCCAGCAAGCGGTGCAGCAGCGGATCGCCCCGTACGTGGCGTCGAGCTTCTTCACCATCGATCTGGCGGGCATGCGTACCGAGCTTGAGCAGATGCCCTGGATCGCCCACGCCGAAGTACGCCGTGTGTGGCCGGATCAAGTGGTGATCCGCCTCGAAGAGCAACTGCCGGTGGCCCGTTGGGGCGACGAGTCGTTGCTGAACAACCAGGGCCAGGCGTTCACGCCCAAGGAGCTGGCGAACTACGAACACCTGCCACAGCTGTTCGGCCCACAACGGGCCCAGCAGCAAGTGATGCAGCAGTATCAGGTGCTGAGCCAGATGCTGCGGCCGCTGGGCTTCTCGATTGCGCGCCTGGAATTGCGTGAACGCGGTAGCTGGTTCCTGACCACCGGTGCCGGCAGTTCCGGCCCCGGCATCGAGTTGCTGCTGGGACGCGGCAACCTGGTGGAAAAGATGCGCCGTTTCATCGCCATCTATGACAAGACGCTTAAAGACCAGATTACGAACATTGCGCGCATCGATCTGCGCTACGCCAACGGCCTCGCTGTTGGCTGGCGGGAACCTGTAGCGCCGACGACAGACAAACCCGCTGTCGCAAAGAATTAAGAAGAGGCAGGACCCATGGCAAACGTGCAAAGCGGCAAAATGATCGTCGGTCTCGATATCGGCACCTCCAAGGTGGTGGCGCTGGTCGGCGAGGTCTCCGACGACGGCTCGCTGGAAATCGTCGGGATCGGTACGCATCCGTCCCGTGGCCTGAAGAAGGGCGTGGTGGTCAATATCGAATCCACCGTGCAATCGATCCAGCGCGCGATCGAAGAAGCCCAACTGATGGCGGGCTGCCGCATTCACTCGGCGTTCGTCGGCGTGGCGGGCAATCACATCCGCAGCCTGAACTCCCAC
Organism: Pseudomonas sp. TH10; assembly: GCF_016651255.1. GTDB lineage: Bacteria > Pseudomonadota > Gammaproteobacteria > Pseudomonadales > Pseudomonadaceae > Aquipseudomonas. Next base: position 29,750 of record NZ_JAEKEG010000006.1, read on the forward strand.
GGCATCGTCGCGATCCGTGATCGCGAAGTCAGCTCGGCTGACCTGGAGCGCGTTCTTGACGCCGCCCAGGCTGTGGCGATCCCGGCTGACCAGCGCGTGCTGCACACCCTGCCGCAGGATTACGTGATCGATAACCAGGAAGGTGTGCGCGAGCCTCTGGGCATGTCCGGCGTCCGCCTGGAAGCCAAGGTTCACGTGGTCACCTGCGCCGTCAACGCCGCACAGAACATTGAAAAATGCGTGCGTCGCTGCGGTCTGGAAATCGACGACATCATTCTCGAACAACTGGCGTCTGCGTACTCGGTACTGACCGACGACGAAAAAGAGCTGGGCGTGTGCCTGGTCGACATCGGCGGTGGCACCACCGACATCGCGATCTTCACCGAAGGTGCGATTCGTCACACCGCCGTGATCCCGATTGCCGGTGATCAGGTGACCAACGACATCGCGATGGCGTTGCGCACTCCGACCCAGTACGCCGAAGAAATCAAGATCCGTTACGCCTGCGCCCTGGCCAAACTGGCCGGTGCCGGTGAAACCATCAAGGTGCCAAGCGTTGGCGACCGTCCACCGCGCGAACTGTCGCGTCAGGCCCTGGCCGAAGTGGTCGAGCCGCGTTACGACGAACTGTTCACGCTGATTCAGGCCGAGCTGCGTCGCAGCGGCTACGAAGACCTGATCCCGGCCGGCATCGTCCTCACCGGCGGTACGTCGAAGATGGAAGGCGCCACTGAACTGGCCGAAGAAATCTTCCACATGCCGGTTCGTCTGGGCGTGCCGCACGGCGTCAAAGGCCTGGATGACGTGGTGCGTAACCCGATTTATTCCACTGGCGTTGGCTTGTTGATGTACGGCCTGCAAAAGCAGTCCGACGGGATCTCGTTCTCGGGCATCAGCAGCCGCGACAGCTACAGCAATGAAGAAGCCAAACCCGCCTTGCTCGATCGCATCAAGAGCTGGGTACAAGGCAACTTCTAAAGAATTACGCAGCACCGCACGACCGCAACAAACGCAGTAGGCGAAAAAACTAGAGAATGTAAGGAGAGGGAAAATGTTCGAACTCGTAGACAACATCCCCGCAAGCCCGGTAATCAAAGTTATCGGTGTCGGCGGTGGCGGCGGCAACGCTGTCAACCACATGGTCAAAAGCAACATTGAAGGCGTTGAATTCATCTGCGCCAACACTGATGCTCAAGCGCTGAAAAACATCGGCGCGCGAACCATTCTGCAACTGGGTACCGGTGTGACCAAAGGTCTGGGTGCCGGCGCCAACCCTGAAGTAGGTCGTCAGGCCGCTCTCGAAGACCGTGAGCGCATTGCCGAAGTCCTGCAGGGCACCAACATGGTGTTCATCACCACTGGCATGGGCGGCGGTACCGGTACCGGTGCTGCGCCGATCATTGCCGAAGTGGCCAAGGAAATGGGGATCCTCACCGTTGCGGTGGTGACCCGTCCGTTCCCTTTCGAAGGCCGCAAGCGTATGCAGATCGCCGACGAAGGCATTCGCATGCTGTCCGAAAGCGTCGACTCGTTGATCACCATTCCTAACGAGAAGCTGCTGACCATCCTCGGCAAGGACGCGAGCCTGTTGTCGGCTTTCGCCAAGGCTGACGATGTATTGGCCGGTGCCGTTCGCGGTATCTCCGACATCATCAAGCGTCCGGGCATGATCAACGTCGACTTCGCCGACGTACGTACCGTGATGAGCGAAATGGGCATGGCGATGATGGGCACTGGCTGCGCCAGCGGTCCGAACCGTGCACGTGAAGCCACCGAAGCGGCGATCCGTAACCCGCTGCTGGAAGACGTGAACCTGCAAGGCGCACGCGGCATCCTGGTGAACATCACCGCCGGTCCTGACCTGTCTCTGGGTGAGTACTCCGACGTGGGTAGCATCATCGAAGCCTTCGCTTCCGAGCACGCGATGGTCAAGGTCGGTACTGTTATCGATCCGGACATGCGCGACGAGCTGCACGTAACCGTAGTAGCCACCGGTCTGGGCGCGAAAATCGAGAAGCCTGTGAAGGTCATCGACAACACCGTTCACACTTCCATGGCTGCCTCCCAGGTACAACAACCGGCTGCGGCTCGTCAGGAAGCGCCAGCGGTCAACTACCGTGATCTGGACCGTCCGACCGTCATGCGCAACCAGGCTCAGGCCGGTGCAGCGACTGCCGCGAAGATGAATCCGCAAGATGACCTGGACTACCTGGACATCCCGGCCTTCCTGCGTCGTCAGGCCGATTGATGGAATGTATCAGGGCTATGAAGGTGATTGGTGTTCAGCAAAGGCTCGGTCTGCTATTATCGCCAGCCTTTGTTGATACCAGTTCGCAATTTGCGCTGAAGCGGCCCAAGCCATGATTAAACAACGCACACTGAAAAATATTATCCGTGCCACAGGTGTAGGCCTGCACTCCGGGGAGAAGGTATACCTGACCCTCAAGCCCGCGCCTGTCGACACTGGCATTGTGTTTTGTCGCGCTGACCTCGACCCTGTGGTGCAGATCCCTGCCCGCGCGGAAAACGTCGGTGAAACCACTATGTCGACGACGCTGATTAACGGCGACGTCAAAGTGGACACGGTAGAGCACTTGCTCTCGGCCATGGCTGGCCTGGGCATCGATAACGCCTACGTCGAGCTCTCCGCGTCCGAAGTCCCGATCATGGATGGCAGCGCTGGACCCTTCGTATTCCTGATTCAATCGGCTGGCCTGGAAGAACAGGACGCCGCCAAGAAATTCATCCGCATCCTGCGTGAAGTGACAGTGGAAGACGGCGACAAGCGCGCCACTTTCGTCCCTTTCGAAGGGTTCAAGGTGAGCTTCGAGATCGATTTCGATCACCCGGTATTCCGGGACCGCACCCAAAGTGCAAGCGTGGATTTTTCCAGCACTTCGTTCGTAAAAGAAGTCAGCCGCGCCCGCACCTTTGGTTTCATGAGTGATATCGAGTACCTGCGCAAGCACAACCTCGCACTCGGCGGCAGCGTTGAAAACGCAATCGTGGTCGATGCCGATGGCGTACTGAACGAAGACGGCCTTCGCTATGAAGACGAATTCGTGAAGCACAAGATCCTCGATGCCATTGGCGATCTGTACCTGCTGGGTAACAGCCTGATTGGTGAGTTCAAAGGCTTCAAGTCCGGTCACGCACTGAACAACCAGCTGCTGCGCAAATTGATTGAGCAGACAGATGCCTGGGAAGTGGTGACGTTCGAAGACGCCAGTACCGCACCGATCTCTTACATGCGCCCTGTTGCGGCGGTGTAAGTAAAAAACCTCTCTAGTTTTTTGAAGGCCATCCTCGGATGGCCTTTTTTTATGCAAGATCGCAGCTACAGATGGAATGCGTATCCCTGCAGGAGCTGCCACAGGTTCGGGCCGCGTTCGGACGATCTTTTGATCTTAATGTGCGGCAACCACCCGATTGCGCCCCTGCTCCTTGGCCTGATACAGCGCCTTGTCCGCTGCAAACAGCAGTTGCTCCAGGGTCACATCCGTCTGGGTAGTCCAGGTGCTGATACCGATACTGACGGTCATGGGTAGCTCGTCTCCCTCCGTCTTCGGCAACTGTTCCACCGCCATCCGGATCTTTTCGGCAATCTGCCGGGCACCCGTGCTGTCAGTTTCCGCCAGGATCACCGAAAACTCCTCGCCACCGTAGCGCGCCACCAGGTCCGCGGGACGCCGTACATTGGCCGCGATTACCTTGGCGATCGTGCGCAAGGCCTCGTCACCGCCTTGATGCCCATGACGGTCATTGAAGGCCTTGAAGTGATCGGCGTCGATCATCAGCACCGACAGCGGCTGGCCTGAGCGTTGTGCGCGAAACCATTCGTGGCGCAGGGTCAGGTCAAGGATCCGGCGGTTGGCGACCCCGGTCAGGGAATCGGTGGCGGCCAGTTGCGCCAGTTCCTGCTCGGCGTGATGGCGCAAACGCAGTTCCCGACACAGCAACCCGCTAAGCCACAGCAAGCCAATGCATAGCACGCCCGTTGCCCCGCTGATCACCAGCGCCGTGCGCCTCCAGGCCGCAAACACGTCGTTGCCGGACAGCGCGACGATCACCGTCAGCGGCAGATTACCAACCCGGGAAAAGGTATAGAGGCGTTGCCGGCCATCGATACTCGAAACGCTCTCGAAGCTGCCACTGCCCTCGCGCAGGATGCGTACGACATTGGGGCGGGTGGCGAAGCTCTTACCGATCGAGTCATGCTCCAGGTAGGGCTTCTGCGCCAGGAGAATGCCTGCGTCGTCGATGATGTTCAGCGTGCTGTCGCTGCCGATGTACAGGCTGTTGAACAGCTGGTCGAAGTAGGTCAGGCGCATCGATGCCACGGCCACCCCCAGGAACTCCCCGTTCGACGAGGCAATGCGACGGCTGAAGCTGATTCGCCATTCATTGCTGTCCTCGCAATCGCAGCGGGGCTTGAACGGGCGACTGATGTACATGCCGCTGCCGGTGTTGGTGACGTGGGCCTGAAAGTAGTCGCGGTCGGCAAAATTCCCTGGCCGGGGCTCGATCAGGGATGAGTCGGCGAGGACCTCGCCGTGCTTGTCGAGTAGCAGGATATCGCCCTTGAATCGGGCCGTGGTGGAGCGGTCGAACAGCACCAGGTGGCGGATCTGCGGTGAGACCTGGCGCAGGTCGTCCCGTTGC
>NZ_JAEKEG010000007.1 GCF_016651255.1 Pseudomonas sp. TH10
CGGAACGGCACAATGAAGCACCACCAGGCACATGGCCCAGAGAAACTGCTGGTGCCGGCCCAGTACCATGGCAACTCGGTCCACGACAGGAAGGTCATGAATGCTGGCAAACCATCACCGGCTGCCTGACGCATCAGGTACATGCCCATCGCATAACCGCCGAGGGCAAAGAACAGTCCGTGACCGAGGGACAGCAGACCGGCGTAACCCCAGACCAGATCCAGCGCCAGGGCGACGATGGCGTAGCACAGGATTTTGCCGACCAGCGTCAGCGTGTACGCCGAGACGTGCAGCGCACTCTCCGGCGACAACAGTGACAGCAAGGGCAGGGCGATCAGCAGGGCGAGAACCACCGCGCCGACCGCCATGGTGATTTTCGGCCCGGCCTTTTGCGTGGCCGTGACTAACAGAGGCTGGTTCATCAGTCGATCACCCGTCCTTTCAGTGCGAAGAGGCCTTGCGGACGTTTCTGGATAAACAGAATGATCAGCGCGAGGATCAGGATCTTGCCGAGCACCGCACCGATCTGCGGCTCGAGAATCTTGTTGGCGATACCGAGGCCAAACGCCGCGAGCACGCTGCCCGCCAGTTGCCCGACGCCGCCGAGCACCACCACCAGAAACGAGTCGATGATGTAGCTCTGGCCAAGATCCGGGCCGACGTTACCGATCTGGCTCAGCGCCACACCGCCGAGGCCGGCGATACCGGAGCCGAGCCCGAACGCGAGCATGTCGACGCGACCGGTCGGCACTCCACAGCAGGCGGCCATGTTGCGATTTTGCGTGACGGCGCGCACGTTCAACCCCAGGCGCGTCTTGTTCAGCAGCAGCCAGGTCAGCACGACCACGAACAGCGCAAACGCGATGATGACGATGCGGTTGTAGGGCAGCACCAGGTTCGGCAGCACCTGAATGCCGCCTGACAACCAGGCCGGGTTGGCCACCTCGACGTTCTGTGCGCCAAACACCAGCCGCACCAACTGGATCAGCATCAGGCTGATGCCCCAGGTGGCGAGCAGGGTTTCCAGTGGGCGCCCATAGAGGTGGCGGATCACTGTGCGCTCCAGTGCCATGCCGATTGCGGCGGTGACAAAAAACGCCACCGGCAGGGCAATCAGCGGGTAGAACTCGATGGCTTGCGGGGCGTAGCGCTGGAACATCAGCTGCACCACATAGGTCGAGTACGCGCCGAGCATCAGCATCTCGCCGTGGGCCATGTTGATCACCCCGAGCAGGCCGAAGGTAATCGCCAGGCCGAGGGCGGCAAGCAGCAGAATCGAGCCCAGGGACATGCCGCTGAACGCCTGGCCGAGGACCTCGCCGATCAGCAGTTTGCGTTTCACTTGGGCCAGGCTGGTTTCGGCGGCGGTACGCACCCCGGCGTCGGCCTCGACGCCCGGTTCCAGCAGGCTTTCAAGGCGGGTGCGGGCCAGCGGGTCGCCGGTTTCCCCGAGCAGGCGCACGGCCGCGAGGCGCACGGCCGGGTCCGTGTCGACCAGTTGCAGATTGGCCAGGGCCAGGCTCAGCGCGGCGTGGACGTTTTCATCTTTTTCACCGGCGAGTTGCTGGTCGAGGAATTTCAGCTGCGCGGGTTTCGCGCTTTTCTGCAATTGCTGCGCGGCAGTCAGACGGATTTTGGCGTCGGCGGCGAGCAATTGGTGGCTGGCCATGGCGGTGTCGATCAGACCCCGCAGGCGATTGTTCAGGCGCAGGGTTTTGGCTTGGCCATCGACAGTCAGTTCGCCTTGTTGCAGGGCGTTGATCAGTTCGATACGGGCCGGATCGGGCTGCGCGGCCCAGGCTTCGAGCAGTTTGGCCTGTTGCACGGGATTGGCCGCGACGAAGTCTTCGGCATCGCCGGCAAAAGTGGCCATCGGCAGCAACAGCGCGATGGCCAGGATCAAGCGATAAAGGGCGGTGGGCATAGAGAGTCGCCTTGCGCGGACATTGTGGGAGCGAGCCTGCTCGCGAATGCGGTGTGTCAGGCACATAGATGTTGAATGTGCCGACGCCTTCGCGAGCAGGCTCGCTCCCACAGGGATTAGTGTCGGGCCCGAGTGCGGGCCCCGACGTCCAATGGCTTAGTTGCTCTTCACCGCATAGTCCGGCTTCTTGTCGTTACCCGAAATGAACGGGCTCCACGGCTGGGCACGGATCGGGCCTTCGGTCTGCCAGACCACGTTGAACTGACCGTCCGCCTGAATTTCGCCGATCATCACCGGCTTGTGCAGGTGGTGGTTGGTCTTGTCCATGGTCAGCGTGTAGCCCGACGGTGCGGCAAAGGTCTGGCCGGCGAGGGCTTCGCGGACTTTGTCGACGTCTGTCGACTTGGCTTTCTCGACCGCTTGCGCCCACATGTGGATGCCGACATACGTGGCTTCCATCGGGTCGTTGGTCACGGCTTTGTCAGCGCCCGGCAGGTTGTGTTTCTTCGCGTAGGCTTTCCAGTCAGCGACGAATTTTTTGTTCTGTGGGTTCTCCACTGACTCAAAGTAGTTCCACGCCGCGAGGTTGCCCACCAGCGGTTTGGTGTCGATGCCGCGCAGTTCTTCTTCACCCACCGAGAACGCCACGACCGGAACGTCAGTGGCTTTCAGGCCTTGGTTGGCCAGCTCTTTATAGAACGGCACGTTGGAGTCGCCGTTGACGGTGGAGATAACGGCTGTCTTGCCGCCGGCCGAGAATTTCTTGATGTTGGCGACGATGGTTTGGTAGTCGCTGTGGCCGAACGGGGTGTAGACCTCTTCGATGTCCTTGTCGGCCACACCTTTGGAGTGCAGGAACGAGCGCAAAATCTTGTTGGTGGTGCGTGGGTAGACGTAGTCGGTGCCGAGCAGGAAGTAGCGCTTGGCGCTGCCACCTTCTTCGCTCATCAGGTATTCAACCGCCGGGATCGCTTGCTGGTTCGGCGCGGCGCCGGTGTAAAAGACGTTCGGCGACATCTCTTCGCCTTCGTATTGCACCGGGTAGAACAGCAGGCCGTTGAGTTCTTCGAACACCGGCAGCACCGATTTACGCGACACCGACGTCCAGCAGCCGAACACCACGGCAACCTTGTCCTGAGTCAGCAACTGCCGGCCCTTCTCCGCGAACAGCGGCCAGTTCGACGCCGGGTCGACTACCACCGGTTCGAGCATCTTGCCGTTCACACCGCCCTTGGCGTTGATCTCGTCGATGGTCATCAGCGCCATGTCTTTGAGCGACGTTTCGGAGATCGCCATGGTGCCGGACAACGAGTGCAGAATCCCGACCTTGATGGTCTCGGCGGCCTGGATAGTCCAGGTCATGCCCATTGCGGCGATGCTTGCCGTGAGTGTGAAAGCCTTGATCAAGCTACGACGCTTCATTGTGCAATCTCCATGAACGTTAGATATTTTTCTTGGTTGGCAGATGCGGGCTATTGAAGAGTCTTTAGCAAGGGCTGTGCCTGGTCGGCATAAGGCAGGAAAGTGTCGGTTTAGACAGGCTGCGTGCCTGGGCGGCGCACCAGGAAGGGTCGAGGTCGGGGCGTTGGTGCGCCGGGGTGCGCCACAACAGGGCAGGAGCGCCGCCCCTGGCTGTAGGAGCGAGCGCGCCCGCGATGGACGTCAACGATAACGCTGGTTTCTGTCTGACCGCAGCGTCACGACGTTGATCGCAAGCGAGCCCGCTCCGGCAGAGGAAGCCGGATTCAGGAAGTAGAAGCCGATTCAGGCTGCCGGTTGAATCGCGAAAACAGCACACGGTCCAAAACCCAGACCACGACCAACGAGGCCCCCACCAAGGGAAATGCCACCGCCAGTGCGAGCATGATGACCATCGCGGTTTTCCATTTCGGCAGGTCGTGGCGCAGCGGTGGCACGCCGAGCTTGCCTTGCGGGCGACGTTTCCACCAGATCACCACGCCACTGACCGCGCTCAGCAGAATCATCAGGCAGATCAGCAGCACGATAATCTGATTGATGACCCCGAACATCTTGCCTTCATGCAACATCACGCCGACTTCCGTGGCGCGGGCGACATTGCCGTAGTCTTCCCAGCGCACATCCGCGAGCACCTTGCCGGTGTATTGATCGACATGCAGGGTGGCATCGTTGCGCGGGTCGTCGGCGAACACGGCGATGGTGAACACGCCGGTGGCGGTGGTCGGCAGGGTGATGCTGTAGCCCGGTTCAACCTTGCGCTGCGTAGCGATGTTCTGCGCGTCTTGCAGGCTGATGCCGGGCGCCGCAGGGCCTGCGTTGGCGCCGCCGTGGGCCATGTGTTCGGCATGGTCGCCGGACATCGGCATCGGCGTGTTTTCCATCGCCCAGGGCACGGTCTGGCGGGTGGCGCTGTTGAGGCTGCGGGCCTCGACGTCGGAGGTCGGCACGTTGTCCCACATCGCCGCCGGGAATACGTTCCACACCTGGGCATATTGCTTGCCCCAGAATCCGGTCCAGGTCATGCCACTGAGCAACATGACCAGCAGCAATGTCGCGCCCCAGAACCCGGTGACGGCGTGCAGATCACGCCATAACACGCGCCCGCGACTGTTCAGGCGTGGCCACAGAATCCCCGCCGCCTGGCCGCGCGGCCACCACAGGAACAACCCGGACACCACCAGCACCACGCCCCAACCGGCGGCCATTTCGATGAGGCGGTCACCGACGGTGCCGATCATCAATTCACCGTGGATGGCGCGGGCGATGGCTTGCAGGTTTTGCTTGGCATCCTGCTCGCCGAGGATGTCGCCGTGGTACGGTTCGATGAACACATTCAGTTCGTGACCGGCGTTGGCTACGACAAATTGTGCACTGCGTTCGGCGTTCACTGGCGGCAGATATTGCTTCACCTGGCCTTGTGGGTAGGCGCTTTTCACCCGTTGCAACAAGTCGTCGGCCGGAATGGTGTGATGACCGGCCGGAACGTTGAGCAGGCTGCTGTACATCAGCGAATCGAGCTGCGGTTTGAACAGGTAAATGATGCCGGTCAGGGCCAGCATGACCATGAACGGGGCGACGAACAGGCCGGCGTAAAAATGCCAACGCCAGGCCAGGTTGTAGAAATTCGGTTTGGGCTTTTGCATCACGTTTGCTCCGCTTGGCGAATCGATTGTCCCGTAAAAAGATCGCAGCCTCGTTTCACTCGACAGCTCCTACGCCGCTCCTACAGGGTGCATGCGATGCAGGAGCTGGCGTAGCCTGCGATCTTTTGACTTTTCTTGTTAGAAACTCATATCAATCTTGGTCCAGAGCGTTCGCCCCGGTTCCTTGATGGCTTGCGGGTCGTTGGCCGGGTAACCGAAGCCCGCGTTGCCGGCCAGGTTCAGGTGCTCGGCGTAAGCCTTGCCGAACAGGTTGTCCACGCCTGTGCTGACCTTCCAGTGCTGGTTGATCCGGTAGGCGCCATTGAGCGAGAACACCCCGAAACCTGCGGTCTTGTCGAAGTCCTTGCCGACCACGTTGCCCTTGTTGCGGTCGATACGGTCTTGCGCGGCGACCACTCTCCACAGTGCCCCGGCGCTCCAGTTGTCCTCGCTGTAAGTCAGACCGAAACGCGCGTCCAGCGGCGGCATTTGCGGCAGGGCCTTGCCGTCGCTGCTGTTCTTGCCCCAGGCGTAGGCCAGGGTTGCATCGGCTTTCCAGTTCTCGCTCAGGTTGTAAGCGGCACCGAGTTCGCCGCCCATGATCCGTGCGTCGATGTTCTCGGCACGCGAGGTGCTCATGCCCATCATCGTCGGCGTGTAGTCGAACAGAATGTAATCGCGCACCACGCCGATGTAGCCCGAGGCCCAGGCTTCGAGGTCAGCGCTCTTGTAGTTCACGCCGAAATCGAACTGCGTGGTTTTTTCCGGCTTGATCGAATCGAACGCGTTGACCGAACCGACCGGGCCGGATTTGGGCGAAAACAGTTCCCAGTAATCCGGGAAGCGCTGCGCGTGACCGAGGCCTGCATAGAGAGTGGTCGGGCTGTCTGCCAGGTCATGCTCGTAGCGGATGAAGCCGCTGGGCAGGGTGTCGGCGCGGGTGTCGTTGGCGGTCGGGTTGGGGCGGGTCATCATCCCCGAGCCGGTGGTCTGGCGAACATCCCTGGCCGAGGCGCGATCCAGGCGGGCGCCGCTGATGAGCCGGTCACGGTCGGCGGCGTACCAGGTCATTTCGCTGAACACGCCATAGTTATGGAAGTCGGCGTCCTTGGTATACGGCTGATCCTTGTAGGTGTCGATGCCCATGCCGCTGCGCTGGCGGTGTTCGTTTGTCTGCGCATCGAGGCCGGTGATCAACTGAATGTCGGCCCAGCGCCAGGTGGCTTTGATGCGTGCGCCAAGGGTACGGCGATCGACGTTCGAGGCCATCGGCCCAGCCATCATGCCGGTGCCGGAGGGTGTGCGCAGGGTGTAGTTGTCCATCACGTGGTCGGCGTAGTTGTAGTAAACCTGCGCCTCGAGTTTCTCCAGCACATCGTTGATGTTGGACTTCTCCAGGCGCAGGCCGAGGCTTTCGCGCAGGAACTGCGAACCGTCCATGCCACGCCCGGCATAGCGTGCTTCGCCGTCGCCCTTGCCGGCGGTGAGTTCGATCAAGGTGTCGGCGTCCGGGGTCCAGCCAATCGCGACGTCGCCGTTCCACTTGTCGTAGCGCGAGGCGACGATGTCGTTGTTGCCGTCGCGGTAATCATCCGAATGTGCGGTGTTGCCGATCACTCGCACGTAGCCCAATGGCCCGCCAGCTGCGGCGTCGACGACCTTGTCGAAGCGACCGTGGGAACCGGCCAGAATGCTCGCGTTGACCCGCGTACCGAGTTCGCCAAAGCTTTCCGGCTCACGGTCGAACAGCACGGTGCCGGCGGATGCGCCGGGGCCCCAGAGCACGGTTTGCGGGCCTTTGATCACGGTGAGCTTGTCGTAGGTTTCTGGCGAAATGTAGGAGGTGGGTGCGTCCATTCGGCCAGGGCAGGCGCCGAGCATCACGCCGCCGTTGGTGAGGATGTTCAGGCGTGAACCGAACATGCCACGCAGCACGGGATCGCCGTTGGTGCCGCCATTGCGCACCAGGGCAAAGCCCGGAATGGTCTTCAGATAATCACCGCCATCGCTGGCCGGCACCGGTTGGCGCGGGTCCTTGGGGTTGGTGACGATGGTCAATGGCGAGCTCGGCGCGATGCCGGTAATCACCGTCGGACTCATCTCTTCAACGTGGCCGGCGTGCTCATCGGCTTGCGCCAGGGGCACGAGCAAAGCGCCGCAAAGGATCGCGGTGGCGTGTCTGAACCGGACGTTGGTCGGGTTCAGGGCGAAAGAAACCTGGGCGGCGCTCAGGCGTGTGTCTGCAGAAAACATGGACATGAAAATTTCCGTCGAACAGTCGTAAACGACACGGCTGGCAGCCAAAGCTCGAATCAACTGTGGGAGCAGGCGTGCTCGCGAAGAGGAATGTCAGCCACATGGATGTCATCTGGCACAACGCTTTCGCGAGCAGCCCCGCTCCCACAGGCGCCTTTGCTGTCCTATAGCCGTGTGGGTTTGGGCAGGTGTTTACGCGACGGAAGGGGGCGCGCGGGTGCGGGCGCCGGGGAAGAAGGTTGGCCGGGCATGACCCAGGCGTGTGGCGGGTGTGGTGAAAGTGTTGGTCTTGGGGGTGTCAAAGGCCGCGAAAGAGTGGCCGCCCGTCAGTGCCGGGCAATTGAACAACAGGCTGCAGTAGCCGCATCGTTCCCACAGCGCGTGATGATCGGTTTTCGGCGGACAGTGCTCAGCGTCGACCTGCGCGCCATGTTCGGCGTGTCTTCATCGTCGACATGTCCATGCTCATGCTCGTGGACATGTCCATGGACATCGGGCGCGCTGATCCATCGGCATCGACTGAGAAATCAGTGGGCCGATGAAGATCATCAACATGGCGAACAGGGCGACCCAGCTGCCGCGAGTCAGGTGTTCAGCCTGACGACGTTGCACGGACGGCCTGGCGCTCAACGGGCGCATGGGCGACGTCAACCGGATCGGTTATTGCGCGTGAGCGTGTTCCGGCATGTCGTGCGGCGGTTTCTTCTGCACCGCGACGTCGACGGTGACATCACCGGCCTTCTCGAAATGCATCGTCAGCGGGAAGTGCTTGCCATCGCTGAGCAGGCTGCGATCGGTGGGGTTGAGCAGCATTACGTGATAAGCCATCGGCGCGAACGTTACCTCGCCGCCGGCAGGAATTTCGACGCTCGGCACTTGCTGCATCTTCATCAGATCGCCCTGCATCACGTGCTCATGCAGTTCGGCTTTGCCGGCGATCGGGCGAGTCGACGCTGAGCAAGCTGTCTGCGCTGTCGCCTGTGTTGTGAATCACGAAATACGCGGCCACGGTCGGTGCATTGGGTGGCAGCTCCATGTGACCAGGGGTGAGCGACTTCCAGTTCGCCCGGCCTTGTAATCGTGGGCATTGGCAAGAGCACGCAGGCAACAGCAAGCGCGGCCAGACGATGAGTTTGTTCAACATGGCGGTTCTCCAGAACGATTCAAAACGCAGGTCAATTGCGGGAACAAATCAAACCAGAGGGGAGGCGCGAGGATTGAGACTTGGCCATTGCTGGCGCGGGGTGGGCGTCTGAAGCGAGATCGGCGCGACGCTGCGATTGCTTTCGTAGCGGGCGAAATACAGCTGCGGCGAATGCCCCGGCAGCGCAACCAGCGGCGCTGAACCCGAGCAACACCAGCAATGCTGCATGTTGGAATGAGTGTCGTCGGCCGGGGCTTTTTGATCGGTGGTGCCGATGTTGATAGCCACCATCTTCGTGCCGCTGGAGGAGCAGAAACTGCCCCAGAGCAACTGATCGGCCGGCGATTTAGCCGACTGCGCCATCGCCCCGCTCATCGGCATGGCGAGCATGTTGAACAGCACTGCAAAGCAGGCGATCCAGGCAATTGCGAGCCGTTGTCGGGACATGGGGACAATCCGGTAGGATGGGCGATCAGGCGCGGCTATTTAGCCTGATCAGGGCCGATAAGTAAAAGCCCGCCTGCGGTCTGGTGTCGCAGCAGTCAGGGCGCAGTGGCATGCAAGCGCAGGCCCAAGGCTTTCATAACCTTCATGATAGTCGCGAATTGCAGATTGCCAGCGTTGCTCAATGCCGAACTATAAGATTTGCGCGAGCGGCTGGATATACGGCTTTTTCCGAAAACCTGGTCGGCAAAATCACGAGTTTCGAAAGAGTGCAGGAGACATCCTAGGACGACAGGGCCGCCAAGACCTGCATCACCGACTCAAACTCCCTGTCCACCACCGGCAACACCGGTCTTTTTCAACACCAGCACCGGCACCCCACGCTCCCGCGCCACTTCCAGCTTCGGCTCGGTGGCGGTGCTGCCGCTGTTCTTGCTGATCAGCACGTCGATCTGCCGGCGCTCGAACAGTTGGCGTTCGTCGTCGATGAGGAAGGGCCCGCGGGCGCCGATCACTTCGCAGCGTTCGTTGCCGGGGTAGACGTCCAGTGCACGCAGCGTCCAGAACTGTTCGCGCGGGATTTCGTGCAGGTGTTGCAAAGGCTCGCGGCCGAGGGTGAACAGCGGGCGTCTGAAGGGGTGCAGGGCGC
>NZ_JAEKEG010000008.1 GCF_016651255.1 Pseudomonas sp. TH10
GCAATGATTCGCTGGTTTCTCCGAAGACTGGGGTTTAAGGGCAAAAGATCGTCCGAACGCGGCCCGACCCTTCGGCAGCTCCTACAGTAACCAGTCGTATACAAGATGTGAGAACGACTCGATACCTATAGGAGCTGCCGGAGGGTCGGGCCGCGTTCGACGATCTTGTGACTTAGTGGAGTAACCCGGTATCCAGAACGCTGGAAGGCTCGCCAATCACACTCTCGGCCAACTGCACAAATTCCCTGGTATCTACACTTTCCAATCGCATCGCCCCACGCAGCACATCGTCCAGCGAGCGCTTGTTGCGGGTCTTGATGCGTATCTCCTGGTCCAGCTCCCCCAGCAGCAACACCGCCCTGCCAATCTGCGCCGAATCGACCTGCTCGCCGCGCAGGGTCTTCACCTTCTCGCCCTCTCGCGCCAATTTTTTGTGCAAGCTGGCATACCGCTCATCGCTCATGCCGCCCGCCCGGCGCACCAGTTCGATAGCGTAGTACTCGGCGAACCCCTCACTGATCCAGTCGCTGCGCTGCTTATCATTGATGCGTGCAAACAGCTGGGCCAACTCGCGCACCAGTGCACTGCTGCCGCTTTCGCTGACCAGCGGTAACCGGGAGTTGAGGTATATGGATTCACGTGCCGCCAGACTGCCGCGCCACATAGGGTCACTGGCGCCGACGATCAGCAGTTTGGTCGGATGCCGAGGGTACACCGCCTGGACCTGGGGCCAGATGAACGTCAGCAGCGTCAGCACGTCCATGCGGTGCATGCCCTGCCCTTGAGGCGAGGCCACGGTCACTTCGGTTTCACCCAGGCGCGTGCGGCGACTGCCAAGGTGGCCGGCGAGCATCCATCCCGTCGGGCGGTCGAACAGCCGTGACGGGTTGTCGATGCGGAATTTGTTTTTACCGATGCGCGGCCAAGCGGTTTCGACGCTGTTCCAGCCCGTCGGCAACTCGAACTCGAGACGCGACACCAGCTCGATGCCGTCCTGCTGATCGAGCCTGGCGGCGGGCACCAGATCGTCGCCGCGCATCAGCGCCCAGGTGGGCGTCATGCGCGTGTCGAAGCTGCCGTTCTTGCGGCCGTGGCTGATGCGTACGCGGTAGGTCAGGCTGGCTTTTTCACTGGAGGGGCGCCAGACACCGCGCGCCTGTTTGCCCGGGTTCAGCAACCACTGGCCGTCGGCTTTGAAGTCGCTGTAATGGCTGCCATCGCCGAGGTCGAAATCGAGGCTGCGCACCGCTTCGCCTTTGGCCAATGTGAGGCGCACTTCGGCCTGATCGCTCTGCGGTAACAGGCGCACGTGGTAATCGAGGTCGACTTTCTTTGCCGCCCACACCGGCGTACTGAAGACCAGCAGGCCGAACAGCAGCACTCGCAGCAAACCCACAGCCATACACACTCCTTGTGGCGAGCGGACAATCAACCCGCGCGGAAAATCAGATGGTCTTCCCAATCGTCTTCGGCCACGCTGCCTTCGGCCAGCATGCGCCCTGATTGTGAAATGCGTTCATGGTGCACCGCATCGCGATCACCGCAGACCAGATGGTGCCAGAGTGGCAGGTCCTTGCCCTCACTGACCAGGCGGTAACCGCAGGTCGGTGGCAGCCATTTGAACTCGTCGGCCTTGCCAGGCGTGAGCTGGATGCAGTCTGGCACCGATGCTCGACGGTTCGGGTAATCACTGCACTGGCAGGTCTTCAAATCCAGTAACTTGCAGGCGATTCGCGTGTAATAGACGCTGTTGTCATCTTCATCTTCGAGTTTTTGCAGGCAGCACAGGCCGCAGCCGTCGCACAGCGATTCCCATTCCTCTTGATCGAGTTGATCGAGGGTTTTGCTTATCCAGAACGGTTCGACTTTGGCGGCCATGGTTCAAACATCAACATCAGGTGGTGAAAAGGCCGCCAGTCTAGTGCCACAGGCCCTGCGGGCCAAGCATTGGCGACTGCCGGTAGAACTCACTTGTCAGTTTTGACGCCGCCACGTAGGGTTTTGCGTCGCCCACTTTCATACCAAGCAAGGAATCTGTCGATGAGTGCCAACCCGCGTGTTGCCGATTACGCTATCCACCCACAGTTCACCGACCGCTGGTCGCCCCGCGCATTCACCGGCGAAGCCATTCCCGAGGAAACGCTGCTGAGCTTCTTCGAAGCCGCACGCTGGGCGCCCTCGGCCTACAATTCGCAGCCGTGGCGGTTCCTGTACGCACGTCGCGACACGCCAAACTGGGAGCGTTACCTCGGCCTGCTGAACGAATTCAACCGCAGCTGGGCGCAACATGCCTCGGCGCTGATCATTGTGATCTCCAAGACCAGCTTCACCGCCCCGGGCGCCAGTGAAGAAACCCCGGCGCTGTGGCACACGTTCGACACCGGTTCGGCCTGGGGGCATCTGGCCCTGCAAGCGAGCATCAGCGGTTGGCACACTCACGGCATGGCCGGGTTTGACCAGGCGCTGACCCGCAAGGAACTGAACATCCCCGAGGGTTATGCCCTGCACGCGGCGGTGGCTGTGGGCAAGTTGGGGGACAAGGCGACCCTGGCGGAATACCTGCAGGCACGCGAGTTGCCAAGCCCGCGTCGGCCGTTGGCCGAGTTGGCGGCTGAGGGTGATTTCACCCTCTAAAGCAAAGATCGCAGCCTTAGGCAGCTCATACAGGTGTACAACACATGGCCCTGTAGGAGCTGCCGCAGGCTGCGACCTTTTCGGAGACGACTCAATACCCGCGACTGAAATCCACTTCCCCGCGCAACGCTTCGCCCGCCTGGTACGCCCGCAGATTCTCGACGAACAGTTGCACCATCATCGAAGGTGAGGTCGGTGCCGAGCTGTGGCCGGTCAGCAGCAAGCCCCACGCTGTCCAGAACGGATGCCGCTGCGGCAATGGCTCCTGGCGGCAGACGTCGATGACCGCGCCGGCCAGATGCCCTTCCTTCAAGGCTTCCACCAGATCGGCATCGACTACCGCGACTCCACGACCCACATTGAGGAACAACCCGGTGGGCTTGAATTGCTTGAACAGCGCAGCATCGTACAGATCGTGGGTGTGAGGCGTGTTCGGCAACAGGTTGATCACGTAATCCATTTCACCCACCAGCCGAGGCAGGTCCGACAGGGTGCCGACCTCGACAAATGGTGCCTGCTCGCGGGCTTCGCTGGCGATGCCGTACAACTCGACGCCAAAGGGCTGCAGAAAACGGGCAACGGTCTGGCCGATGTCGCCAGTCCCGACGATCAACACCTTGCGACCCGCCAGGCTCTGGCCCTGGCGACTGTCCCACTTACGCTCGACCTGGCTGACCAGGCGCGGCAACACCTCGCGCTCGTGACCCAGCAGATAGGTAAGTACGTACTCGGCCATGACCTGGCCAAAAATCCCCACCGCCCGGGTCAGACGGTAGTGCCGTGGCAAACCGTCGGCGAGCAGCGGTGTGATTCCCGCCCAGGTCGACTGCAGCCACTGAGGTTGGTGACCCTGACGCAGCAGGTTCGCCAGCAGATCCGGCTGGCCCAGCCAGACCGGACAGTCGGCAGCCTGGCTGGCCAGTTCGGCGGAGTCACCACTGGTCAGCACTTCCAGCTCAGGCGCGGCCTGGCGCAACAGTTGGGCGTACACAGGATGGTCGTGTTCAGCAATCAGAACGCGCATGGTTCAAACCTTTCGAAAACAGTGCGGACAACCGCCGTTGGAGTCAGCCTCCATCGCGCGGTCATCGCCAGATATCAATTCCAGTGTTTCAGGGAAGCTCGCCGCCTTGGCCGATTACATCGGGTCGTTGCGTCGCAGCAACTCTTCCGGAAGGTGCTCGATGTACTCGTCTTCGGCGGGCGGCATTTGCAGGTGGTAACCCTGTTTGTCGAGGTTTTCCAGCACCACCGTGATGTCCTCGCGCGACAGCTTGCGCTCAGGCGTGAGCACCAGGTCGAACGCGTGGTGCGGCTTGCCGAACGCCGCCATCAGGCTCTCCGGCACGCGCTCCAGGGCATCGCTCTTGAGTACATAAAGGTACATCTCGTTCTTTTTCAGGCTTCGATAAATGGAACAAATACGTTTCAAGGCTGTTCTCCGGCGGTGGCCAGGCTGTCGAGCAGCATCTGACCCATGAGTTCGCGGCGCCAGCCACGCAGCGACTCAGGCAATTGGTATGGGCCCTCGGGGAAGCCGCTTTTGACCAGTGCTTCGAGGGTTTTCTTGCGCAGCATCAGTTCTGGCGCCATGTCCAGGCGTTCTGCCTCGACCTGACCGAGTGCACGCAGTTGTTTGATCAACGCAGCAGCTTCGACCGGCAAAGGCTCCGGCACGGCCGGCGGCCATTGATCAGGCCCCACACTGCCAGAGCGTTTGATCAGATCAAGCAGAAATTGACCGTCCTGACGCACGGTACGCGGATGCATGTCTTCGATTTTGCCCAGCGCCGCGAGATTGTCCGGTTGCGTGCGAGCCAACGGCCACAGCGAATGCTCACGAACGATGCGGTTGCGCGGCAGGTCACGGGCGCGGGCTTCGGTTTCACGCCAGGCGCACAGCTCGCGCAGTACAGCCAGTTGCGCGCGGGAGAGTTTCCACGCCAGTTTGGCCTCGCGATAAACCTCGTACGGATCGGTTTCGCGGCGCAGATTGGCAACCAGCTCAGCGCCGTCTTCCAGCACCCAGTTGAATTTGTCGTCAGACAGTTTCGGCCGCAGTTGTACGAAAACCTCCGCCAGATGCACGGCATCTTCGGCGGCGTAGCTGATTTGCGTGTCGGACAACGGACGTTGCAACCAGTCGGAACGGGTCTCGCCCTTCGGCAACTCAATGCCCAGTACTGCCTGCACCAGGCGTGAATACCCCATCGAGAAGCCGAGGTTCAGATAGGCGGCGGCCAGTTGCGTGTCGAACAACGGCGCCGGCAGGCTGCCGGTCAGGCGCAGCAACACCTCGAGGTCTTCGCTGCACGCGTGCACCACCTTGAGCACCGCTGGGTTTTCCAGTAACGCGGCCAGCGGTTGCCAGGCATTGATGGTCAGCGGGTCGATCAGGTAGGCGCGTTTGCCGTCGCCAACCTGTAACAGACCGGCAATCGGGTAGAAGGTGTCGACCCGCATGAATTCGGTGTCGAGGGCAACGAACGGCAGTTGCTGCCACTCGGCGCAAAACTGCGCGAGGCTTTCGTTGTCGCGAATCCAGTGAATATCGATGGCCACACGGCTCTCCCTTGAAGAATGGCGCGCAGTATATATCGCCACCGGCGATTTACGCGCCTGCAGAGGGCAAGAGCTGTAACGAAAAGATGTACATGACGGCAAGAAATGTCTGACGGGCGGAGGTTTACGGGGTGCAGGCCGCTTCGCTTGTCCTACTGTTTGGCCAGCACTCCATCGATCACCGCGCCGCGGCACCCGGCGAACATGTCCAGGTCGGGCTGATAGACCGAGCTCTTCACTTCCAGCAGGCCGAGCATCGAGTGGAACAGGTTGTCCTGGCTCAACGGTTTGTCGCGGCTCATCTGCAGGCAGTGGGTGTCAACCGAATAGGCCTTTTGATAGCTGTCGCTAAACCACGCCAGCATCGCTACATGCTTTTGTTGCTCCGGCGCCAGCATGTAGGGCGTGCCATGCAGGAACAGATTGTATTCGCCCAGCGACTCCCCGTGATCCGACAGGTACAGCATCGCCGTGTCGACTTTGTCCTGATTGCTGCGCAATACATCGATCAGACTCGACAGCACATGGTCGGTATACACCAGCGTGTTGTCGTAACCATTGACGATACTTTCACGGCTGCAATTGTTCAGTGCATTGCTTTCACAGACAGGCGTGAAGTGCTCGTACTCTTTGGGGTAACGCTTGAAGTATTCCGGGCCGTGGCTGCCCATCTGGTGCAGTACCAACACGGTGTCTTTGTCCAGATGATCGATAAAACCTTGCAGGCCTTGCAGAAGGATTTCATCGCGGCATTCGCTGTTGGCGCACAACACCGGATCTTTCAAGTTGCTGACATCCTGCAACGTCACCCGATCACACGTGCCTTTGCAACCCGACTGATTATCGCGCCAGATCACGTCGATACCGGCGCGCTTGAGCACATCCAGCAGGCCTTCTTCGTTCTTTGCCTTGCTGGCGTCGTAATCCTTGCGGCCCATGTTGGAGAACATGCAGGGCACCGAAACCGCGGTTTCCGTGCCGCAGGAATGCACGTCGGTAAAAGCAATCAGCCCAGCTTCCTGGTCCAGTTTGGGCGTGGTATCGCGACCGTAGCCAAGAATGCCGAAGTTCTCGGCTCGGGCACTTTCGCCCACCACCAGCACCGTCAGTGATTTACGCGGTTGAAGTTTCAGATCGGGATTGCGCTGAGCGTCTTCGCCGATCTTCACAAAGGGGCGCTGTGCCGTCGCAACCTGCTCCTTAATAAAGCCAAGCGAGGCAGCAATATAATTACTTGGCACCACCATCAGGCGTAATTCGTGGTGGTTGCGAAACAATGAGGACAGGCCTTGATAGTTAATAAGCGCAATCGCTCCAATGACCGCAGCCGACGCCAAACTCACCAACCCTTTGCTTAATAGCTCGCGGTGCCAACGCCGATAATTGACAGGCAACTTCCACAACAACCAGGAGGGTAAAACCCCAAGCAACAACATATAAGCCAGCAACTTAATTGACAGTAAATCGCGAACTTCCGTTGCGTTGGTCTGGGCAAAGTTGCGCAGCATGCCAATGTCCATCAGCACGCCATATTGACTCATGAAGTACGCTACCCCGGCGCTGCACAGGAAGATCAGCGTCAGTGCAGGTTTCAGGACAGGCCGAAACGCCAGCAATGTCAGCACGATGTTGAAGGCTGCCAGGATCATCACCCCGAACGCGATCCGCATCGCCAGCCCCTGGCCGTCGTTGGCGGTGATCTCGGCCAGGTGCTGCCACAGTACGAAATTAAAACCTGTTAATAAAAAGACACTGGCAGCAAGTGTCACCCACTCGGGGCGAACGGCTTTTAACTTCAACATGATGTCGGCAGTTCCTGAAGAGAGGCGCCTGGGACAAATGTGAAAAAATCATTTATCCCGGCGACATTAACTCTAGGCAGCCAACCATCAATTTTTTGTGAAAAATTAGCCAACGATTAGTTGGCTAATGGCACATTGATCAAACTTGCAGCATATTTGAGAATGATTCAGCCTGCCCTTAGGCCTGGTGCAAGTACCAGCGCCAATCCTGTTCGCCGACCTCGCCCATGAATTGCCGATACTCGGCACGCTTGACCGCCAGGTAGACCCCGAGGAATTCAGGACCGAACGCCTCCCGCGCCCAACTCGACGCTTCCAGCGCGCGCAGGGTGGTCAGCCAGTCAGTGGGGAGTAATTCCTTGGCCTGGGCATAGCCATTGCCTTCCACCGGTGCCCCGGGGTCGAGTTTTTCAAGAATGCCGCGATGGATACCGGCCAGGATCGCCGCCGCCGCCAGGTACGGGTTGGCATCAGCGCCACAAATGCGATGCTCGATATGCCGGGAAAACGCCGGGCCGCCGGGCACGCGCAAGCTGACCGTACGATTGTCCACGCCCCAGGTAGCAGCCAGCGGCGCGTAGCTGTTGGTCTGAAAGCGGCGATAGGAATTGGCATTCGGGCAAAACAACAGCAACGAATCCAGCAAGGTGCTGAGCATGCCGCCGACCGCATGCCTGAGCAGCGGCGTGCCGTCCGCCGCTTCGCTGGCAAACAGGTTGTTACCCTCGCAGTCCGCCAGGCTGACGTGCATGTGCATCCCGGTGCCCGCCAGGTCATCGAACGGTTTGGCCATGAAACACGCCGTCATCCCGTGCTTGTGCGCCACCCCTTGACCAGCCGCTTGTAGCGTACCGCTTCGTCCATTGCCTCCAGCGCATCGCCGTGCTCGAGGGTGATTTCCACTTGCCCCGGTGCGTATTCGGAGATCGCCGTGCGCGCCGGAATACCGTGCAGTTTGCAGGCGCTGTAGAGGTCGGCGAGGAACGGTTCGATCTGTTCCAGCTCGCGCAAACCATAGACTTGCGTGTGTCGCGGTCGACCGCCGTCAGCGTCCAGCGCCGGTTGCGGGCGACCGTTGTGATCGCGTTTGGCGTCGAGCAGATAGAACTCCAGTTCGCACGCCATGATCGGGTAGTAGCCCTCGGCTTTCAGGCTATCGATGACCTTGATCAGCAGGTGGCGCGGGTCGGCAATACTGGCCGGCATGCCCTCGGTCGGGTGCATGCTGACCTGCACCGCAGCGGTCGGAATCTGCCGCCATGGCAAACGCACCAGACTGCCTGCCAGCGGATAGGCGCGGCAGTCGATGTCACCGACGTCCCAGACCAGGCCGGAGTTTTCGACGTCTTCGCCTTGTACGGTCAGGCCAAGGATAGTGCTCGGCAGCGGGCGGCCAGTGGCGTACACGGCGAGCAGTTCTTCGCGGTGCAACAGCTTGCCCCGTGGTACTCCATTGTTGTCGAGGATAAACAGCTCGAACATCTCGATGTCCGGATTCTGTTCCAGAAAGGTCAGGGCTTCCTGCTGTGTGGCGAAGGCGGTCGTGGCACTGCTCATGGGATTTCTCTTGTTTGCGTGTCAGGCAAGCGCGCACGCGCTGCCCGATTGATCCCGAAACGTGCCGGGACCGGTTATTGATGAATCAACGCAGAACGCAGAAATCCGGCGGGCGCGCGTGACGGCAGTGCCACAGCGCCCAGAAGGCCAGTTCGGAAGGAAGTGTGACGGGGCAACCGTCCATAGGACAAACCGTGCAAAACAGATGACAGCAGCGTCACACGGGTGGTTGGGGTATTAAATCGGCATTTGAAGAACCTTGGGTGTGGGTTGGCTAAACAATCAGCACTATTTAGTTTCCAAATACCAAAGACGACTTTCTGATTTGCCGCCCGCCAACTCGCGCCGGCTTAATCGGCACCTGCTCATTCAAGGTCCGATCCATGGAAACCGTCCGCGCCACCGCCCGCCCCGCCCTTCTACTAATGTTTGCCATCGTCCTGGTTGCGCTCAACCTGCGCCCCTCCATGGCCGCCATCGGCCCGTTGCTGTCGGCGATTCGCGGGGACATTGAACTGAGTTTCAGCCTGGCGTCGCTGCTGACCATGCTCCCGGTGATGGCGATGGGTGTGGCCATGTTCTTCGGCATCCGCGTCAGCCAGCGCCTGGGCGAACAACGGACCGTGTTCCTTTCCCTGCTGATCATCGGTGTGGCTACCGCATCACGACTGTTCCTCGACTCCGCAGCCGAACTGATTCTCAGCGCCGTGCTGGCAGGCGTGGGCATTGCCCTGATTCAGGCGTTGATGCCAGCCCTGATCAAGTCGCGTTTCAGGGACAACGTCGCTCTGTGCATGGGCCTCTATGTCACCTCGATCATGGGCGGCGCGGCCATCGCCGCCGCCTTTGCCCCGCTGGTGATGATTCGCACCGGTAGCTGGCGAGTCGGCCTGGCAGTCTGGGCCGCGCTCGCGGTGGTCGCCCTGATTTTCTGGATGGCACAGCCCGCGCAGCAATCGCTGATCGAATCAAAGTCGGCCACCAGGCAGTCTTTTTTCAACAATTCCCGCGCCTGGCTGCTCGCCATCTTCTTCGGCCTGGGCACCGCGTCCTACACTTGCGTGCTGGCCTGGTTGGCGCCGTACTATGTGGAAAAAGGCTGGAGCGAACAGGACGCCGGCTTGCTTCTGGGTTTCCTGACAGCCATGGAAGTGCTGTCCGGCCTGGCCACCCCGGCCATCGCCAACCGCAGCCGTGACCGCCGCCTGGTGCTGGTGGTGTTGCTGGGACTGATCATGGCCGGCTTCTGCGGCCTGATCCTCGGCCCGCAGCACTTGAGCCTGATGTGGCCATGCCTGCTGGGGCTGGGCATTGGCGGGCTGTTTCCAATGAGCCTGATCGTGTCCATGGACCACTTGGACAATCCGCAACGTGCGGGAAGCCTGACCGCGTTCGTGCAAGGCATCGGCTACCTGATCGCCGGTGTCTCGCCACTGCTCGCGGGTATGATTCGCGATCATCTGGGCAGCTTCGAGTGGGCCTGGTGGGGCCTGACTGCCGTCGTGGCGCTGATGATCCTGATGGTCCTGCGCTTCGATCCCCGGCACTACGCTCGACACATTCACTGAAGGACGATTCTCCTGATTCCGTCGATCCGTTAGGATCCTTCGCAGACTGTTGCGCCCACCTGCGCAACAAGGACTGCGAGACGCAATGGATGCTCAACAGCAACGTACTTAGAAAGCTCGACATGCAGGACCTCATGGTGTTCGTTGCCGTGTACCAGCAACACAACGTCACCGCCGTGTCCGAAGCCCTGTGCGTCAGCCAGTCGACGGTGAGTTACTGCCTGAAGAAACTACGCGCGGCTTTTGCCGATGAGTTGTTCCTCTACAGTCGTTCCGGCATGCAGCCCACTCTACAAAGCCGACCGCATGTACCCGCACGTGTTGAAAGTCCTCGAACACATCAACCTGTGCCACGCCGGCGCAACGACCTTCGACCCCGCCCTGCGGCCAACCACCTTCAACCTGTGCGCCCCGGAATATTTCGAACAACTGATCCTGCCACGTCTGCTCAAGCACTTCGCGTTTGCCGACTGGCCGGTGACCGTCAACGTGCACAAGCTCGAATCCGACATGCCCGGCCGACGCCCTGCGCGACGGCAGCCTCGACCTGGTGATCTGCTTCGGCCCGAACTTCCATCGCCAGCCACGGCGACATCAAGTCGGCGACGCTGCTGGAAGATCAACTGGTCTGCGTCTTCGACAAACCCGCCGCCCCCGGCGAGCACCGGTTGAGCCTGGACGAACTCGTCGAACGCCGCCACGTGTTCCCCACCCCGTGGACTTCCAGCAGTAACATGGTCGACGGCTGGCTGGCGCAACAGGGGCGCAGCCGCCAGATCGTAGCGCGGGCCAACAGTTATGGCGCGGCATTGAAGATGATCAAGGGGACGGAGTTGGTGGTGATGTTGCCGAAGAGTATTCAACAGGCGCTTGCTGGCGATGGCGGGTTTGGGTGTTGCGAAGCGCCGGTGGGGTTACCAGGTTTTTGCCTGGATATGCAGTGGCATCAGGGAATGGAGAAGGATGGCGCTAATGCCTGGTTACGCGAGCAGATCGATCTGGCATGTGACCGTCAGAGCAAGTAGCGCAAGGACCAGGGCTCACACTGTGATGGGTGAGCCTGTTCCAATCCCAAGTGGAGATAACTGGCTGACAGCTCCAACTCAATCAGTGCCCAACCGCCGTCTTCGCATAAGACTCCCGATCAATATCCAGAATCTCCACGCACAACTGCACTTCCACACCGGCTGGCCATTCGCACAAATCCTGCACCACTGCCAACAGGCTCTCCGACAGTTGCTTCTTGATCTGCGGTGATCTCCCGCTGAGCAGCGCCAGTTTCACATGCACAAACCCACGCTCGGCCATGGCGGTGCCGACCTTAAAGGTCTCGACCTTGATCGCGCGGCTTTTGATGTCGAATTCGGCAGCGAACTGGCCAGACCCCACCAAGGTATTGTTCAGCCGGATCAAGGCGACGTCGGCGTTCAGGCCTGGCAGGTTGGCGGTGTATTCCATGTGCAGGTGGGGCATGTCGAATGCTCTCTGAAGTGGCGGAAGGGTCGTACGTATAGCACAGAGTTTGCGGGCTCACGGCGCTGGGGGCATAAGATCGGTCGCGCTCATGAAGGTTTCCAGGCGTTTGCGCAGCCAGCGTTCGGCAGGGTCGGTGTCGACGTGGCTGAGCCAGACCATCGACAGGTCGAGGGTCGGAGTCTTGAACGGGAATGGCTCTTTGAACAGTGCACCGGACGCGGCCATGGCTTCGGCCGTGTAGTCCGGCAGGCTGGCGATCAGGTCGGTGCCTGCCAGCAGCGCGGGCAAGGAGCTGTATTGCGGCACGGACAGCACGACCTGGCGGGTGCGGCCGATCTCTGCCAGCCATTCATCAGCGTAGCCACTGACGTTGGCGGTGTGGGACACCAGCACGTGGGGACGCGCGCAGTATTCGTCCAGGGTCAGCGGTGTGTCGGACGCATCGGCGCGCAGGATGCTGGGCTGGATGTGCCGCAGCAATTTGCGCTTGGCGTTGGCCGGCAGACCGCGGGTCTGGCTGATGCCGACGGTGATGTCGCCAGACGCCAGCAAGTCGGGAATGCGCCAGTAGTCGACATGCTGCACCACGAACACCACTTTCGGCGCTTCCTGGCGCAGGGCCCGCAACAGCGGCGGCAGCAGGCCGAATTCGACGTCATCCGACAGGCCGATGCGGAAGGTCATGGTGCTGACTGCGGGATCGAAATCGTGGGTCAGGCTCAGGGCGATCGACAGCGAATCCAGGGCCGGCGAAAGATACTTGATCAACTCTTCGGCGCGTGCGGTGGGTTCCATGCGATGGCCAACGCGAATGAACAGCGGATCGTTGAGCATCGTGCGCAGACGATTGAGCGCCGAACTGATGGTCGGCTGGCCGAGAAACAGCTTCTCGGCCGCCCGGGTCACGTTGCGTTCGAGCATCAACGTCTCGAACACCACCATCAGGTTGATGTCGGCCTTGCGTAGTTCATTGCGATTCATCCATTGCCCCCTGGTCCCCTGAACTGCGGGCAGTGTAGAAAGACCTGGGGCCTGGCGTCCATCGGCATGAACGCCAGCGGCGTGACGTGCACTCACACGGGCAGCGGATAAAGGGCCTCATCGAACTGCGCCAGGCGCGGGAACGTCAGTGGTTGCTCGTCGCTCAGGTGCTCCAGGCGCTGCTGGTAATCGTGCAGGAAACCCTTGCGGGCCTCGTCGCTGATGTAAGGCACGTGCCAGGCGACGAAGGGTTGCAGCACATCGAAGCCGACGTAGGCCAGGGTGCCTCGCAGTATAGGACGCAGCATGTCTTGCAGCGGACCGTGAATCGCGCCCTCGCCGAACATGTGCTCGCGCCCGCCGAGGGTGACTGTCACCAGTGCCTGCTTGCCGCTCAAACCGCCCTGGTCGTAAAAACGCTTGCCGCCATAACACACGCCGGACACCAGCACCCGATCGATCCAGCCCTTGAGCATGGCCGGTGCGGAGAACCAGAAAATCGGGAAGTTGAGGATCAGCAGGTCTGCCCACAGCAGTTTGTCGAGTTCCTGCTGGATATCCGGCGCCAGGGACTGGCTCTTGACGCCCAGGCGTTGCTCCAGGGCATACACCAGGTAGTCGGGATTGTCCCGCGAGGAAAAATCATCGGCGCTGGCCACCGGGTTCCAGTTCATCGCGTACAGATCACTGACCTTGACCTCGTGCCCCTGGGCCTGGAGTGTCGCGACAGCCTGGTCACGCAGGGCTGCGGTGAACGAGTTGGGTTCGGGATGGGCGTGAACGATCAATACTTTCATGGGTATTCCTTGAATGCTGGCACGTTGGGGGAGTCATACCTGGATCGCCTTCACTTCGACGAATTCGTTGAGTCCTTCCTCCCCCATTCACGACCATTGCCTGACTGTTTGTAGCCACCGAATGGCGCCTGATAGTTGAACGCCGCGCCGTTCAGAAAGCACTGCCCTGCACGCAGCTGCCGGGCCAACTCCAGGGCCCGCTCCCGGCTGCCGGTCCAGACGCCGCTGGACAGGCCGAAAGGCGAGTCGTTGGCCATGTGGATCGCCTGCGCTTCATCGGCGTACGGAATCAGGCACAGCACCGGCCCGAAGATTTCTTCCTGGGCGATGCGCATGCGGTTGTCGACGTCAGCGAACAGCGTCGGACTGACGTAGAACCCGCGCTCGAATTCGTCAGTCTCGCCACCGAGCACCAGCCGTGCGCCTTCCTGCTGGCCGACCTGGATGTAGTCGCGCACGGTGCGCCGCTGGGCCGCAGAACACATCGGCCCAAGGAAGCTCTGCGGGTCCAGCGGATCGCCCATGCGCAAGCTTTGGGCCTCGGCGATGGCGATTTCCACAGCCTCGGCGTAACGGCTCGCCGGCAGCAGCATGCGGGTCAGTGCAGTGCAGGTCTGGCCAGAGTTGATCATCACGTCCTGAACGCCATAGCGCACCGCTGCGGCCAGGTCCGCATCCTCGGCGATCAGCAGCGGCGACTTGCCGCCCAGTTCCAGGCACACGCGCTTGACCGACGGCGCCGCCGCCTGGGCCACACGAACGCCAGCGCCGGTGGAGCCAGTGAACGACACCATGTCCACGTCCGGATGCCTGGCCAGCGCTTCTCCGACTTTCGCACCCGGCCCGCTGACCAGGTTGAACACCCCCGCAGGCAAGCCGATTTCCTCGATCATCTGCGCCAGGAAGAACGCATGCAGCGGTGTTTCCTGGCTCGGCTTGACCACCACGGTGCACCCGGCAGCCAGCGCCGGCGCCAGTTTGCCGATCAACTGATGCAGCGGGTAGTTCCAAGGGTTGATGAACGCGCAAACGCCCACCGCCTCGCGCACCACCCATGAGTTGCCGACCTCGCGGACTACATCCATCAGGCCGGCCAGTTCGATGTATTGCTCAAGCCCCTCGATGGGCCCGTCCACCTGGACAGCACGGCACCACTGCACCGGCATGCCCAGTTCCGCGGTGATCACTGCGGCCATTTCGTCGGCACGCTCGCGCAATTGCCCGGCCAGCGCGCGGATGTAGCCGGCGCGCACGCTTGAAGGTGTGCGAGACCATGAACCGAAGGCACGCCGAGCCGCAGCTACCGCGCTGTCGACATCCCGTTCATCGCCCAGCGGCACTGAACCGGCGGCGGTCTCGGTCGCCGGGTTGATCACCTGGGCGACGCCCTGCCCTGACGGCGCCTGCCAGCGGCCATCGATAAACAGCGCTGTGTAATCATGCATAGTGTCGGGTCTCCATCAGTTCACTGGCGCAGCGGGCGATGCGCCGGCAGGCGTCACTCAGGTGTTCTGCCCCCACCACCAGGCCCAGGCGTATATGCCCGGCGGCACTGGGGCCGAAGGCTTCACCGGCCAGCACCGAGACGCCATGGCGGTCGAGCAGACGGTCGGCGAATGCCTGGGCGCTGAGCCCGGTTTCGCGTATGTCGACCATCACGAACATCCCGCCATCGGGCGTCAGGGGGCGCACGCCGGGGCAGTCGGCAAGGCTGGCGCAGACTAGATCGCGTCGCTGGCGATAGGCATCGCGCATGGCCTGCAACTCCGGCAGGTTGCTTTGCAGCGCCACCACGGCAGCGTCCTGAATGAATTCGGGGGAGCCATACAACATGCACAGCGCGAGGTTTTCCAGGTGCTCCGCCAACGCCGGCGGCGCCACCGTCCAGCCGACTCGCCAGCCGGTCATGGCGTGGGATTTCGACAGGCTGTTGAGCGTCGCGGTGCGCTCGGCCATGCCCGGCAAACTGGCCGGGCTGACGTGCTCGCCCTCGAACAGCAATTCGCTGTAGACCTCATCGGAAATCAACCACAGGTCATGGTCGATGCACAGCCCGGCCAGTGCCTGCCAGGTGGTGCGCGGCAGGCTGGCGCCAGATGGATTGTGCGGACTGTTCAGCGCCAGCGCGCGAGTCCGCGGGGTGATGCGCGCCGCCACGTCTTCGGGTAATACCCGGAAGCCATTCTCGGGCCGCACCGGCACCGGGATCACCACCGCACCGCAGGCCCCGAACACCGCTTCGTAGGTCACGTACATCGGCTCGGCGACTATCACTTCATCGCCTGGATTGAGCACGCACTGGGCCACGCAAAACAGCGCGCACTGGGCACCGGCAAGCACCGTGACCTGGTCGGCCGACACCGCCTGGCCGCTGCGTTGCTGGTGCCGCCTGGCAATGGCTTCGCGCAGGGCGCGTTTGCCGCGCACGTCGGCGTAGTGAGTGTTGCCATTGAGCAGGCTGTCGATGGCCGCCTGGACAATCGGCACCGGGGTGTCGAAATCCGGATCACCCACGGATAACAGCAGAATGTCTTCGCCCTGTTCCTGCAGCGCCAGCGCGCGGTAATGGATGTCCCAGGCAGCGGCGCCAGTCACCGGCGATTCGTTGGGTCAGATCGGAAAAACGCATGGCCTGCTCCTTTTAAAAGCCAAAAAAATGAACATCAATGCGCGCAGGCATGCTTGAGCTCGATCAGCGTGACGCCGTTACGCTTGAAGCCATGGCGCAGATCGGTCTGCAACTCGGCCAGGCTTTGCGGCTGGGTGACGGTGCAGCCGAACGCGCGCCCGAGGGCGGCGAAATCCGGATTGCGCGGCAACACGCCGATGGGTTCGATGTCCAGGCCGAGCATGTCGTCGCGGATCTGCCCCAGGGCATCGTTGTTCCACAGCAACACGACCAGCGGGCTGTCCAGTTCCTCGACCGCCGTCGCCAGTTCCTGCGCGGTGTAGAGGAAACCACCGTCGCCGACCAGCACCAGGCCCGGCCGATTGGGCGCACCAAACTTGGCGCCGATGCCGGCCGGCAGGCCGTAACCCAAGGTGCCGTAGCCGGTCGGGTGCAACCAGCTGCGCGGGGCGCGGCTGTTGAAGGCGTAGTTGCCGGTGTACGCCAACTGGGTCATGTCGGTGCTGATGAAGGCGTTGTCCGGCAGCTCGGCGGCAATGCGCTCAAGAATGCCCTGGTGAATCGACTGCAACGGGCCGTGGCTGTTCTTCACCGCATCACGCAGTTTCGCGACGCTGGCGATTGCTGCGTTGGCATCACGGTCGGTGGCGGGCAGACGCTCCAGCAGGCCGGCGAGCGTCTGTTGCGCGTCGCCTTGCAGGGCCACCGCACAGGGATAGAAGTCGTTGAATTTTCGCGGATCGATGTCCACCCGCAACAGTTCGGCGGTCAACGGCAAGCGCTCGCGCCAGAAATCGGTGTCGGCCATTTCGGTACCGACCGCCAACACCACGTCGGCTTCGGCGATCAGGTTCCAGCCGGGCTCGACGCACAGGCTCGAACCGGCGTGGAGCGGATCATCCGGTGGCAACAGCCCTTTGCCGGCGACGCTGGTGAACAGCGGCGCGGCCAGTCGGGTGCTGATGGTTTGCAGCTCCTGCGTGGCGTGCAGGGCACCGCCACCGGCAATGATCATCGGTCGCTTGGCGTTTTGCAGCTTGGTCGCGGCGTGCTCCATGGCCGTGTTCGAGGCCGGGCCGCGTCCCGGACGCCGCACCACGTCGTTGCTCCAGTCGCGATTCACTGGCGCCGCCAGCACGTCCAGCGGCACCGAAATGTGTACCGGGCGCGGGCGTTCGCTGTCGAACACGGCATAGGCGCGGGCGATCAATTCGGGCAGGTCCTCGGCACTCAACGCCACCGCCGAGAACGCGGTAATCGGCGCAGTCATGGCGCGCTGATCCTGGGTTTCGTGCAGACAGCCCCAGCCCTTCCCGAGGCTGGCCGTGTGGTTGACGCTGGAGATCACCAGCATCGGAATCGAGTCGGCGTACGCCTGGCCGATGCCGGTCGCCGCGTTGGTCACGCCCGGTCCGGTGATGATGAAGCACACGCCCGGTTTGCCGCTGACCCGGGCATAACCGTCGGCCATGAAGCTGGCACCCTGTTCGTGCCGGGTCAGCACATGGCGAATGCCGCTGCCCGGCAGGCCCCGATACAGCTCCAGCGTATGCACGCCGGGAATGCCAAACACGGTGTCGACGCCGTAGTTGGCCAGCAGTCGCACCAGGGCCTGGCCACCGGTCAATGTCTTGGTTTGCATGTTCATATCCTCACTCGTGGCCGAGGCGAATCAACGCATCGACCGCAGTCGTGCCGTGGGCGCCGACCAACAATGGGTTCACATCGAGTTCCAGCAGGGCGTCGGCGTTTTCGCAGGCGTAGTCCGCCACGGCGCGGATCGCCGCCACCAGCGCGTTCAGGTCGGCCGCTTCACGGCCGCGAAAACCTTGCAGCAAACCGGCGCTGCGCAGGCTCAGCACCGCGCGGCGAATGGCGCCGTCGGTGGTGGGCAGCAGCAGGCTGCGACTGTCCTTGAGCAACTCCACCAAAATGCCACCGGCGCCGATAACCAACGCGAGGCCGAAGTCGTTTTCGCGCTTGATGCCGACGATCAGTTCAGCCAGGGGCGGCGTGGCCATGGGTTCCAGCAGCACCTGATCGAAGGGCACTTGCGGAGCGTAATCGGCGATGCTCGCGTGCATTTTTTGCAACGCGGCGCTCAGGGCGGCGGCGTCCTTCAGATTGAGCGCGACTGCACCGGCCTCGGTTTTGTGGGGCAGTTGTGCACTCACGGCTTTGAGCACCAGCGGGTAACCCAACCCATTGGCATCGACTAGTGCATTCGCCGACGTGCTCAGCACACCGTTGGGCGTCGGCAGGCCAAATGCGCGCAACGCCTGTTTCGAATCCCACTCGTTGAGCAGGCGACCTTCACCCGTCAAAGCTCGAGGGCACAGCGGTACCAGTGCCGACTCGCCGAGCGCCAGCAGTGCCTGGCGATTACGCTGATAACCGGCAATGCGGCCCCAGGCAGCCAGGCCATCTTCGACCCCTTGCAGCGCCGCCACGTCCTGGGCATGCAGGCGCTCGCGGGCGCTGGCCGGCAGCAGCTCGGGGAACGCCGAGGTGACAAAACCGGTCTTGCCGTGACGCACCAGCGCGGCGCAATAAAGCTCAAGCAACAGGTCGCATTCCTTGCGTTCACCGGTCGATTCCGCCGGATAATCGAGCACCAGCATGGCCGCGTCGGCCTCGGTCCGCAGGGCGCTGTCGAGCATGCGGTTCAAGGCTTCGCCGTCACCC
>NZ_JAEKEG010000009.1 GCF_016651255.1 Pseudomonas sp. TH10
ACCGGCACCCGTTCGCGCGTGCACCGTTTCGGCGAAGCGTTCCGCGGCGAAATGAACAACATGCAGACCGCCACCTTGTTCGGTTCGTGGATGCTCAACGACGAGTACGACGCCAGCCTGATCTACCACAAATTCTGGCGTGTCGACGGCAACAAGCCGGTCGGCAGCAACGGCATCAACGCGGTGGAAAACAACACCGACGATGCGACCGGCGCGATTCTGTCCAGCACCTCTTTGCCGCTTGAAGACGGCAACAAGGATCTCGGTCAGGAGATGGACCTGGTCGTCACCAAGTACTTCAAGCAAGGCCTGTTGCCGGCGGCGTTGAGCCAGTCGATCGACGAACCTTCGGCGCTGGTGCGTTTCCGTGGCGGTGTGTTCAAGCCGGGCGATGCCTACGGCAAGCAGGTTGATTCGTACATGCACCGCGCGTTCATCGACGTGATCTGGCGCTTCTGATGCCAACTGCGAAGGGAGTGCCCGACATGAACAATCCGAAGCGAGGTTCAATCACCTTGCTGGCCGGCGCGATGCTGCTGGCAAGCGCGGCCGCCTTCGCCAACGTGGAACCGGCGAGCAAGCCGGTGACCATGGGCAAGGAACTGCAACAGGCCAAGACCTACACCGTTACCAGTGCGCCGACTGCGCCGCTGGAGCTGGCAAAACCCGAGCTGCCGGACACCTCCGGCTACACCGCCGAAGCCATTGCCGCCAAGATCGTTCGCACCAAGGCCGGCAAAGTCAGCGTGCGCCGGATGATGCAGGAAAACGCGCTGAAGGACTTCATCGGCGGCGACAACAAGATGGCCGAATGGGTGGTGCGTCAGCACGGCATCCCCCAGGCGATCTTCATCGACGACGGTTACATCAACCTGAAAGAGCTGGCGCAGAAACTGCCCAAGCAGTACTTCAGCGAAACCTCGCCGGGCGTCTATCTGTCGAAGTTGCCGATCGTCGTCGGCCGTAAAGGCATCCTCGAAATCGATGGCCAGACCCAGGAATTGCGCCTGTCGCAAGAAGCCGGCGCGTTCCTCGTCAACGATGGTCAGTTGTTCGTGCGCGACACCAAAATCACCGGCTGGCGCGAGAAGGAAAACGGCCCGGCCACCTTCCGTTCGCCGAAGGAATTCCGTCCGTTCCTGCTGGCCTGGGGTGGCACCGAGACCTACATCGTCAACAGCAAGATGGCCAGTTTCGGCTACGCCAACAGTAAGTCGTACGGCGTGAGTATTTCCCAGTACACGCCGAACATGGCCAAGGTGCTCAAGCGCCCCGAGCCGACTGGCTGGATCGTCGGTTCCGAGTTCTCCGACATGTGGTACGGCTTCTACTGCTACGAGACCCGCGACTTCGTGGTCAAGGGCAACACCTACAAAGACAACATCGTCTACGGCATCGACCCGCACGACCGCTCCCACGGCCTGATCATTGCCGAGAACACCGTGCACGGCACCAAGAAGAAGCACGGGATCATTATTTCCCGTGAGGTCAACGACAGCTTCATCTTCAACAACAAGAGCTTCGACAACCATCTCTCCGGCCTGGTGATCGACCGTAACAGCGTCAACAACATCGTTGCCTACAACGAGATCTACAAGAACCACACCGACGGCATCACGCTCTACGAGTCCGCCGACAACCTGCTGTGGGGCAACAAGGTCATCAGCAACAAGCGCCACGGCATCCGCATTCGTAACAGCGTGAACATCCGCCTCTACGAAAACGTCGCCATGGCCAACGGTTTGACCGGCGTCTACGGCCACATCAAGGACCTGACCGACACCGACCGTGACATCAAGCTCGATCCGTTCGATGCGCAGGTGTCGCTGATCGTCGTTGGCGGTGAACTGGCAGCCAATGGCAGCGGCCCGCTGTCGATCGATTCGCCGTTGAGCGTCGAGCTGTATCGCGTGTCGATGCTGGCGCCGACCAAATCCAGTGGCATCAGCTTCAACGGCATCCTCGGTGAGCGCCAGGATGAAATTCTCGACCTGCTGGTGCGCCAGCAGAAAGCCGTGCTGATCGACCCTGTCGAACGCCAGACCGAAATGCAGGACTGAGGATAATTTTATGCACCCACACTTGATCAAATTACTCAGCCTGTCGGCCCTGACCGTGGGCATTCTAGCGGCCAGCAACGGCGCCCGCGCCGATGAAGGTGCCGCTGCCACGCCGCCAAAGTTCAGCGCCGAACCGTGCTGCAACCTCTGCCCGGCTGCGCATGACGCGAAGAACTACACCACGCGTTATCAGCAGAACTTCACCACGCTGGTGCAGGCCCAGGGCGACTGGCTGTTCCGTACGCAGGAAGACTTGCGCACCGAGTTCGACACCACGCCAGCCGGCTACAAGCGCATGCAACAGTTGCACGATGCGTTCAAGGCCAAAGGCGTTGAACTGGTGATCGTTTACCAGCCAACCCGTGGCCTGGTGAACCGCAACAAGCTCAACCCGCAGGAAAAAGCCGCGTTCGATTACGAGAAGGCTTTGGGTAATTACAAGACCATGCTCGGCCGTTTCGCCAAGATGGGCTATGTGGTGCCAGACCTGTCGCCGCTGACCAACGAATCGTTGCCGGACACCCTGCCCGCCCACGATTTCTACTTCCGCGGCGACCAACACTGGACGCCATACGGCGCGCAGCGCACGGCAAAAATCGTTGCCGAAAAGGTCAAGCAGATTCCGGCCTTCGCCGACGTGCCCAAGCGTGAATTCGAGACCAAGCGCTCCGGGCGCATGGGCAAGACCGGCACTTTGCACAACATGGCCGGGCAACTGTGCGGCACCAGCTACGCGATCCAGTACATGGACCAGTTCACCACCGAGCCTAAGGGCGAGGCTGGCGATGGCGATCTGTTCGGCGATTCCGGCAACCCGCAAATCACCCTGGTCGGTACCAGTCACAGTGGCAAGAACTACAACTTCGCCGGTTTCCTCCAGGAGGCCATCGGCGCTGACATCCTCAACGTAGCGTTCCCTGGCGGTGGCCTGGAAGGTTCGATGCTGCAGTACCTGGGCAGCGAAGAATTCCAGACCAAGCCACCGAAGATTCTCATCTGGGAATTCTCGCCGTTGTATCGCCTCGACCAGGAAACCATCTATCGCCAGATGATGTCCCTGCTCGACAACGGCTGCGAAGGCAAAGATGCACAGATGTCCGCCAGCACTACGTTGAAAGCGGGCAGCAAACAAGAACTGCTGGTCAACAGCAAGAACCTGAACCTGCAGAACAGCAGCCATCAGGTCGACATCCGCTTCGCCGACACTTCGGTGAAAACCCTGCAAGCCACCCTCTGGTACATGAACGGTCGCCACGAGGACATCAAGATCGAGAAACCGGAAACCTCCGACACCGACGGTCGTTTCGCCTTTGAGTTGCGCACGGACGAAGACTGGGCCTCGCAAAACCTGCTGGCGGTCGAAGTTCAGGGCCCGGAAGCGGGCGCCGCGCCACAGAAAGTCGAAGCGAAAATCTGCAAACGCAACGTATTCCCGGGTGCTGGGCAACAAACCGCTCAGGTCGGGCAATGAGGTCTGCTATGCGAAATCCGAAATTGAAATCTTTATTGGCCCCCACCCTGTTGAGCCTGGCGATGTTCGCCGGAGCGACTCAGGCCGCCGCGCCACTGCGTCCACCGCAGGGTTACTTTGCGCCTGTGGATAAATTCAAGACCGGTGACAAAAGCGAAGGCTGCGATGCAATGCCGGCGCCGTACACCGGCCCGTTGCAATTTCGCAGCAAATACGAAGGCTCGGACAAGGCGCGTTCGACACTGAACGTGCAGTCGGAAAAAGCCTTTCGTGACACCACCAAAGACATCACCACGCTGGAACGCGGCACCGCCAAACGGGTGATGCAGTTCATGCGCGATGGTCGTCCGGAACAGCTCGATTGCACGCTGAACTGGCTGACCGCGTGGGCCAAGGCTGATGCGTTGATGTCGAAAGACTTCAACCACACCGGCAAGTCGATGCGCAAATGGGCGCTGGGCAGCATGGCCTCTTCGTACATTCGCCTGAAATTCTCCGACTCGCATCCGCTGGCGCAGCATCAGCAGGAAGCGCAGGTGATCGAAGCCTGGTTCAGCAAAATGGCTGACCAAGTCGTCAGCGACTGGGACAACCTGCCGCTGGAAAAAACCAACAACCACTCGTACTGGGCGGCGTGGTCGGTGATGGCAACTTCCGTCGCAACCAACCGCCGCGACCTGTTCGATTGGGCGGTCAAGGAATACAAGGTCGGCGCCAATCAGGTAGATGCCGACGGCTTCCTGCCAAACGAACTCAAGCGCCAGCAACGCGCCCTCGCCTATCACAACTACGCCCTGCCGCCGTTGGCGATGATCGCCAGTTTCGCCCAGGTCAACGGTGTCGATTTGCGTCAGGAAAACAACGGCGCGCTGAAACGCCTGGGTGATCGGGTGTTGTCGGGGGTGAAAGACCCGGATGAATTCGAGAAGAAGAACGGCAAAGAGCAGGACATGACCGACTTGAAAGAGGACATGAAATTCGCCTGGCTCGAACCGTTCTGCACGCTCTACACCTGTCCGGCGGATGTGATCGAGAAAAAGCGCGGCATGCAGCCGTTCAAGACCTTCCGCCTCGGCGGGGACCTGACCAAGGTCTACGACCCGGCCAGCGAAAAAGGCAAAGGTTCTTAGGAACATTATTAAACCCTGTGGGAGCGGGCTTGCCCGCGATGGCGGTCTGACATTCAACATTGATGTCGACTGACCCAACGCTATCGCGGGCAAGCCCGCTCCCACAGGGTCAGCGTCAGGTTTCAGTTTTGTGTGTTGCCCTCCAGATTTCTGTGGGGGGTTTGGGGGGCCGTTGGCCCTTGACTGTTGGTTCAAACATGGAGAGATCGGGATGGTATTTTCATCCAACGTGTTCCTGTTTCTGTTCTTGCCGATCTTTCTCGGCTTGTACTACTTGAGCGGGCAACGCTATCGCAACCTGCTGCTGCTGATCGCCAGCTACGTGTTCTATGCCTGGTGGCGCGTGGACTTCCTCGCGCTGTTCGCCGCCGTCACGCTGTGGAACTACTGGATCGGCCTCAAAGTCGGTGCCGCCGGTGTTCGCACCAAACCGGCCCAGCGCTGGTTGCTGGCCGGCGTCGCGGTGGATCTGTGCATCCTCGGCTACTTCAAGTACGCCAACTTCGGCGTCGACAGCATCAACGCGATGATGACGTCGGTCGGTCTTGAGCCGTTCATCCTCACCCACGTGCTGCTACCGATCGGTATCTCGTTCTACATCTTCGAATCGATCAGCTACATCATCGACGTGTATCGCGGCGACACCCCGGCCACGCGCAACCTGATCGACTTCGCCGCGTTCGTGGCGATCTTCCCGCACTTGATTGCCGGCCCGGTTCTGCGTTTCCGCGACCTCGCCGATCAGTTCAACAACCGCACACACACCCTCGATAAATTCTCCGAGGGCTGCACGCGGTTCATGCAGGGTTTCATCAAAAAGGTCTTCATCGCCGACACCCTCGCCGTCGTTGCCGACCATTGCTTCGCCCTGCAGAACCCGACCACGGGCGACGCCTGGCTCGGCGCGCTGGCCTACACCGCGCAGCTGTATTTCGACTTCTCCGGTTACAGCGACATGGCCATCGGTCTGGGCTTGATGATGGGTTTCCGCTTCATGGAAAACTTCAAACAGCCGTACATCAGCCAGTCGATCACCGAGTTCTGGCGCCGCTGGCACATCAGCCTGTCGACCTGGCTGCGTGACTATCTGTACATCACCCTCGGCGGTAACCGTAAAGGCACGCTGATGACCTATCGCAACCTGTTCCTGACCATGCTGCTTGGCGGTCTGTGGCACGGCGCGAACATCACTTACATCGTCTGGGGCGCCTGGCACGGCATGTGGCTGGCGATTGAAAAAGCGCTGGGACTGAACACCTCGCCGCGCAGCCTCAACCCGATCCGCTGGGCGCTGACTTTCCTACTGGTGGTGATGGGCTGGGTGATCTTCCGTGCCGAGAACCTGCACGTTGCCGGGCGCATGTACGGCGCGATGTTCAGCTTCGGCGACTGGTCGCTGTCGGAACTCAATCAGGCCAGCCTCACCGGCCTGCAAGTGGCGACTCTGGTCGTGGCCTACGTGACGCTGGCGTTCTTCGGTCTGCGTGACCTGTACACCAACCAGCCGCCGGCCAAGGTCAAACCTGAAGTCAACGTCGAGGCCAACGGCCCAGCGACGGCGACTCCGGGAATGATCAAGGCAGCGCCTGGCGAAAACCCGGCGAACATCCATGAGCCTGGCTACACCGTCGGCGTCGAAGCCCAGGTGCAACCGGCCTACTGGAGCGCGGACTGGTCGCGCTATGTGATGCGCGGGCTGATCCTGCTGCTGTTCATCGCCTCGATTCTCAAACTCTCGGCGCAAAGCTTCTCGCCGTTCCTTTACTTCCAGTTCTGAGGGATCTGACATGACCCGCTCATTACGCATCTTCTACATCGCCCTGTTCCTGGTGACCCTGTTGGTCCTCGGTCTGTGGTCCACGCGCAGCTTCTTCGGCTTCAGCACCAACGCTGATGCAACGGTGCTCAACGGCCGCTGGACCAAAGCCGTGGAAACCCACTATGACGACGAGTTTCCGATCAAGCGTCTAGGTACCAATCTCTGGGCTGCGCTGGATTTCAAACTGTTCAACGAAGGTCGTCCGGGCGTGGTGCTCGGTCGCGATCAGTGGTTGTACAGCGATGAAGAATTCAACCCGATCGTCAACGAAGAGTTGAACCTGCAAGGCAACTACGCGCTGGTCGAAGGCGTGCGCCAGACCCTCAAAGCGAAAGGCGTGAAACTGGTGATGGCGATTGTGCCGGCCAAGGTTCGCCTGTACCCGGAACATCTCGGTGACGTGAAACCGGCGAGCATCCACGCCAACCTCTATCAGGATTTCCACCACCGCGTAGCGGCCGACAAGATCCTCGCCCCTGACCTGCTCAAGCCCTTCCAACAGGCCAAGCAGAACGGTGAGCAAGTGTTCCTGCGTACCGACACGCACTGGACGCCGGAAGGCGCCGAGATTGCGGCAAACACCCTGGCGAAAACCATCGCCGACAAGTTCCCGCTCAGCGGCGAGCCGCAGCGCTTCGTTACCACGCCGGCCGAGAAGGTCACGCACAAGGGCGATCTGCGCTTGTTCCTGCCGCTCGATCCGCTGTTCGAAAACCTGATGCCGGCGCAAGAGCCGTTGCAGAAGCGCAACACGGTCGCCACTGGCGAGCAGCCTGCCGGTGATGACGCCCTGTTCGCCAACACCGAAGTTCCCGTGGCGCTGATTGGCACCAGCTACAGCGCCAACCCGAACTGGAACTTCGTCGGTGCACTGAAACAAGCGCTGCACAGCGACGTGGTGAGCTACGCCGAAGACGGCCACGGGCCGATCCTGCCGATGCTCAGCTACCTGAAAAGCGATGACTTCAAGAACAGCCCGCCACAGGTGCTGATCTGGGAGTTTCCTGAACGATATCTGCCTGTGAACAACGAAATCGGCGACGCCGACCCGCAGTGGGTCGCAGAGCTTAAACAAGCCGGCGCGCGCCAACAAAACGTAGCAATCAACACTAAATCCGAGACGCCCGATCGGGCGCAAAACTGAAAGAGAGGTACTACCATGACTTTCACTACAACTCCTCGTCGTCTCGCCAAGACCTTTGCACTGGCCGCGACCTTCAGCGTCCTGTCGATGAACGCATTCGCCGGTGGCGACTCCGCGCTCTACGGCCCCACCGCACCGAAAGGCTCGAGCTTCGTGCGTGTCTACAACGCGGGTAATGCTGAAGTCAGCGCCACCGTCGGCAGCACCAACCTGGCCGAAGTCGCGCCGCTGTCCAGCACTGACTTCAGCTTCATGCCGGGTGGCGACTACAGCGCCAAAGTCGGCAGCCAGTCGCTGCCGGTGAAACTGGCCGGTGACCACTATTACACCCTGGTCAACAACGCCAGCGGCGCCCCGCAACTGATCGAAGAACCGCCGTTCAAGAACAAGCAGAAATCCCTGGTACGTGTGCAGAACCTGAGCGACAAGGCCCTGACCCTGAAAACGGCTGACGGCAAGACCGAAGTTGTGCCGTCCGTGGCGGCCAAGGGCCGTGGCGAGCGTGAAATCAACCCGGTCAAAGTCAGCCTGGCCCTGTATGAAGGCGACAAGAAAGTCGGCGACGTGAAGCCGGTCGCGCTGGAGCGTGGTGAGGCTGCCGTGCTGTACGTCACCGGCAGCGGCAGCAGCCTGTCGCCAGTCTGGGTAAAACGCCCGGTGTCGACCCGCTAATCATTTTTCGGAAGGCTGACACCCACCGGGGCCTTGAAACGGGCCCTACAGGGTCAGCGTCGACCTTCTGACACGGAACAAAAACAAGAGTGAAACGACACAGCGTTCGTGCCTCTAACCAATCGATTTTATGGAGTAAACAATATGATTCCGGTGATCTTGTCAGGTGGTAGCGGTTCACGTCTTTGGCCGCTTTCGCGCAAGCAGTTCCCTAAGCAATTCCTCGCCCTGACCGGCGAACACACCCTGTTCCAGCAAACCCTGGAACGCCTGGTGTTCGATGGCATGGACACCCCGATCGTGGTCTGCAACAAGGACCACCGCTTCATCGTCAACGAACAGCTCAGTGCCCGCAAGCTGGAGACCCAGCGCATCCTCATGGAGCCATTCGGTCGCAATACCGCGCCTGCGGTAGCCTTGACCGCGATGATGCTGATCAACGAAGGTCGCGATGAGTTGATGCTGGTGCTGCCGGCCGACCACGTGCTCGAAGACCAGAAAGCCCTGCAGCGAGCCCTGGCCCTGGCGACAGTCGCTGCGGAAAACGGCGAAATGGTGCTGTTCGGCGTGCCGGCCACCAAACCGGAAACCGGCTACGGCTACATCAAGTCGACCAATGATTCGCTGCTGCCCGAAGGCGTCAGCCGCGTCTCGCAATTCGTCGAGAAACCGGACGTGAAGCGCGCCACCGAGTTCGTCCAGTCCGGCGGTTATTTCTGGAACAGCGGCATGTTCCTGTTCCGCGCCAGCCGTTTCCTCGAAGAGCTGAAAAAGCACGATCCGGACATCTACGACACCTGCCTGCTGACCCTGGAGCGCAGCGAGCAAGACGCCGACACCGTCACCCTGGACGAAGCCACCTTCGCCTGCTGCCCGGACAACTCCATCGACTATTCCGTGATGGAAAAAACCCAGCGCGCTTGCGTAGTGCCGTTGACCGCAGGCTGGAGCGATGTCGGTTGCTGGTCGTCGCTCTGGGAAGTCAACGAGAAAGACGCCAACGGCAACGTCACCAAAGGCGATGTGGTCATCCAGGACAGCAAGAACTGCATGATCCACGGCAACGGCAAACTGGTGTCGGTGATCGGTCTGGAAAATATTGTCGTGGTCGAAACCAAGGACGCCATGATGATCGCCCACAAGGACAAGGTCCAAGGCGTCAAGCAGATGGTCAACACCCTCAACGAACAGGGCCGCAGCGAAACCCAGAACCACTGCGAAGTCTATCGTCCGTGGGGTTCGTATGACTCGGTGGACATGGGCGGGCGTTTCCAGGTCAAGCACATCTCGGTCAAACCGGGCGCGTGCCTGTCGCTGCAAATGCACCACCACCGCGCCGAACACTGGATCGTGGTCAGCGGTACTGCCGAAGTGACCTGCGACGAAAACGTGTTCCTGCTCTGCGAAAACCAGTCGACCTACATCCCGATCGCCTCGGTGCATCGTTTGCGCAACCCGGGCAAGATCCCGCTGGAAATCATCGAAGTGCAATCGGGCTCGTACCTGGGTGAAGACGATATCGAACGTTTCGAAGATATCTACGGTCGCTCCACCCCGATCGAACGCGGCGTGTCGGTGAAAACCATCGCGCAGTAAACCGCTCAGCAAGACAAAAAGCCCTCGCCCAGCCCACTGCGTCCCCTATCCGCAGTGGGTTGGGCGGGGGCTTTTTTGGCATTATGGGTGCCTCGGCCGGCCTCTTCGCGGACAAGCCCGCTCCCACAGGGTTTTGGTTTGACCCTGAACTTTGTGTCCAACTCCGATCACTGTGGGAGCGGGCTTGCCCGCGAAGGAGGCTATTTGATTCACCACACTAATCAAGCCCATCGCCACCTCACCGGCGCTTAGGTAGGATGACCTCCTCTCTACCCGAGGTTTCGCGTCATGTTCATCGGCATCCTGCTGGTCATCACCTGGCTGATCCTGTTGCTGCGCTATCCGGCCAAGGCCTTGCCGGTCTCGGTGGCGGCGGCGATTGGCCTTGGCCTTGTAGCCGTTTGGGTGGTGTGGCTGGACAACCGCGAGATCAAGCAACTGGCACGCCTTGAGCTGCGCATCGCCTACGCGCCTGAGCAGTGCCCGGCTGATCGCCCATTGCAGTTGAAGATGAACAACGGCAACAGTGTGCCGCTGACCGAACTGCGCTGGCGCATTGCAGCCTATGCACCGGGTGACACGGTCAACCTCGCTGACAATCAGTACACCGCCCCACGCTATCGTGGCCCCGGTGAATTGCAGGCTGGCGGCAATTGGGAAGACTGTCTGCCAATGCCGCCACTGCGCCCCGGTTATCGTCCGCAAACCCTGGAATTCCGCGCCGAGCGTTTGCAGGGCAGTTTTTCCGACTGATCTCCCTCCCCCACTTTTTGCACAAGGAATGCGCCATGCCCGTTGCGTTGATTACCGGTTGCTCAAGCGGCATCGGCCGCGCCCTCGCCGACGCCTTCAAGGCGGCCGGTTATGAAGTCTGGGCCAGTGCCCGCAAACCCGAAGACGTGGCCGCGTTGAGCGCTGCCGGCTTTACCGCCGTGCAGCTGGACGTCAACGACGCTGCGGGGCTGGAGGTATTGAGTACGCGGATCAACCAGGAGCGCGGCGG
This sequence comes from Pseudomonas sp. TH10, assembly GCF_016651255.1. GTDB lineage: Bacteria > Pseudomonadota > Gammaproteobacteria > Pseudomonadales > Pseudomonadaceae > Aquipseudomonas. Next base: position 10,896 of record NZ_JAEKEG010000009.1, read on the forward strand.
CCTCGATGTGCTGATCAACAATGCCGGGTATGGCGCCATGGGGCCGGTGCTCGATGGCGGTGTGGCGGCGATGCAGCGCCAGTTCGAAACCAATGTGTTCGCGATTGTCGGTGTCACCCGTGCAATGTTCCCGGTGCTGCGTCGCACCAAAGGCCTGGTGGTGAATATCGGCAGCGTTTCCGGTGTGCTGGTCACGCCGTTCGCCGGTGCCTACTGCGCGTCGAAAGCGGCGGTGCATGCGTTGAGCGACGCCTTGCGCATGGAGCTGGCACCGTTCGGCATTCGGGTGATGGAAGTGCAACCGGGGGCCATTCAATCAAGCTTCGCCAAGAATGCCGGGCATGAGGCCGAACAGTTGATCAACGAGCAATCGCCATGGTTTCCGCTGCGTGAAGGGATCCGCGCGCGGGCCAAAGCGTCGCAGGACAATCCAACCCCGACCGGCGAGTTTGCCGCCGTATTGTTAAAAGCCGTGCAGCAGAGCAAACCGCCCCGACTGATCCGCATCGGTAATGGCAGCCGGGCGTTGCCGTTGCTGGCGGCGTTGCTGCCCCAGGGTTTGCTGGAGACAACGCTGATGAAGCGCTTCGGCTTGCGCGGGCAGCTCTAACACCGAGTCGACTATCTTGCACCGTACCTGATACCGAATCGACCTGCCTCGCACCGTACCTGATACCGAATCGACCCGCCTCGCACCGTAGGAGCTGCCGAAGGCTGCGATCTTTTGATCTTGCCTTGGCGGCACAACAGTCGCCGAAGAGCAAAAGATCGCAGCCTTCGCCAGCTCCTACCGTTCGGCACCCTTCACGATCCCCGACCTCACCGCCACTCCTTCATGAAATCAATAAACGCCCGCACCTTCAGCGGCAGATGCCGCGTATCCGGATACAGCGCATACACCCCCTGATGGCTGAAGGCATGATCCGCCAGCAAGCGCACCAACCGCCCCGCCTGCAAATCCTCCTCAACCAGCCACTGCGGCAAAATCGCCACACCCTGCCCGCTCATCGCCAACGCCCGCAGGGTGATCGAGTTGTCGGCGACGATCGTCGTCCTCCCCGGCGCTGGCTGATACAGGTGCTCGACTCCCTCAGGGTCCTTCACCGCCAGCTCCCCTACCCGCCCATGCCCCAGCGCCGGCCACTGCGCCAGCGCGGCCAGGGTCGATGCCGGGTCGAAGGCGTCGATCAGGGCCGGTGAAGCCACCGCAAAAATCTCGAAGGTGGACAACTGCACCGCGCGCAGATTGGAGTCGTGCATGCGCCCCAGCCGGATCGCCAGGTCGAAGCGCTCGGAGATCAGGTCGGCGTGGGTCGAGGACGTCGACAGGTGCACGTTCAACTGTGGATGCTGCGCGCGAAACACCTTCAACGCTGGCACCACTTGCGCCAGTGCAAACTCCACCGTGGTGGTAAGGCGCAAGGTGCCGCGCAGTTGCGTGTGCTCGGAGCGCGCATCTTCGACCGCCATGCGCGCCTCATCCAGGGTGCGCACACAGCGTTGGTAAAAACGCTCGCCGGCGTCGGTCAGGGCGAGCTTGCGTGTGCTTCGGGTCAGCAGCGTGACCCCAAGCTCGGCCTCCAGACGCTTGAGATTGAAGCTGACCACTGCACGGGTCTGCCCCAGCAGATTCGCTGCGGCGGTCAATGATCCGGCTTCGACCACCGCCTTGAAGGTGTCAAAACGGTCCAGGCTAACCATGCTTGTCAGCGCTCCTTGTCAAAATAATTTTGACAAACTAGCAGTCAAAACCGCGTTTCCCTAGGGCTTTAGCCGCCTTACCCTGCACGTCTTATCACAGGGAAGCTGCCATGGCTTATCGCTCGAAAGTCGCGCTGGTGTATCTGTTGGGGTTTGCCCTCGACTTGCTGAACATGTTCGTCGCGAGCATTGCCTACCCCGACATCGCCCGGGAGCTGCAGGCGTCTGTCAGCGAACTGGCGTGGATCAGCAACGCCTACATGCTGGGCCTGACACTGATTATTCCGTTGAGTGTGTGGCTCGCCGCAAAGGTCGGCGAGCGACGGTTGATTCTCGGTTCGCTGGCGCTGTTCGGCCTCGCCTCGTCACTGGTGGCCGGGGCGAATTCGATAGAAGCACTGATCGGCTGGCGCCTGCTCCAGGGCCTGGGCGGGGGCTTGCTGATTCCTGTCGGCCAGGCCATGGCCTTCCGGCACTGCCCCGTGCCTTTACGCAGTCGCCTGACCGCCTGGGTATTGTCCGTAGCCCTGCTGGTGCCGGCGCTGTCCCCGGCAGCGGGCGGGTGGATCGTCGAGACGTTGTCCTGGCGCTGGGTGTTCCTTCTCAACCTGCCGCTGACGCTGTTGACCCTGCTGCTGGCGGCGCTGTGGCTACAGGCAGATGGCGTACCCGACGGCAAACAGCAGCGCGGCCCCCTGCTGGATTTGCAGTTGCTCAAGAGCCCGTCGCTGCGACTGGCCATGGGGGTGTACCTGTTCGTGCCCGGGGTATTCATCGGCACCAGCCTGATCGCGGTGCTGTACCTGCACCTGCTTGGCTTCGCCACCACACGAATCGGCGCCCTGATGTTGCCCTGGGCCTTGGGCTCGGCGGTGGCGATAGTCCTGGGCAAACGCGGGTTCAATCGCTTTGGCCCAAGGCCGTTGCTGATCGCCGGCATGCTCATGCAAAGCCTGGGCATCGCGTCGCTGGTGTTGATTGATCAATCGCAAGTCTGGCTGCCGATCGCCGCCTACGCCCTGATGGGCCTGGGCGGCAGTTTTTGCAGCAGCAGCGCGCAGACCCTGGCATTTCTCGAAGTGCATCCACAGCGTATGAACCATGCCAGCGCTTTGTGGAACATCAATCGTCAGCTGAGCTTTTGCCTCGGCACGGCGGTGTTGAGCGCGTTGCTGGGTGCCCTGGGTGCAGATTCACTTCGGGCTTTTGAGCTCTGTTTCCTGGTTGCCGCCGTCCTGACATTGCTGCCCCTGATTGCCGTGCTGAGATTTAATGCCGCGCAGGTG
>NZ_JAEKEG010000010.1 GCF_016651255.1 Pseudomonas sp. TH10
TCGGTGGCGAGAGCGCGCAAATGACCCTGAATCTGCCGCAGGCGATCACCCAGTTATTTCAGGGAATGATGCTGTTTTTCCTGCTGGCCTGTGACGTGCTGATCCTTTATCGGCCTCGCCTGAAATTGCGCTGGACGCGGCGCACATCAACCACCGCCGTAACCGCCGGAGCGCTGTGATGGATATCGATCTGTTGAGCAATATTTTCTACGCCATGGTGCGTTGCGGCACGCCGCTGTTGCTGGTGGCGCTGGGTGAACTGATCTGCGAAAAGAGCGGCGTGCTCAACCTCGGCCAAGAAGGGATGATGCTGTTCGGTGCGGTGATCGGTTTCATCGTCGCCCTGAACAGCGGCAACCTCTGGCTTGGCGTGCTGTTGGCAATGCTGGCCGGGATGCTCCTGTCGTCACTGTTTGCGTTGGTGGCGCTGGTGTTCAATGCCAATCAGGTGGCCACCGGGTTGGCCCTGACGATTTTTGGGGTCGGGCTTTCGACGTTTGTCGGCGCCGCCTGGGTCGGTAAACCGCTGGCGGGTTTTGAGCCATTGGCGATCCCGTATCTGAGCGAAATCCCGTTGATCGGGCGGATGCTGTTTGCCCAGGATCTGCTGGTGTACCTGTCGTTTGCGCTGTTTGGCGTGGTGGCGTGGGTGATCATCAAAAGTCGCGTCGGGCTGATCATTCAAGCAGTGGGCGAGAACCCGGATGCGGCCAGTGCGATGGGGTTGCCGGTGTTGGCCGTGCGTACGCTGGCCGTGCTTTTTGGCGGGGCAATGGCTGGGCTGGCCGGTGCCTATCTGTCACTGGCGTACACGCCGATGTGGGCCGAAAACATGACCGCCGGACGCGGCTGGATCGCGTTGGCGCTGGTGGTATTTGCCAGTTGGCGAGTATGGCGGTTGTTGTTGGGCGCTTATCTGTTTGGCCTCGCCAGCATCCTGCATCTGGTGGCGCAGGGGTTGGGGCTGGCGATTCCGTCGAGTTTGCTGGCGATGCTGCCGTACGTGGCGACGATTGTGGTGTTGGTGTTGTTGTCGCGCGATGCGCTGCGTACGCGGTTGTATGCGCCGGTGTCACTCGGGCAGCCTTGGCAGGCAGGGCATTAGGGGTGCCTGTAAGGCCCTCATCGCGGGCAAGCCCGCTCCTACAGAGTTCGGTGCCGACCGATAATATCGAGTTCAACTCGGCCATTGTGGAAGCGGGCTTGCCCGCGATGGGGCCTTCACAGGCAACACCTGAACAATGCCCCACGCCAATTCAAACACCAGGAACACCACCAGCAACGAGCTTCCCCCTGCAGCAAGGCATTGAGCTGCCAAGCCGCAAACAAAAACCGCGCTACCGCGTCATAGCGTCCATAAAGCGCCTGCGGATCACGAATCCGCAGCACCGCCCACACGCACACCACCGAACCCAACAGGTTCGCCATCAACATATGCACAGGCTCGAACGCCGGCAATTCGCCGGGCAGACTCAGCGTCTGGCTCAGCGCAGTCAAAAACCCGTGCAACGCGGCAAAACTCCATGGCGTGGCAAACGCCGCCGTAACGATCAAGTCATACCAGGCACTGCCGCGCACCACGTTGCGATACTGCGTTGAAGTCCACATCGTCCTTGCTCCATAAATTTGAGGAGCAACCACGGTAAAGCCTGGAGTATGCTCCAGGGTCAACAGCTGTTTTGAGATCAACCATGCGCATCGGTGAATTAGCCCAGGCCAGTGCCGTCAGCCGCGACACCCTGCGCTTCTATGAACAGCGCGGACTGATCGCGGCGCAACGCAGCGCCAACGGTTATCGCGACTATCCACCGGAGATGGTGCAACTGGTGCTCTACATCAAGACCGCGCAACGCCTGGGGTTTACCCTCGGCGAGATCGGCAACAGCGTCGCCGCGCTGTGGAATGCACCCGATCCCGACAGGGCCGTGGCCCAGTTGCTGCGCGACAAACTGCAACTGATCGAAACGCGCATGAGCGAACTCGACGCGCTGCGGCAGGAGTTGCAACTTCGGCTCGGCCAGGCCTGTCCATTGAATCCATGATCCTCATTTATCAAGGAAGCCCATCATGTCTGCAAAACACGCACTGATCATCGGCGCCTCCCGGGGCCTGGGCCTCGGTCTGGTGAAAACCCTGCTGGCCGACGGCTGGCAAGTTACCGCCACCGTGCGCAATCCGCAAAACGCCGAGGCGCTGCAAGCGCTGGGCAAAGTGCGGATCGAGAAGCTCGACATGGATGACCAGCAAGCGGTGATCGCCCTGAGCCAGCAGCTCAAGGGCGAAACCTTCGACCTGTTGTTCGTCAACGCAGGGGTCAAAGGCCCGGCAGATCAGACCCCGGGCGGCGCGACACTGGCGGAAGTCGGTCAGCTGTTTTTCACCAACGCGGTAGCACCGATCAATCTGGCGCAACGTTTTGTCGGGCAGATTCGTGAGGGCAGCGGCGTGCTGGCGTTCATGAGTTCCGGGCTGGGCAGCGTGACCGTACCGGACGCGCCGGAGTTGGCGCTGTACAAGGCCAGCAAAGCTGCGCTGAATTCGATGACCAACAGCTTTATCACGCAATTGGGCGAGCAGAAGATGACGGTGTTGTCGCTGCATCCGGGTTGGGTGAAGACGGACATGGGCGGTGAAGGCGCTGACCTGGATGTGGAAACCAGCACCCGCGGGCTGGTCGATCAGGTGAATGCGTATACCGGCAAGGGCGGCCATCACTTCATCAACTACAAGGGCGAAACCATTCCCTGGTAAGCACTTCCTTGAGCCACCGGCCGGCATCTTCAGGAGCCGGCTTGCCGGGGATGGCCTTTGCTCGGCATTGCTGAAACACCGAGGCGCCTGCATCGCCAGCAAGCTGGCTCCTGCAAAGGGTACGCGCAGGCCCACGCGGGGTGAGCGCCAGCGTCCGGTCGGGCCGGGCTTGCTCGCCAAGCGGTTTTGTTTGAAACTGCGCACCTCGTCCCCGCGGCGACCCTGGATCAGCAGACAGGGTAATCACTGAGCTGGCTAACCTGAACCCAACTTTCAGAGGAGCCGGCCAACATGCCTGCGACCCGTACCTGGTTAAAAATCCCCTCGCCATTTTCACTGCCAATGAGCTCGACGCCCGTGGTGGCCTGGTGGTGCAAGACGGTGTGATCGTCGAAGTGCTCGGCGCTGGCCAGCAGCCGGCCACCCCTGCGATCAAGTCTTCGATGCCCGCGAACATGTGATCCTGCCGGGCCTGATCAACACCCACCACCACTTCTACCAAACCCTGACCCGCGCCTGGGCGCCAGTGGTCAACCAACCGCTGTTTCCGTGGCTGAAAACCCTGTATCCGGTATGGGCACGCCTCACACCGGAAAAACTCGCTTTAGCCACCAAAGTGGCCCTCGCCGAATTACTGCTGTCCGGTTGCACCACGGCTGCGGATCACCACTACCTGTTCCCCGAAGGCCTGGAAAACGCCATCGACGTGCAAGTCGAGAGCGTGCGTGAACTGGGCATGCGCGCGATGCTCACCCGCGGTTCCATGAGCCTTGGGGAAAAAGACGGTGGCTTGCCGCCGCAACAGACCGTACAGCAAGGCGAAGTGATACTCGACGACAGCCAGCGACTGATCGCCGCTTACCACGAACGCGGCGACGGCGCGCAAATCCAGATCGCGCTGGCGCCGTGCTCGCCGTTCTCGGTGACCCCGGAAATCATGTCCGCCAGTGCTGAACTGGCGAACACACTCGACGTGCGTCTGCACACCCATTTGGCCGAAACCCTCGACGAAGAAGATTTCTGCCTGCAGCGCTTCGGCCTGCGCACCGTCGATTATCTCGACAGCGTCGGCTGGCTCGGCCCGCGCACCTGGCTGGCTCACGGCATCCATTTCAACCCGGACGAAATCGCCCGCCTCGGCCAGGCCGGCACCGGCATTTGTCATTGCCCGAGTTCGAACATGCGCCTCGCTTCCGGCATCTGCCCGAGTATTGATCTGACGGATGCGGGTGCACTGTTTGGTCTGGGCGTGGATGGTTCGGCATCCAACGATGCGTCGAACATGATTCTGGAGGCGCGTCAGGCGCTGTACATCCAGCGTCTGCGTTACGGCGCCGAGAAAATCACCCCGGAGCGCGTGTTGGGCTGGGCGACCAAGGGTTCGGCGAGCTTGTTGGGCCGTACCGACATTGGTGAGATTGCCGTGGGCAAGCAGGCCGATCTGGCGTTGTTCAAGCTTGATGAGCTACGTTTCTCCGGCAGCCATGATCCGATTTCAGCGCTGCTGTTGTGCGGCGCGGATCGTGCGGATCGGGTGATGATCGGTGGCAAGTGGCGCGTGGTTGACGGCCAGGTCGAAGGCCTTGACCTCAAAGGCCTGATCGCCGATCACAGCCAGGCAGCGCGGCAGTTGATTGCCGGCACCTGACATCACACCGATCAAAACTGTGGGAGCGAGCCTGCTCGCGAAGAGGGAGTGTCAGGCAACATTTTTTGTTGAATGACGCACCGCTTTCGCGAGCAGGCTCGCTCCCACATTGATTTCTGTCAGCCTCAAAGGCCCAGCAGGGACAGCATGATGAAGGTCGCAAACAGCACAAAGTGCGTCATGCCTTCGATGGCATTGGTTTCGCCGTCATTGAGGTTGATCGCGCTGACGATCAGCGTCAGAAAAATCATCACTGTCTGCACTGGCGTCATCGCCATTTGAAACGGCTGGCCGGTATACAGCGCCATCGCTTCCATCACCGGCACGGTCAGGATCACCGTCGACAGTGACGCGCCCATCGCAATGTTCACCACAGACTGCATGCGGTTGGCCAATGCTGCGCGCAAAGCAGTCAAAATCTCCGGCGCAGCGGAAATAGCCGCCACCAGAATCGCCGTGATCACGGGCGGTGCGCCTGTGCCCTCCAGGCCCAGATCCAGCGTTTTCGACATGACTTCGGCCAATGCGCCGATCACCACCACGCCAAACACCAGAATGCCGATCGACAAGCCCAGGCTGAGCGGTTTCGGTTCCTGTTCGACCGGCGCTTTCTTGCGACGTTTATCCGGGTAGCTGTAGCTGAAAAAATAACTGTGCGGGCCGACCTGCATGCGCAGAAACAGCGCGTAAAGCACCACCATCGCGCCGATGGTGAACGCTGAATAAATCTTCCAGTTGGCCTCGGGAATAAACTCCGGCACCACCATCGACACGCCCATGGCGGTGAGGATCATCACGCTGTAACTGCGCGCAGAATCGTCGTTGTAGGACTGCTCACCGTGCTTGATCCCGCCCATCAGCGCGGCGAGGCCGAGGATACCGTTGATGTCGAGCATCACTGCGGAATAGATCGTGTCGCGCACCAGTGTGGGCGAGGCTTCGTTGCTCATCATGATCGCCAGAATCACCACTTCCACCAGCACGGCGGCGAGGGTCAGGATCATCGTGCCGTAAGGATCGCCGACTTTTTCTGCAAGCAATTCGGCGTGATGGGCGACGCGCATCGAGGCGGCGACGATGAAGGCTATCAGTACCAGACCGCCGATCAGCGCGACGATCTGGCCACTGTGCAGCAACCAGTGTTCGAGGGGATAAGCGACGCAAGCAGCAATGACGGCCAGCAGCAGAAAGCTTTCTTGCTTGAGGATCGTGAGCATGGCGGGCCTTTTTGCCGAAGAGTGCGAATGAGCTACTGACTGCGGGGCGGCGCTAACGTTTCGTTACACCTTAGCGCACCAGCGGATGGCGCAGGTTCGGTCACGTGCACCGGGTTGGTCCTGGTGAATCAAAAGATCGCAGCCTTCGGCGGCTCCTGCAGAACAATGCGGACCATGCAGGAGCTGCCGAAGGCTGCGATCTTTTGATTTTGTTGTCCTGTTGGTCAGCAATTTGCATTGACCCCGACCACACACAACAAAACGGAGCTCCAATTCATGCAAATACGTCCGCTGCACAAACTGCTGTGCGCCGCCATCGGTTTGAGCGCCAGCCTGACCGCCACGGCCGCCGAACCGCTGAAAGTCGGTTTCGTCTACATCGGCCCGATCGGTGACCACGGCTGGACGTATCAGCATGAACAGGGACGTAAGGCACTGGCCGAAAAATTCGGCGACCAGATCACCACCAACTATGTGGAAAACGTCCCCGAAGGCGCCGACGCCGAACGGGTGATCCGCAACATGGCCAAGGACAAATACGACCTGATCTTCAGCACGTCCTTCGGCTACATGAACCCGACCCTGAAGGTGGCAAAGCAATTTCCCAAAGTGACCTTCGAACACGCCACCGGCTACAAGCAGGACAAAAACCTCGGCACCTATCTGGCGCGCACCTACGAGGGCCGTTACGTCGGCGGGTTCCTCGCGGCGAAGATGACCAAGACCAAGAAGATCGGCTACGTCGCCTCATTTCCGATCCCGGAAGTGATCCGCGACATCAACGCCATTCAACTGGCCCTGAACAAGTACAACCCTGGCACCGAGATCAAGGTGGTGTGGGTCAACTCCTGGTTTGATCCGGGCAAAGAGGCCGACGCCGCCAACGCATTGATCGATCAGGGCGTCGACGTGGTGTTCCAGCACACCGACAGCCCGGCGCCGATTCAAGCCGCCGAACGCCGAGGTGTTTACGCTGTGGGTTACGCCTCGGACATGGCGCACTTCGGGCCGAAAGCAGTGCTGACCTCCATCGTCAATGACTGGGCGCCGCACTATATTCAAGCGACGCAGAGCGTGATCGATCACACGTGGAAATCCCAGGACTACTGGGGCGGCCTGAAGGAAGGCACAGTTGAGTTGCCGATCAGCGACCTGGTGCCAGCGCCGGTGAAAGCCGAGGCCGAGCAGATCATTGCCGACATCAAGAGCGGCACGTTCCAACCGTTCACCGGGCCGATCAAGGATCAGGCCGGGGTCGAAAAAATCCCCGCGGGCGTGAGTGCGACCACGGCGGAACTGGCGTCGATGAATTACTACGTGGAAGGCATGAAGGCTGACATACCGAAGTAACTCGCCTGGGTTGAACCACTGGCCTTCCTGTGGGAGCGAGCCTGCTCGCGATGGCGCCACTGCATTCAACCCCCATGCTGAATGCCCTGGCCTCATCGCGAACAGGCTCGTTCCCACGATATTTCTCCGATGTTCCACACACGGCGCACTCTCAGGTCAATCGCATGAACAGCCTTCCCATCATCGACATCGCCCCCTCTACAGCGACAACCCGGCTGCCTGGCAATCAGTCGCCATGGAAATCGACCTTGCCTGCCGCGAATGGGGCTTCTTCTACATCAAGGGTCACCCGATCAGTTCGGCGCGCATCGAAGAAGTACTCGCCCAGGCCAAGGATTTCTTCGCCCAGCCCAGCGCGACAAAATTGCAGATCGACATCACCCAGACCCGCCACCACCGGGGTTATGGCGCGATAGCCACGGAACAACTCGACCCGTCGAAACCCAGCGACCTGAAAGAAACCTTCGACATGGGCCTGCACTTGCCAGCCGACCACCCCGAAGTGCTGGCGGAAAAACCCTTGCGCGGGCCTAACCGGCATCCGGCGCAAGCGGGCTGGGAAACCCTGATGGAACAACATTACCTCGACATGCAGGCCCTCGCGCAAACCCTGCTACGGGCGATGACCATTGCCCTGAACATCGAGCGCGACTTCTTCGACACACGTTTCAACGACCCCGTCAGCGTGCTGCGCATGATCCATTACCCACCGCGCCACACCGCCAGTTCCGCCGAGCAGCAAGGCGCCGGCGCGCACACCGACTACGGCTGCATCACCCTGCTCTACCAGGACAGCGCCGGCGGTTTGCAGGTCAAGAATGTGCGTGGCGAATGGATCGACGCGCCGCCCATCGACGGCACGTTCGTGGTCAACCTCGGCGACATGATGGCGCGCTGGAGCAACGACCGTTATCGCTCGACACCGCATCGGGTGATCAGCCCGCTGGGGGTGGATCGCTATTCGATGCCGTTCTTCGCCGAGCCACACCCGGACACCCGCATCGAGTGCCTGCCCGGATGTCAGGACGCACAGCATCCGGCGAAATATCCGACGACCACCTGCGCCGAATTCCTGCTGTCGCGCTTCGCCGATACCTACGCCTACCGGCGCGAGCAACAAGCGGTCTGATGGATCGCTTGGTCAGGTTTTGCCAATTGTTTCGGCGAGCATCTGTAGAATGCCGTCATTGCACCTGATGAGAAAAGAATATGTACGACTGGCTCAACGCCTTGCCCAAGGCTGAACTGCACCTGCATCTGGAAGGCTCGCTGGAGCCCGAGCTGCTGTTCGCCCTGGCCGAACGCAACAAGATCGCCCTGCCGTGGAACGACGTAGAAACCCTGCGCAAGGCTTACGCCTTCAACAACCTGCAGGAATTCCTCGACCTGTATTACCAGGGCGCCGACGTGCTGCGCACCTCGCAGGATTTCTACGACCTGACCTGGGCCTACCTGCTGCGCTGCAAGGCACAGAACGTGATTCACACCGAACCGTTCTTCGACCCGCAGACCCACACCGACCGGGGCATCCCGTTCGAAGTGGTGCTCAACGGCATCGCGGCGGCATTGAAGGATGGCGAGCAGCAACTGGGCATCACCAGCGGTTTGATCCTCAGCTTCCTGCGCCACCTGAGCGAAGCAGAAGCGCAGAAAACCCTGGATCAAGCCCTGCCGTTTCGCGATGCGTTTGTAGCTGTCGGCCTCGACAGTTCCGAGATGGGCCATCCGCCGAGCAAGTTCCAGCGCGTGTTTGATCGTGCCCGTCACGAAGGCTTCCTGACCGTTGCCCACGCCGGCGAAGAAGGCCCGCCGGAGTACATCTGGGAAGCCATCGACCTGCTGAAAATCCAGCGTATCGACCATGGCGTACGCGCCATTGAAGACGAGCGTTTGATGCAGCGGATCATCGACGAGCAGATCCCGCTGACCGTGTGCCCGCTGTCGAACACCAAGCTCTGCGTGTTCGATCACATGTCGCAGCACAATATTCTCGACATGCTCGAGCGCGGCGTGAAGGTCACGGTGAACTCCGATGACCCGGCGTACTTTGGCGGTTATGTCACCGAGAACTTCCATGCACTGTACGAGCACTTGGGCATGACCCAGGATCAGGCCAGGCGGCTGGCGCAGAACAGCCTGGATGCGCGGCTGGTCAAGCCGTAACACCCGGCACCGCCATCGCGGGCAAGCCTTGCTCCCACCGGTGTTCATACCTGTGGGAACAGGGTTTGTGATTGCATGAACAGCGGCCCCCAAGCTTCGGGGGTAGCTGCTGGAGGACATTTCTCTCTATTCGGGCGATTAGTGCCTTGCCTCTGATAAAACGGGAAATTGACTACTCAATTCAGCGCATCGACTGGCGAGCATTTCCCTTAAAAGGTTCACCGGCTTACTCAATTGTGCGCGATGGGCGCACAACAAATTCAGCGGGGCGCGCTCGCCCGTCAGTTCCGGCATGAGGATCTTCAAGCGGCCAGCCAGGACATCTGCAGCAACATCCAGCCAGGATTTATAGGCAATGCCTGCCCCCGCGACGGCCACAAACGCACCACGTCGGCATCGTCACTGAAGCGATCACCGCTGACTGTCAGGCCGACTTCGCGTTTGCCGTCCTGGAAACTCCAATGGTCGTGAACACGGCTGCCAAGCATGTACAGCAGGCAATTGTGCTGGGCCAGTTGCTCGAGATGCCGCGGCTCGCCATGGCGGGCCAGGTAGCTCGGCGCTGCACACAGCACGCGGCGGTTATGCGGGGCAATGGGCAGCGCCACCAGGCTTGAGTCCTCCGGTTCACCGTAGCGCAAGGCGATATCCACCGGCTGGCGGAACAGGTCGGCAATGCGGTCCCCAGCAGCAGGCGCACCGTGAGCTTGGGGTGCTCGCGCTGAAAATCGTCCAGCCAGGGCAGCAATACATTACGGCCGAAGTCCGATGGTGCCGACAGCTGCAACACTCCGCTGACCTGATCCTGCCCACTGGCCAGCAGGCGGCGCCCTTCTTCTATATTGCTCAACGCCGCGCGGGCGCTATTCGAGGAAACCTTCGCCCTCGGCGGTCAGGCGCAGGCTGCGGGTTGAACGGGCCAGCAGACGCGCGCCGAGCTGGTGTTCGATGCGCTTCAACGCCGCGCTGGCCACGGCGGCTGACATGTCCATGCCCCGGGCGGCCGCCGACAGGCTCCCCAGGTCGGCAGCCCGGACGAATAATTGCAGGTCATCAAAACGCAGCATGTGCGGCCTATTATCAAAAAAATATTGAAAGAGACTGCTCTTTTAGCGGGTTTTATCTTCGGTAGAAATAGCTAATCATCTGCCCATCGAAATCATCCCGACTCCTGGAGTGCTCCATGAAAGCCATTGCCTACTACGCGTCCCTGCCGATCAGCGACAACAACGCCCTGCAAGACATCGAGCTGCCGGACCCCGTCGCCGGCCCGCGAGACCTGTTGGTCGAAGTCAAAGCGATTTCGGTCAACCCGGTGGACACCAAGGTCCGGCAGAACGTCCAGCCACAAGACGGCGAGGCAAAGGTCCTGGGTTGGGACGTGGCGGGCGTGGTCAAGGCGGTCGGCAGCGAAGTGACGACTGTTCAAGGCCGGCGACAAGGTGTTCTACGCCGGCTCCATCGCCCGTGCGGGCGGCAACAGCGAAATGCACGTGGTCGATGAGCGCATCGTCGGGCACATGCCGAAAACCCTGGGCTTTGCCGAAGCTGCGGCCCTGCCACTGACCGCGATCACCGCATGGGAACTGCTGTTCGAGCGCCTGCAAGTGCGCGAAGGCCAAGCCGCGGAGGGCCAGAGCCTGTTGATCGTTGGCGCGGCCGGGGGCGTCGGTTCGATCCTCACTCAACTGGCCAGCCAGTTGACCGGCCTTCAGGTCATAGGCACTGCGTCGCGTCCGCAAACCCAAGCCTGGGTACGTGAGCTGGGCGCAGACCTGGTGATCGATCACAGCCAGCCGCTCAGCGAAGCACTCAAGCGCGCGGGCGTGGAACAGGTGACCCACGTTGCCAGCCTGACCCAGACTGACCAGCATCTGGATCAACTGGTCGAGGCCTTGGCGCCGCAAGGAAAACTGGCGCTGATCGACGATCCGAAGGCACTGGACATCACCAAACTCAAGCGCAAGAGCCTGTCGCTGCACTGGGAGTTCATGTACACCCGCTCCCTCTTCGAGACGGCAGACATGATTGAGCAACACAACTGTTGAACCGCGTGGCCGAGCTGATCGACGCCGGGACGCTGAAAACCACGGTGGGCGAACACTTCGGCACCATCAACGCGGCGAACCTGCGACGCGCCCATGAGTTGCTGGAGAGCGGCAAGGCCAAAGGCAAGATTGTCCTGGAAGGCTTCTAGAACAGAGGTGACGGTGTCGTGCGCACAGGGCCGACACCGTCAGTCAGATGGCTGATCCTTGTCACAATTGCGACCGTATTCAGGACTACAATCGAAACCTCTGCGATGCGTCTTTTACACATGGGAGGTCAGCAATGAAGATCCTGATAAAAGAAGTGGCAAAGTCTCAATGGCAGGTTCGCCTCGACCAACACGCCGTGACATTCCGCAGTGAAGCCGAAGCATTGGCCTTCACCCGCACCCTTGAAGCGCGACTTTGCGCGCCCCACCAGATTCCCGAGCTCAATCAGCAGCGCGCTGCCGGCTGAGGTTTTTCAGGCCTCGGCCTGAGCTTGCGCCAGCGCTCGGGCATTTTGCAGGCGTCGAGTCAGCACAGCGACGCTCACGACCAGCACACCACACAGGCTGATGACCATGGCCATCGGTACGGCGGTGCCATCGTGCAAGATCCCCACCAATGCCGAAGCAGCGGCGGCAACGCTGAATTGCATGCAACCGAGCAACGCTGACGCGCTGCCGGCGCGCTCGCGTTGGCCATTCATCGCACAAGCCGCCGCATTGGGACTGATGCAGCCGAGGCTGGCCACACAGATGAACAGCGGAATCAGCAAAGGCCACAGTGCCTCGGTGTGCAGGCTGCTTACCGCGAGCAGCGTCAATCCGGCGCCCAGATAGACCCAGACCGCTCGCGCCAGCAGGAAGGCAGGGCCGCGCTTGGCCAACAGCCGCGCGTTGACCTGCGCTACCAGAATGAACCCCGCCGCGTTGGTTCCGAACAACCAGCCAAAATGCTCGGCCGGCACGCCGTACAGCTTGATGAAGATGAACGGGGAGCCGGCGATATAGGCGAACATCCCGGCGATTGCGATCCCGCCCGTCAGGGCGTGCCCCAGGAATACCCGGTCCGCGAGCAACCGGCCGTACTGCCGCAACGAGCCAGACAATGGTTGGCGCGGCATGTCGGCCGGCATGCTTTCCGGCAACCCCAGCGCCACGGCTACCGCCGCCAGCGCACTGAACCCGGTCAGCACCAAAAAGATCGACTGCCAGCCTGTGGTGTTGACCAGCAGACCGCCCAGCATCGGCGCCAGAATCGGCGCCAGCCCCATCACCAGCATCAGCTGGGAAAAGACCTTGGCCGAGCCCACCGCATCGCATTTATCGCTGACGATTGCCCGCGAGATCACCATCCCTGCGCAACCGCCCAGCGCCTGGACGAAGCGCGCGCCGATCAGCCAGTCGAGGTTCGGCGCAAAGGCGCAGGCCAGTGAAGCGACGGTGAACAACACCACGCCCGTGAGCAAGGGCACCCGCCGGCCGAAGCGATCGGCAATCGGCCCGTAGACCAGTTGACCAATCGACAGCCCCAGAAAATAGGCCGCCAGCGTCACTTGAACGTGTTGCTCGTCGGTGCCGAAAGCCAGCGCCATTGCGGGAAAGGCCGGCAGGTAAAAATCAATCGCCAGCGGCGCAAATGCACTGAGGGCGCCGAGGATTAAAATGGTACGAAAGTTCATCAGGCATCCAGTTGGACAGAAGTCAGCAGCCCAACAGTCTAGCCGGGGATGGACGCCTTGAACATTCCGATAGGTCGCTAACTAATAAAGACTTCAGGCGAGCTTTGCGTCATATCCTTCTTCAGTGATGGCGGCGAGCACCTCTTCAGCCGACAAGCTGCTCTCGACGCCAACTTCCCTGGCGCCCAGATCGACTCGCACGCTGGCGGCCGGGTCCCTGGCTTGAAGCGCCTGGGTAATGGCTTTTACACAATGGCCGCAGGACATGCCCTGAACATTGAACACTTGCATGGAATGACTCCTTTGAGTGAGGTTGCCGGCAGTCTCGAGCTTGCCATCATGGCAAGGTCAAGTTCTGGAATTAACTGCCGGGCTGGCAATCGGCGCCGCGCTCGGCCAAGCTGCGTGCATCAATGACCTAAATTCAGGAGATTCAGCCATGCGCTGGTCAGCTTTCAGCCTGTTTGCCTGCCTCAGCCTCTTTGCCGCCATGCCTCAGGCCAATGCGACCGGCGAGGACTACGCCGTTCTGATCATCTCGCGCGAACGCCTCGAAGTGCCGACGTCCTGCGAGATTGGCGTGTACCTGCAAGACCAGCTGTCCGCTCGGCTGTTCCAGGAGCAAAGCACGTCATTCAACTTGCCGCCGGGCAACGTCTCCCTGCGCCTGAAACTGCTGCCGGGCCAGGCCCCGGGTGCAATCCGGGGATGCTCGCGCCGGGTTCGCAAACCATCACGCTCAAGGCCGGGGATGTGTTGAAATTCCGGATTGCGATGTCGCAGGAAGGGATGTACCTCAAGCCTGCGGCGTTGAACTACTGAGCGCCACAGATCGGATCAAGGTGATATTGGTGCTTGACCTTGCCCGCATGGCAAGGTTGATCCTGTAGGCATCCACTACAGGGAGCTTGACCATGAGCGAGACCACTACGTTCGACCTGCCGATTGCCGGCATGACCTGCGCCAGCTGCGCCGGGCGGGTCGAGCGTGCCTTGAGCAAAGTCCGGGGCGCCAGCGCCGTCAGTGTCAACCTGGCTACCGAACAGGCCCGGGTGCAGGCACCCGGCGACAGCCTGCCTGCCCTGATGGACGCCGTGCACCAGGCCGGATACAGCGTGCCACAGCAAACCCTGGAACTGAGCATCGATGGCATGACCTGCGCCTCCTGCGTCGGCCGGGTGGAACGGGCGCTGGCCAAGGTTGCGGGCGTGAAGAGTGTCAGCGTCAACCTGGCCAACGAACGCGCGCACCTCGAATTGCTGGGCCAGGTCGCTGCGCAAACCCTTATCGAAGCCGTCAGCAAGGCGGGATACTCGGCCAGCGTGCGGGAAGTCGAGCACGCTGCTGTCGATAACCAACAACAACGCCTGCACCGCGAACGCTGGAGGGTGATCCTGGCCATCGCCCTCGCCCTTCCATTGGTCTTGCCGATGCTGCTGCAGCCGTTCGGGGTGCACTGGATGCTCCCGGCCTGGGCGCAATTCGCGCTGGCCACGCCGGTGCAGTTCATTCTGGGTGCCCGCTTTTATGTGGCCGCCTGGAAGGCCGTCCGCGCCGGCGCGGGCAATATGGATCTGCTGGTTGCCCTGGGCACCAGCGCCGGTTACGGCCTGAGTATTTACGAATGGGCCACCGCTGCCGGGCGCATGCCGCACCTGTACTTTGAGGCTTCGGCAGTGGTGATTGCCCTGGTACTGCTGGGCAAATACCTCGAAAGCCGCGCCAAGCGCCAGACCGCCAGCGCCATCCGCGCCCTCGAAGCCCTGCGCCCGGAACGGGCGATTCAGGTGGTCGATGGCCGCGAACAGGACGTCGCCATCAGCGCCCTGCGCCTGGGTGACCTGGTGCTGGTCAAACCCGGCGAACGCTTTCCGGTAGACGGCGAAGTCGTCGAAGGCCAAAGCCATGCGGACGAAGCCCTGATCAGCGGCGAAAGCCTGCCCGTGCCCAAGCAACCTGGGGACAAGGTCACGGGCGGCGCGATCAATGGCGAGGGCCGGCTGTTGGTGCGCACCCAGGCACTGGGGGCCGAAACCGTGCTGGCGCGGATCATTCGCCTGGTGGAAGACGCCCAGGCGGCCAAGGCTCCCATCCAGAAACTGGTGGACAAGGTCAGCCAGGTTTTCGTCCCCACCGTGCTGCTGATCGCATTGGCAACACTGGTGGGCTGGTGGCTTTACGGCGCGCCCATCGAAACAGCGCTGATCAACGCCGTTGCCGTGCTGGTGATCGCCTGTCCTTGCGCCCTCGGCCTGGCCACTCCCACGGCAATCATGGCCGGTACCGGGGTCGCTGCACGCTACGGGATCCTGATCAAGGATGCCGAGGCACTGGAACGCGCCCATGAAGTCAGTGCAGTGGTGTTCGACAAGACCGGCACGCTGACGTCGGGTGCGCCGCGCATCGCTCACTTGAGCGCCATCGGCGGCGATGAAAATGCATTGCTGCAAAAAGCCGGCGCGTTGCAGCGAGGCAGCGAGCACCCCTTGGCCAAAGCGGTGCTGGATGCTTGCGCCGAGCGCGGGCTGAGCGTCGCCAATGTCAGCGACAGCCAGTCCCTGACCGGGCGTGGGATTGCCGGCATGCTTGAAGGACGGCGCCTGGCCCTGGGTAATCGCCGTCTGCTGGAGGAGACCGGTTTGCAGGCTGGCTCCCTGGCGGACTCGGCCAGCGCCTGGGAAACCGAAGGCCGCACGCTGTCATGGCTGATCGAGCAAAGCCCCGAGCCGCAGGTGTTGGGCCTGTTCGCCTTTGGTGACACCCTCAAGCCGGGTGCATTGCAGGCTGTGCAACAACTTGGCGCGCGGCATATCAGCAGCCATCTGCTGACCGGTGATAACCGCGGCAGCGCCAAAGTGGTCGCGGACGCGTTGGGTATTGAGGATGTCCACGCCGAAGTGCTGCCGGCCGACAAAGCCGCCACCGTGGTCGAGTTGAAGAAAACTGCAGTCGTGGCCATGGTCGGCGACGGGATCAATGACGCCCCGGCCCTGGCTGCCGCCGACATCGGTATTGCCATGGGCGGAGGCACCGACGTGGCGATGCACGCCGCCGGTATCACCTTGATGCGGGGTGATCCACGACTGGTGCCTGCGGCACTGGAGATCAGCCGCAAGACCTACGCCAAGATCCGGCAGAATCTGTTCTGGGCCTTCGTCTACAACCTGGTCGGGATTCCCCTGGCAGCCTTCGGTTTTCTCAATCCGGTGCTGGCGGGCGCGGCGATGGCATTGTCGAGCGTCAGCGTGGTCAGCAATGCGCTACTGTTGAAAACCTGGAAGCCCAAGGACCTGGAGGACAACCGATGAACATCGGCCAAGCAGCCCGCAAAAGTGGCCTGAGCGCCAAGATGATTCGTTACTACGAATCCATCGGCCTGCTCAAAGCCGCCCATCGCACTGACAGCAATTACCGCGTGTATGGCGACGATGACCTGCACACCCTGGCCTTCATCAAGCGTTCCCGGGATTTGGGGTTTTCCCTGGAAGAGGTCGGCAAGCTGCTGACCCTCTGGCAGGATCGCCAGCGCGCCAGCGCCGATGTAAAAGCCCTGGCCCGCCAGCATATCGACGAGCTGAACCAGAAGATTCGCGAGCTTGGCCAACTGCGCGACACGCTGCAGGACCTGGTGGAGCACTGCCAGGGCGACCATCGGCCCGATTGCCCGATCCTCAAGAACCTGGAGTCGGGCTGCTGTGCTGAGCCTGCCCATCAAACAACGAGACCGCGAGCCCCCTGTAGGAGCGAGCTTGCTCGCGAAAAACCAGCGGGCGCCGGGGGTATCAGTTGCCCCGCGTCACCGTTGACGACCATCGCGAGCAAGCTCGCTCCTACACGGGTTTAGGACGCTGCGGGGTATCGGCTGTCCCGCGTCATCGTCGACGACCATCGCGGGCAAGCCGGTCACAAAAAACCCGGCCGAAGCCGGGTTTCTGTTTAAGCGGTTACTGCATCCACGGCGGTGGAGGCGGTTCGTCGGACTTGCCTTTCGGCTCGTCGTCCGCCGCACGGATCGCCTGTTTGCGCTCCTCATCCAGCCGCGCCGCTTCGATCTCGCGCAGCACCCCGCCAACATCGGCCAGGTCTTCCGGATCATCGAACTCGCCGGTCAGCACGCTGGCCGGGTGCAAGGTGCCGGCTTCGTACAGCGCCCACATTTCCTTGGCGTACTTGGTCTGCCTCAACTCCGGGGCAAAACGCCCGAAATAAGAAGCCATGTTGCCAACGTCTCGCTCGAGCATGCTGAACGCGTGGTTGTTGCCAGCAGCGTCGACCGCTTGCGGCAGGTCGATGATGACCGGGCCGGTCGGCGTCAGCAGCACGTTGAACTCCGAGAGGTCACCGTGCACCAGGCCGGTACACAACATCAGCACGATCTGCGAAATCAGGAACGCGTGATATTCGCGCGCCTGGTCCGGTTCGAGCACCACGTCGTTCAGACGCGGCGCAGCGTCGCCGTACTCGTCGGCCACCAGTTCCATCAACAGCACGCCGTCGAGGAAGTCATAAGGTTTGGGCACCCGCACACCCGCGCCGGCCAGACGGAACAAAGCCGCTACTTCGGCGTTCTGCCAGGCATCCTCGGTCTCTTTACGACCGAATTTTGAGCCCTTGGCCATCGCCCGCGCCTGTCGGCTGTTACGAACCTTGCGGCCTTCCTGATACTCGGCTGCCTGGCGGAAACTGCGTTTATTCGCCTCCTTGTAGACTTTTGCGCAACGTAACTGATTGCCGCAGCGCACCACATAAACAGCTGCTTCTTTGCCACTCATCAGTGGGCGCAGCACCTCGTCAACCAGACCGTCTTCGATCAGCGGTTCAATGCGTTTTGGAGTCTTCATCAGCTTTTATTGTGGGTCCTTTATTACCAAACACGCGAATGTCACTCGTTATACGGCAATCCTCGCCTCTCGGGGAGGGGTTGCCGACCTGTGAACGCTGCTATCTGCCTAAAGATGCACACAATGTGCCGATTATGCCCCGTCAATTTGGCCGCTTTCAGCGGACTTTTCAACGGCGCACGGGATTATCAACGCTCGATAATCGCCGTCACGCCCTGCCCGCCCGCGGCGCAGATGGAGATCAGGCCACGGCCCTTGCCTGCCGCGTCCAGCAGCTTCGCCAGGTTGGCGACGATGCGTCCGCCGGTCGCGGCGAATGGATGACCTGCCGCCAGGGAGCTGCCTTTGACATTGAGCCGGCTACGGTCGATGGCACCCAATGGCGCGTCAAGGCCCAGGCGGGTCTTGCAGTACTCCGGGTCTTCCCAGGCCTTCAGGGTGCACAGCACCTGAGCGGCGAAGGCTTCGTGGATTTCGTAGTAATCGAAATCCTGCAGCGTCAGGCCGTTGCGCGCCAACAAGCGTGGCACGGCATACACCGGCGCCATCAGCAGGCCTTCGGCGCCGTTGACGAAATCCACCGCAGCCGTTTCGCCGTCGCGCCAGTAGGCGAGGATCGGCAAGCCGCGTTCCTTGGCCCACTCCTCACTGCCCAGCAGCACCAGGGACGCGCCATCGGTGAGCGGCGTGGAGTTGCCCGCCGTAAGGGTGCCCTTGGCGCTTTTCTCGAACGCCGGTTTCAGCCCCGCGAGTTTTTCCAGGGTCAGGTCGGGGCGCAGATTGTTGTCGCGGGTGAGCCCGAGGAACGGCGTCATCAGGTCGTTATGCCAGCCCTCAGTGTACGACGCGGCCAGATTGCGATGACTTTCCAGGGCCAGTTGGTCCTGGGCTTCGCGAGGAATGTTCCAGGTCTGCGCCATCAATTCGCAGTGCTGGCCCATGGACAGGCCAGTGCGGGGCTCGCCATTGCGCGGAAACTCCGGAATCAGGTGCTGGGGACGCAGTTGCAGGAACGTTTTCAGTTTGTCGGCCGTGGTCTTGCCGCGATTGGCCTGCAGCAGAATTCGACGCAACCCTTCACTGACACTGATCGGCGCATCCGAAGTGGTGTCGACGCCACCGGCAATCGCGCAGTCGATCTGGCCCAGGGCAATCTTGTTGGCCACCAGCAACGCCGCCTCCAGCCCGGTGCCACAGGCTTGCTGAATGTCGTAGGCCGGGGTGTGGGGTGACAGGCGCGAGCCGAGCACACACTCACGCGTCAGGTTCATGTCTCGCGA
>NZ_JAEKEG010000011.1 GCF_016651255.1 Pseudomonas sp. TH10
TTGGTCCGGCTGCGGGCGTCGGGGCCACTATACTCAAGGTGTTTTTTCACCCAAGCCGGCGAGGCATCTAAATGAGCGACAAACCCGATTTGCGCAAATATTCCTCTCAGGTAGTTGACGGCGTGGAGCGCTCGCCGGGGCGCGCCATGCTGCGGGCGGTGGGTTTTACCGAGGAGGATTTCGCCAAGCCGCAGATCGGCATTGCCTCGACCTGGGCCATGGTCACCCCTTGCAACATGCACATCGACAAGCTCGCGCGGGAGGCCGAACGCGGGGCGAATGCGGCGGGTGCCAAAGGGGTGATCTTCAACACCATCACCATCTCCGACGGCATCGCCAACGGCACCGAAGGCATGAAGTACTCATTGGTGTCGCGGGAAGTGATCGCCGACTCGATCGAAACGGTGGCCGGTTGCGAAGGCTTCGACGGACTGGTCACGGTCGGTGGCTGCGACAAAAACATGCCCGGCTGCCTGATCGGCATGGCACGCCTGAACCGCCCCTCGATCTTTGTGTATGGCGGCACCATTCGCCCGGGTGCCGGCCATACCGACATCATTTCCGTATTCGAAGCCGTGGGCCAGCATGCGCGCGGCGATATCAACGAGATCCAGGTCAAGCAAATCGAGGCAGTGGCCATTCCCGGCCCTGGCTCCTGCGGCGGCATGTACACGGCCAACACCATGGCTTCGGCCATCGAGGCCCTGGGCATGAGCCTTCCCGGTTCCAGCTCCCAGGATGCGGTAGGCACCGACAAGACGTCAGACAGCTTCCGCGCCGGGCAACAGGTCATGGAGTTGCTCAAGCTCGACCTCAAGCCGCGGGACATCATGACCCGCAAGGCCTTTGAAAACGCGATTCGCGTGGTGATCGCCCTCGCCGGCTCGACCAACGCCGTGTTGCACCTGCTGGCCATGGCCCACGCCGTGGACGTCGAGCTGACGCTGGATGACTTCGCCGAGCTGGGCAAAGTGTCGCCGGTTGTGGCCGACCTGCGGCCCAGCGGCCAGTACATGATGAGCGAACTGGTAGCCATCGGCGGCATTCAGCCGCTGATGAAACGTATGCTGGACGCCGGCATGCTGCATGGCGATGTCATGACCGTGACCGGCAAGACACTGGCCGAGAACCTGCGCGATGTTGCCGATTACGTGGCCGGCCAGGACGTGATCCTGCCCTTCGACCAGCCGATCAAGAAGGACTCCCACCTGGTCGTGCTGCGCGGCAACCTGGCCCCCGATGGCGCGGTGGCCAAAATCACCGGCAAGGAGGGCCTGCGCTTTGCAGGCACTGCCCGGGTCTATCACGGCGAAGAAGGCGCGCTGGCGGGCATTCTCAACGGCGAGGTGCAGGCAGGCGATGTGATCGTGATTCGCTACGAAGGGCCCAAGGGCGGGCCCGGCATGCGCGAAATGCTCTCGCCGACTTCGGCGGTCATGGGCAAGGGGCTGGGCAAGGAAGTAGCGCTGATCACCGATGGCCGCTTCTCTGGCGGCTCCCATGGCTTCGTGGTGGGCCATATCACCCCGGAGGCATTCGAGGGCGGGCCGATTGCGTTGATCGAGGATGGCGACCGAATTGTTATCGATGCCGAAACCCGGCAGATCACCGTGGAAGTTGCGGCGGCTGAATTGGCCAGGCGCAAGACGACTTGGCTGCGCCCGGAGGCCAGGTACAAGCGCGGGGTGTTGGCCAAATATGCCAAGACCGTGTCCAGCGCCTCGGAAGGCGCTGTGACGGATAAGTACCTCTGAGCGGAGTTGACGGCTGCTTGAACTATCGCCATCGCGAGCAGGCTCGCACCCACAGTGAATTCGCCAGGGTTCATCTGTGAGAGCGAGCCTGCTCGCGATGAGGCCTTTGAACCGAAAATGTCTAAGCGCCCGACTGGTAACCAAACATCGACTTCAACTCCAGGTATTCCTCGAATCCATGGACGCCCCACTCGCGGCCGTTGCCCGACTGTTTGTAGCCACCAAAGGGCGCGCCGTTGTCGGCCTTGCTGCCATTGAGGTGAACCATGCCGGTGCGCAGCCTTCGAGCAACCGAACGAGCCTGCTCCAGAGTGCCTGCGGTCACATACCCTGACAGTCCGTAAGGGCTGTCATTGGCGATCGCCACAGCTTCGTCCTCGCTGTCGTACGGCATGATCACCAGCACCGGACCGAACACTTCCTCGCGAGCAATCGGCATGTCCGTGGTGACGTCGGCAAATACCGTGGGCCTCACGTAATACCCTTGGGTCACGCCAACCGGACGACCCACGCCACCACACACCAGGCGCGCGCCTTGATCCATCGCCCCGGCGATCATGGCCTGGACGCGCTCAAATTGCGCCAGGTTGGCCAGCGGCCCCATGGCGGTGGAGGGATTGCTGTCGTCGAAACAGATCTGGGTGGCGACAGCCCGGGCGATCTCCACGGCTTGTTGCTGCAAGTGGCGCGGGATCAGCAATCGCGTCGGTGCATTGCAGGACTGGCCGCTGTTACGAAAACAACTGCTGACACCGTGGCGCACAGCCGCCTTAATATCCGCATCGGCGAGTATCAAATTGGCCGACTTGCCGCCCAGTTCCTGGGACACGCGCTTGACCGAGTCCGCCGCGGCCTTGGCCACAGCAACCCCGGCACTTGTGGAACCGGTGAACGACACCATGTCGATATGCCGATGGCGGGCAATGCCGTCGCCGATGGTCGGGCCGTCGCCGTTAACCAGGTTGAACACCCCCTTCGGCACCCCGGCATGGTGAAGAATGTCGGCCAGCAGCATCGCCGACAGCGGCGCCCTTTCGCTGGGCTTGAGCACCAGGGTGCAGCCGGCCGCCAGTGCCGGGGCAATTTTGCAGGTCAGTTGGTTCAGCGGCCAGTTCCATGGGGTGATCAGGCCGCAGACGCCGATAGGCTCTCGACTGATCAGGGTGCTGCCATGGGGACGGTCGAAATCATAAGTGCGCAGCACTTCAAAAGCGCGTTGCAGATGTCCGAGGCCTGCGGGAACGTGGGCGCTGCGGGCCAGTGACAGCGGCGCGCCCATCTCCTTGTGCACCCATTCAGCCAAGGCTTCGCTCTGTGCTTCATAACCTTGAATGATCGCCGCGAGCAGTTCCAGGCGCTGTGCCCGCGACCACTGCGAGTAATCTGCAAACGCCTGCCTTGCCGCTGCCACCGCGTCATCGAGATCGGCCCGGGTACCCAGGCTGATCACCCCGACCGAGCGCTCGGTGGACGGGTCAATCACCTCCAGGGTAGAACCACCCTGCGGCTTGACCCACTGGCCATTGATGTAGAAATCCAGGAAGTTCATGGCGGCTCCTCAGGCGACCTTGTCGATGGCGCGGCGCAAGGTGGCGAAGATCAGCGCGATCTGTTCTTGCGTGATGATCAGAGGCGGCGACAGTACGATATTCTCCCCTGACGCGCGTACCAGCACCCCGGCGTCGAAACACCGCTGGGCAACCTCGGCGGCGCGGGCACCCGGTGCGCCTTCACGGGGTTTGAGTTCAACCGCGCACAGTAAGCCAATGGCGCGAACGTCGAGCACCAGGCCCTGCTCGCGCAATGCCAGTGCAGCGTTCTGCCAGACTGGCGCGACCTGCTGCACATGGGCATTGATGCGCAGCTCATCGTGCACTGCCAAGGTCGCAAGCCCGGCGGCGCACGCCAGTGGGTGCGCCGAGTAGGTGTAGCCGTGCATCAATTCAATGGCCTGGTCAGGGCCTTGCATGAACGCGTCATACACCGCACCGCTGACCAGCACGCCGCCCATGGGCACGGCGCCATTGGTCAAGCCTTTGGCCAGGGTCATCAGGTCAGGCGTCACGCCGAACACCTGCGCACCGAAAGACTCGCCCAGGCGCCCGAAACCGCTGATCACCTCATCAAAAATCAGCAGTACGCCATGCCGATCGCAGATTTCGCGCAGTTTCTGCAGGTAACCCAGTGGCGGCGCATACACCCCACCCGACCCCGTGACCGGCTCGACGATGACCGCCGCCACGGTCGCCGGGTCGTGAATTTCCAGCAATTGCAGCAACGCGTCGGCGTAATGCGCGCCCTGCTCCGGCTGACCGGGGCTGAAACGCAAGCTGGCATCGTACGGTAGCGGCAGGTGTGCAACGTCGCCTAGCAACGGGCCGAAGTCACGTTTCTGCCGGCCAATCCCGGAGACCGACAGCCCACCGAAGCCCATGCCGTGATAGCCCTTGGCGCGGCCGATCAGTTTGGTCCGGCGACAATCGCCACGAGCCTGATGGTAGGCCCGGGCGATCTTCAACGCCGTGTCGACGGCCTCGGAGCCGGAGTTGGTGAAGAACACCTTGTCCAGGCCCGTCGGAGCCTTCGCCACTAACTGGTCAGCGAAGGCGAGTGCCGCCGGGTGACTCATCTTGAACGAGGACACAAAGTCCAGGCGCCCCGCCGCTTCGCGAATCGCTTCAACGATTTGCCCCTGCCCGTGCCCCGCGTTGACACACCAGAGCCCGGCCATTGCATCGAGCACCTGACGGCCGTCGGTGGTGGTGTAGTGCATGCCCTCGGCGCTGTCGATCAGCAGCCGCTGGCGATCGAACTGGCGCATCGGGGTAAAGGGCGCCCACAGCGCCGAAGTCGAGGTCTGGTTCATCTACAGTGCTCCGTAAAGTGTCAAAAGATTCAGATGCGCTTGCCGGTCAGGGTCGGCCGCTGCATTGATCCGGCGTTGGTGTTGACGCCGCGATCAAACAGCAGGCGACCGCCTTCCAGACGGCAACGGACATGGTCGCCAAAAGCGGTTTCGACGAAGCGCCAGTCCATTCGCAACTCACCATCAGGGGTCCAGCGCCCATGGGCGATTACCGGGGTCTGCGGTGGTTGGTATTGGTGATGCAGATAGTTACCGGTAAGGCTGGTGATCGATTCCAACGGCTGCTGCAAACCCACTCGCAGGCGATGGGTTCCGCGATGATCGACCAGGCTGAACGCGCATTCGCCAGGGCTGAAATCAAAGCTGATCTCGCGCACACCGTCCTCGTTCGGTTCGATGGCGAAACGCCCCTGCAGGGCTTCAGCCTCGGGAGATTCAGTCAAGCCCTGCAGCATGGGCAGGCGCAGGCCTTCGATCGCTGCATCGAGTTGCAACCGGGACGCTTGCGGGTCCGCGCTGCGCGGCCCAGGGCCGGGAACAAATATTCCCAGATGGCCGCCTGCAAACGGCGTTCGCCGAGCTGCAGGCCGCAGGTGAAGGCCAGCACCGTTTCCTGGTCGGGCAGCACCATGCAGTACTGGCCGAAAACCCCAGACGCGTAGTACCCGCCGTGACGGGTCATCCACCATTGGTAGCCATACCCTCCACGTTGCACTTCGCTGGCACCATCCTTGTTGCGCGGCAGGTATTGCTTGCCATCGAATTCGCCCATCCACACGTCTTCGACCTGGTTGCGAGTGGCCGCGGCGATCCACTGCGGCGACAATAACTGCCGGCCCTGCCACTGCCCTTTGTTCAAATGCAGCACGCCGAACTTCAGTGAGTCTTCCGTGGTGCAGCTCAAACCATTGCCGCCGGAATTGAAGCCACCTGGCGCCAGATCCCACTCCAGTTTGTCCATCCCGAGAAAACCCAGGACCCGCTCCTGCAACAGGGCATGCATGGTCTGCCCGCTGACACGGGTGACAATGGCCGAGAGCATGAAGCTTGAGGCGCTGCTGTAGATGAATGACTGGCCCGGGGTTCGTCCACAGGCTCGTGCAGGAAGGCCTCGACCCAGCTGCTTTGCAGATTGCGCCAGGCGCCACCGGAAATGCCGCGCTGATGGCCGGTGCGCATGGTGAGCAGGTCTTCGACGGTCATGGCGGCGAGGTTCGCGCTGATCTGTGGCGGGCACAGTTCAGGGAAAAAGCTCACGACTTTGGCGTCGAGCTGCAGGCGTCCATCGTCGACCAGCAGGCCGACGGCGGTGGCCGTCCAGCTCTTGGTCGCCGAGTGCTGCACGTGCATGCGGCGCGCCGAATAAGGTTGCCAGAACGCCTCTGCCACCACCGCTCCCTGGCGATAGAGCATGAAACTGTGCAGCTCGATCCCGGCGTCACTCACCGCCTCGAGAAATTCGACGATCCCGCGAGGGTCGACGCCCCGTTCTTGAGGCAGGGCTCTGGGCAGAGGTACATAGGTCATCACAACGCTTCCTGATAATTGCCATTGATGCGGCGGCAATGTTTTTATATTGAAAGTAATACAGCTCAAATAGTGACTTTTACTTATTAAATGTATTTGCGCCGCCTATAATTCCGTTTCGGGCGAATCGAAGCGGCCCGGGCTTTTCGGGTATCCTTGCCTTCCCCTGCCACAGGAACGACCTCGCGCCATGTCTCAACTCACCTCGCTGCAGACCAAAGTCGCCGGCCAGATTCTTTCCGCCATCCAGTCGGGCGACCTGCAACCCGGTACTCATCTGAAGGAAGTCGAACTGACCCAGCGCCTGGGCGTGTCCCGCTCGCCCATTCGCAGCGCGCTGTCGTACCTGGCCGAGCAGCAGTTGATCGAGCCCTTGCCGCAGCAGGGTTTTCGCGTACCGCTGCAGACGGCCAGCGGACTGGCACAGCAGGTCAGCGAGTTGCACAACGAGGAGGACGACCTGTACACGCGCCTGATCGATGACCGACTTAACCAGGTGCTGCCCGATCAGATCTCCGAGAGCGACCTGCTGCGCCGTTATGGCGTCGGTAAAAGCGTGCTGCGCCGTTGCTTGTTGCGCCTGTCCGATGAAGGCGTAATGCAGCGCAGGCACGGTCACGGCTGGTTGTTCCTGCCAACCCTGAGCAGCGCGCAAACCCGCTTCGAGAGTTATCGCTTTCGCATGCTGCTCGAGCCCGCGGGGCTGCTGGAGCCGACCTTCAAGGTCAACCCCGAGCAATTCCGTCGGTGCCGGGAGCGGCAGCTGGAGCTGCTTGAAGGTCAAGTGGACGGGCAGCGCTTTTTTGAATGCAATGCCGAGTTTCACGAGCTGTTGGCTGCGGCCTCTGGCAACAGCTACATCCTGCAGGCGATCCAGCAACAGAACCGCCTGCGCCGCCTCACCGAGTTCCATTCGGCGAGCAACGTCGAGCGGGTCAAGGTCTCCCTGCCGCGAGCACCTGGCGATTCTCGATGCGCTGGAGCAGGGCGACAACGAATGGGCATCGACCCTGTTGCATCGGCACCTGGAAGTCGCCAGCAAGATGGGCGTCGCGCGCAACAAGGCCTGACTCGCACCGTAGGCATCCCCCGTAGGAGCTGCCGAAGGCTGCGATCTTTTGATCTTGTTCAGCAGGCTCATTACCAAAGCGCCACGGTGTAACCGACGATCACGCGGTTTTCGTTCATGTCGCGCAGGTAATTGGCTTTGCTCATCCCGTTGCGCCAGCGCAATGAAACGCCTTTGAGCGCGCCGGACTGGAACACATACCCCAAGTCGATATCCCGCTCCCACTCACGCCCTTCCCCGGCAAAACCCAACACTTGCGCCTGATCTCCCTTGGCCCAGCGAGTCGAGAACGTCAGCCCGGGCACACCCAGCGCAGCGAAATCAAAGTCATAACGCGCGTGCCACACCCGCTCGTTGGTCTGGGAGAAGTTGCTCAACTGGTACTCGGAAAACAGATAGGTGTTGGTGCCATCGACATAGGTGAACGGCGTATCACCAAACTGCTCCTGATACCCGCCGCCGAGGCTGTGTCCCTTGTAGCTGTAGGCGACCCGCGTGCTCAGCGCGCGGTTATCCACCTTGCCCGCCAGCCCGGCGCCCGCCTTGTCCGCGTCGAAGTAGCGAATGTCGCTCTTGAGCACGCCGCCGCCCAGGGCAAAACTGTTCTTCAGGCCCACATAGTGCTGCTGGTAAATGTCCTCCAGCTGGGCAAAGTGATAGGTCAACGTCAGGTTCGGATTGACCTTGTAATCGCCGCCCATGAAACGGAACTGATCGCTCTTGGCCGAGCTTTTGTAAGCGCCGCTTTGACCCGTCAACCCCATGTCCTCATAGTCGGTCGACTCACGTTGTTTGGTCCGGTCGATCTGGCCACCAGTGAGGTTCAGGCCGGTGACATCCGCCGACGTGACCTGAGTACCGCGGAACGTCTGCGGGAACAGGCGGCTGGTGTTGGGTTGCAAGGTCGGCAAGTCCGGTACCAGGTATCCGCTGCGCAATTCGCTCTTGGCAAAGCGCACCTTGCCGGTCACACCCAGCTTGGAATACTCATCGTGGGCGCGCTTGACGTAGCTCGGTTGCCCGGGCTCAGGTTCGTTGTCGCGCGACAGCAGGCCCGACCCTGAGCGATCCGGACTGGAGTCCAGTTTCAGGCCGAGCATGCCGACCGCGTCGACGCCGAACCCGACCGTGCCTTCGGTGAAACCGGACTTGAGGTTGAGCATGAAACCCTGGGCCCACTCCTCGCGTTTGGATTGCCCGGCGTCTTCGCGGTAGTCACGGTTGAAGTAGTAGTTTTTCAGCTCCAGGTCGGCCTTGCTGTCCTTGATGAAATCGGCGTAGGCCGGGGCGCACAGCAAGCCGCCGCTCATGAGGCTTACGCCCTTGAAGATCAGGTTCAGGTTGTTCTTATGCATTGTCATTGGCTCCTGGCAGTCGTGATGGATGAGTAGGTCTTATTGTTTTTCGGACATGACTTCCCCCTTCGCGCCCGTTTTGAAGCTGGCGCGCCGGGTGTCATCAGGGTGCTAAATCAAAAGCTTGCGGGTCGTATTCGGTAGCCGCCGTCGCTCAGCTTTTCCAGCGGGCTCGCCGCCGCCAGCAGCTGTCGGGTATAGGGGTGTTGCGGGTGGTCGAAGATCTGTTCGCGAGCGCCCACCTCCACGACTTCGCCCTGATGCATCACGGCCACGCGGTGGGCAATGCGCTCCACTGCCGCCAGGTCATGGGAGATGAACAGGCAGGCGAAGCCGTATTGCGCCTGCAGACGCTCGAACAGTTCGAGGATCTGCTTCTGGATCGTCATGTCGAGGGCGGAAATCGGCTCGTCGGCGATCACCAGTTGCGGATGCCGCACCAGTGCGCGGCCGATGGCGACTCGCTGGCGCTGACCACCCGACAGTTGGTGGGGAAAGCGCTCGATAAACTGTTCGGCCAGTCCCACATCGCGCAGTGTCTGTGCCACGCGCTCCCGGCGCTGCGGGGCATTGAGCGCCGGTTCATGGCGCAATGGCTCGGCCAGGATCTCGCCGATTTTCATCCGTGGATTAAGCGATGAATAAGGGTCCTGGAAAATCATCTGGCATTGCAGCCGATGGGTTCGATTGGCCGCCTTGAGAATGTCCACGCCCTTGAACCGAATGGCCCCGGCACAGGGTTTGATCAGCCCCACCAGTGAACGCCCCAGGGTGGTCTTGCCCGAACCGCTGCCGCCGACCAGCGCCAGGGTTTCCCCGGCGCAATCGCCAGGCTGGCCGAATGCACCACGCGCTTGTAGTGGCGTTTGCCCCAGAACGAAGTAGGCCCGGGATGCTCGATGCACACCTGATCGACCTCTACCAACGGGCCGTCGCTGGCCGGCAATGGCGCCAATGCGCCGCGCCGTGGCAAGGCTTCGAGCAACTGGCGGGTGTATTCGGCCTTCGGTGCCAGAAGGATGTCCTGGATACTGCCCTGCTCCACCGACTTGCCGTGACGCATCACCACTACCTTGTGGGCGTAGCGTGCGACCAGTGACAGGTCATGGCTGATGAACAGGATAGCCGTGCCCTGCTCCCGGGTCAGTTCCAGCATCAGCTCGATGACGTCCAGCTGCGCCAGGCAATCGAGCGCGGTAGTCGGCTCGTCGGCAATCAGCAACGCCGGGCGCAACAACATCACCGAAGCCAGCATGATCCGTTGGCGCATGCCGCCGGAAAACTGGTGCGGGTACGATTCCAGGCAGCGTTCGGCGTCCTTGATGCCGATGCGCTGGAGCATCGTGATGCAACGCTCGCTGATCTGCGCGGCGCTGAGGTCGGTGTGCAGTTGCAGCGCTTCGCTCATCTGCTGGCCGATTTTCAACGCGGGGTTGAGCGACACCATTGGCTCCTGGAACACCATGCCAATGCTGGCGCCGCGAATGGCGCGCAGCTGTACGGTGTCGAGCTTTACCAAATCACGCCCCTGGAACTCCAGGCGACCTGCGCAGACCTGCATCGGCGCCGGCAGCAGGCCGATAGCCGCACGGGCCGCCATGGTCTTGCCACTGCCCGACTCGCCAACCAGGGCGACGATCTCGCCCGGTGCAACGCTGAAGCTCAGGTCGTCGACCGCCAGTGCGCCGTGCTCACCCACGCGAATCTTCAGGTTTTCCACGCTCAGCAACGTATCAGTCGCCATGCTTATTTCCTCATCCGGGGGTCGAGACGATCACGCAGCGCGTCGCCGAACAGATTGATAGCCAACAGTGCCAGGCAGATGAACAGCCCCGGGAAGATTCCCAGCCAGCTCGCCGAAGCAATATAGGGTCGGCTGCTGGCGAGCATGTTGCCCCACGTCGCCGCAGGTGGCGGAACGCCCAGGCCGAGAAAGCTCAAGGCGCTTTCCGACAGCAATGCCCAGCCGAACATGCTGGTAGCCAGTACGCACAGTGGCGCCAGGCAGTTGGGGGCGATGTGCCGCAGCATGGTGTACAGCTCGGAATTGCCGATCACCCGCGACGCTTCGATGTACTCCAGCTCCCGCAGCGACAACACGGTGCCGCGCACCACGCGCACCACCGACGGGGTGTAGGCAATGCCCAGTGCCAGGACGATCCCGTACTTGCTCGCGCCGATGATCGCCATGATGCCCAGGGCCATGAGGATGCCGGGGAAGGCCAGCAGCGCATCGTTGAACATCATCAGCACGCGGTCAGTCCAGCCGCGCAGGTAGCCGGCCAGCATGCCGATCAAGGTCCCCGCGATCACCGCGACACTGACCGCCAGCAGGCTGATCCACAGGCTGGTACGGGCGCCGATCAACAGCCGGCTGAACACGTCGCGACCGAATTCATCGGTGCCCAGCCAGTGAATGGCTGATGGCGCCTGCAACCGCGACAGTAAGTCGAGACGCAATGGGTCGAACGGCGTCCAGACCAGTCCCAGCAAGGCCAGGGCGATCAGGATCAGCAGCAGACTGCCGCCGATCATGGCGTTGGCCGCGGGCCAGGCACGGGGCCGCTTGCCTGCGGGGGTGGCGGTGTCGACAAGCGGCGCCACAGGTAGATTCGAACTCATAACTTCACCCTTGGATCGAACAGCGGATAAAGCAGATCCACACAAAGGTTGACCAGCACATAGATGAAGGTGATCAGCAGCAGGCAGCCCTGCAGCACCGGATAGTCGCGGGCGAAGATCGCGTCCACCATCAGCCGGCCAATGCCCGGCAGGGTGAACACGGTTTCCAGTACCGCAATGCCGCCCAGCAGGTTGCCAAGGATCAGCCCGACCAGGGTCCAGGTTGGCGCAAAAGCATTGGGCAAGGCGTGCCGCCAGAGAACCGCGCGTTCCGACAGCCCCTTGGCGCGGGCATGGGCAATGTATTCCAGGCGCAGGACTTCAATGGTGCTGGCCCGGGCCATGCGAGTGATCGCGCCCAGCTCCACCAAGGTCAGGGTGACGATCGGCAGTACCAGGTAACTCATGGCCTGCCAGGGTGCCTGGGCAAAGCTGACGTACCCCACCACCGGCAGCCAGCCGAGCTTGATGCCGAACGCGTGGAGCAGGAGCAAGCCAAGCCAGAAGCTGGGAATCGACAGCAGCAAGGTGGCAGTGGTCACCAGCCCCAGGTCCAGCGCGCTGTTCTGTTTCCAGGCGGCGATCAGCCCCACCGGCACCGCGATGAGCGTGGCCAGCAGCACCGACACCAGGACGATAATCGCGCTGACGCTGAAACGCTCCAGAATCAGCGGCAATACCGCCTGTTTAGTACTGATGGAGAATCCCAGGTCACCGCTGAGCACGGCCTTGATCCAGATGAGAAACTGGGTCACCAGGCTGTTATCCAGGCCCAGGTTGCGGCGCATGTCGGCCAGGCTCTGGGGTCGGCCATGTCGCCGAGCATCAGCAGCGCCGGATCACCGGGAATCAAGCGGATCAACGCAAACACCATCACCGAAATCAGCAACAGTGTCGGTATCGCCATCCCGAGTTTTTGCAGGATAAAACGCAACATGATCAGACTCCGCCTTAATGAGCCGAGAGGCTCACGCCCCACAGGCGTGGCTTGGCCACCGGCCAGGAGTGGTAGCCACGGACGCTGTCGCGCAACGCGCCGATAATGGTGCCGTTGTAGATGATCACCATCGGGGTGTCCTCAATCATCATCTTGTGCAGTTGATCGAACAAGGCCTGGCGCTTGCCCGTGTCACTCTCGCGCACGGCCTCGCGCAGCAAACCCTGGGCCTGGGGGTTGTCCCACACCTTGCGCGGCTCCTTGCTCTTGTCGCCCATCAGCGAATCAAAACCCAGGGCCGGGTCCAGTCGCGATGAGTAGGAGAACGACATCATCTGGTAGTTGCCGCTCTGGTAACGCTCCAGCTGGGTCCCCCACTCCAGGGTTTCCATCTCGATATTCAGGCCGCTGCCCTGGGCCATGGCCTGGCTCAGTACGCCCATGTCGAACATCTGCTGATAGCGCTTGTTGACGATCATCTTGATCGGCTGGCCTTTGTAACCGGCCTCTTTCAACAGACGCTGAGCCTGCTCTGGGTCATATTTGTAGCCTTGTTTCGCCGTGGCGTCGTAGAAAGCACTGGTCTGCGGTATTGCCGAATTGTTCGGCTCGGACAGGCCGTTGGACAAGGCCGTGACCATCTGTCCGTAGTCCAGTGAATGAGCGATGGCCTGGCGAATGCGCACGTCCTTGAGCAGAGGATCGTTGGTCTGGAACAGCAAACCGCAGATCGCCATGATCGGGCTGACCGACACCTGCACGCCCGGCAGTGCCTTGAGCTCCTGGGCATCGCTGGCGGTCACGTCCGGCAGCAGGTCAATGTTGTTCGACAGCAGCGCCGCCTTGGCCGAAGACGCATCGGGAATGATCATGAAGCGCAGCACATCGACCAATGCCTGTTTCTTGCCGGTGAAGCCATCCGGGCCGGCATCGTCACGGGCGCTGTAATCCTTGAAGCGTGCCAGCTCCACCGACTGCCCGGGTTTCCACTCGGCCAGGGTAAACGGGCCGGTACCGATCGGGGCTTTCCACTTGCCATCCGCCGCCACTGAGTCCGGGTGCAGAATGCCACCACCGCCGCAATCAGGACGGGCCATGGAGGCCAGAAACAGTCCGCTCGGCTGATCAAGGGTGAAGACCACAGTCAGCGGATCGGGGGTGGCAATACCGGTGATCTTCGCCCCGCCGCGACCATCGAACTCCGCCAGGCAGCGCCACTGGGTCTTGGGATTGAGGTAGTGCTCCCAGGTCCACTTGACATCAGCCGCCGTCAGCGTCGCGCCATTATGAAAACGGACCCCGTCGCGCAGCTTGAAGGTATAGGTCTGGCCTTCGTTGGAAACCTGGACTTCCTTGGCCAGCAACGGGCCGACCGATGCATCCTCGCGATGGGCCACCAGGCCCTCGACGATGTGCAGCATCACGGTATCGGTATTCTCGTCACGGTTGACCCCAGGCTCGGTGCTGCGGATATCGGCGTTGAGGCCAACTCGCAAGGTGCCGGCGGCCTGGGCCTGCGCAAAGGCTGCGCCGAGTGCAACCACACTGAGGGCTTGCAGGGTGACGCAGAGGGATCTGTTCAATAAGCGATGCACGGGAGAGGTTCTCCTTCGCTGAAAAGTCCGGCCAGGGGCAGTGCCGGCTTCAAGCCTGTGTTTATGTCGTTTTTGTTATGGCCTGATTGGAATCAGCGCCGCATGCGATTTTGTTTTTTTAAATTCGCACGAACATAATCACAGCATGCATTCTGCTTGTAAATGTTTTTTTATGCATCTAAAAACATTAGATGCATTTTTGGGTGAGACGCCGGTTCAAAAGATCGCGGGCTGTGCCAGCGCCTGCCGCGGCTTCAAAGCCGGAACCTGTTAACCGACTGCGACAACTGCCCTGCCAGGCTCGCCAGCTCATCAGTAGTGTTGGCCGTCTCGCCAATCACACGGCTGTTGCCCTCTGACATCCCGGCAATCATTTCCACCTGATGGGCAATTTCGTTGCTGGCCAGGCTTTGCTCGCCAATGGTGCGAGTGATGTCGTTGACCAGTTGGGTGGTATTGAGCGTGGCATCGAGAATTTCCCGGATCGCCCGCTCGACCTCGGCGGTCACCGCCATCCCCTTGTCGACCTGAGCCACCCCCGCTTCCATGCTGCTGACCGCTTCCCGGGTGCTTTGCTGGATGCGCGCAACCATGCCGGCGATTTCCTGGGTCGACGCACTGGTACGCCCCGCCAGGCTGCGCACTTCGTCAGCGACCACGGCAAAACCACGGCCCTGCTCTCCGGCGCGGGCGGCTTCAATCGCGGCGTTCAGTGCCAGCAGGTTGGTCTGGTCGGCAATGCCCTTGATGACCTGGATGATGCTGAAAATCCCTTCGGACTCTTTGTCCAGGGTGCGGATGACCTGCGCCGACTGCTGCGCCGAGCGAGCGATGCCATCCATGTCGCTGACCACTTGATGGATCACCCGGCCGCCTTCCTTGGCCAGGTTTTCCGCCTGGTTGGCCATGTTCAGCGCACGCTCGGCATGCCGGGTGATCTCCTCGATGCTGGCGGTCATTTCGCTCGCGGCTGCGGCCATGGTGCTGGCGGCACTGCTTTGCTGTTGACTGCTGTCAGCGACCTCATGGCAGCCATTGCTTAACCGTTCGCTCATGCCGCTCACGCCGTGGGCGTTGCTGCGCACGACCTCGATCATGCCGCGCAAGTCGCGCTGCATGGTCGCCAGGCTGCGAATCAGGGCGCTGGCTTCATCTTTGCCGGCAGGTTCGGCAATTGCCTCGCTCAGGTGGCCGTGGGCGATGCTGTCGGCGATGCGACTGGCGGTTTGCAGCGGGCCCATGATACTGCGCAGCACCCAGCGCCCCTGCACCAGCAGCAACAACAGGCTGGCGATCAGCACACCACCGAGGGCAAAATTGGCGTTGCTGATGGCCTGTTGCGTACCGACGCTGGTGTGCTGGGTATCGGTTTCGATCAGTTCGCTGAGCGCAGCCATCTGGTCTTCGAGCTGGTTGAATGCGGCATTAAAAGTGCCGAGTTCCTGTTGCGCAGCCGAAGGATTTTCCAGCGCCAGCCCGACAATCCGCTCCGCGGCGCTGATGTAGGTATCGAGGCTCGGCTTGATCTGATTGAGGCCAGCCTGGAGGGTGGCGTTGACCGGCAGCTTGAGGTTGTTGCCCAGCACTTCACGGAAACGTCCCGCGTGCTCATCGATGGAGTTGCGCACCTCTGCCTGGCTGCTGTTGCTCTTTCCCAGGCCGACCAGCATCGCCGACAACACGTCGGCGCGCAGGGCGTCATGCATCATGTCGGCTTCAAGATGATTGCGCAGCGCGGCCATGCTGACTTCGTTATCGCTCACCGCCTCCGCCATCTGCGTGTTTCCCATATAACTGACCAGGCTCATGATCAAGGCCGTCAGCAAGCCGGTACCAATCAGCAGTATCAAACGTAATTTTATCGACACTCTGTGCATCCCCGATCAGTTGGGTGCAGCCATGCTGCAGATGGCTGTTCTGATCAGGTTATCGACTGCGCGAAGCGCTAATTGAAGGCTATTTGCAAACGAGCGTTTTGTTGCTCGCCGGGGTGAGTAACGATTGCAGGGCCAAGGCATTGCCCACGGCAAATCCGCTGGCGGTATTGTCAAAGATGCACCAGGCCTCGCGTCCTGCCTGGATCGCCAATTGCACCTGCTGCGCCAGTGCCTGCAGGCGCTGGATATCGTAGGCGCTGTGGTAAATACGGGGCGAGCCGTGCCAGCGCCAATACTCAATCCCGGCCAGCCACCCGGCACGTCACCGCCAGGAATGGCCGCTGGATCAGCCGCCACCTGCCCGACCTGCTGCTCGACCAACAACGCCTGAGCGTTTTGCCAGCTGAAATGCCGAGGCTCAAGCACCAGGGCCCCGCCGTAACGCAGGCGCAAGGCGCTGAAAAATGCCGTGGCCATGGCTTCGTCGTACGCCAGGGAGGGCGGTAGCTGCACCAGCAAACAGCCCAGGGCATCGCCCAGTGCCGTGCATTGGCCGAGAAACTCGTCCAGCAGCGGCTCGCAATCCTGCAAGCGCAGAACATGGGTTATCCGCTTGGGCAGCTTGACCGAGAATCGAAACCCCGCAGGTACCGATTCGGCCCAGCGCTGATAAGTCTTCGGCCGATGGGGGCGATAGAACGAACTGTTGATTTCGACGGCCGTCAGCTGCGATGCATAACGCTGCAAATGAGTGCCTTCAGCAGCAAACATCGGCCACTGGTCACGAGGCAGATTCCAGCCGGCGCAGCCGATGCAGGCCTGGTAGCGGCTCATTGGCGCGACGCTGCGGTTTCTACATCGATGGTTGCGTGCATTGCGCCCTCCTCGCTATGTGCATCCCTTGTTCTTGGAGGAAAGCGGATCAGGCAAGTTCGTTTTTTCCTGCCTCAAACAGCCGGATAGACAATTTCCAGCCAAGGCCAGCGCGCCTGATAGCTGAGCGCTTTCTTTTCCGAACAGATCAAATTGATGGTTCACCGGATTGATCCGCAACAGTCCCTGCTCGGTATCATCCAGGCCATAAGGCGCATACACCTCGCCGGTCAGCACATCCACGCCCACGCAGGTGCCCTCGATCAGGTAGCGATCAATGCCCTCCTTTGCGCAATTGAGCTGTGGATACACCCCGCCGAAGCGCTCGCCGTACCACAGGTGGCGGACTCGGGCCTGATTCTTGATTTCAATATTGAGGTCGAGGTCTTGAAACAGCGCCTCTGGCCGCCAGGATGACGTCGTTCTCCGCCTCCCAGTGACAAGTCCTGGTCAAAGTAGAAGACGTCGAATCCTTGATGCCCCACGCGGCAGGTTTTGCGTCGCGATGGTTCCACACGGCCTGGAACAGGCAGCCGGCAGTGAGCATGCACTGCTGCAGGCCAGGGGCCGGCAGACGCTCGAGGATCTCGACGTTGGCCGGGTTGGTGCGGGCGATTTTCATCAGACGATCGGGTGTCAGTACCATGGCGAACTCCTTGTCAGCGATCAGATCCCTGGAGTGGGACGATACCGCAGAACAAGCGAGCTTTTCATCCGTGAGGTCTCAAATCAGGGGCAAGGTCACCACAAACTCGCTGCCCTGGCCATCGCCTTCGCTGCGACCGGTCACGCGCCCTCCGTGTGCCTCGACCAGATCGCGCACCACCGTCAGGCCGATACCCAGGCCGGCGCTGTTGAAGCCCATGGCATGATTGTCTTGCACGAACGGTTCGAAGATAAACGGCAGCGCCTGGGCGGAAATACCGATGCCGTTATCACGAATACGGATGATCAGGTTGTGGCCCTGGGCTGTGACGCCCAGCGTGACGACGCCGCCCGCCGGGGTGTACTTGGCGGCGTTGCCCAGCAGGTTGTCGAGGATTTGCGTCAGGCGCACGGCATCACCCTTTATCATCTGGGGCTGCTGCGGCACATCAGCCGTAAAGTGCAGACCGCGATCGGTCATCAACGACCGGCACATTTCGACGGCGTCTTCGATGACCGGGACGATATCAATCAGGCTGCAGTCCAGACGCAGCTTCCCGGAAGTGGCGCGGGAGACATCGAGCAAGTCCTCCACCAGCCGTGACATGTGCTTGACCTGCCCTCGATCAGAGTGCTGCATGCGTGGCAGCTCTGCACTTGGCACCCTCGCCAGCCGCCCGGCAATCATGCTGATGGGCGTCAGCGGGTTGCGCAACTCGTGGGCCACCACCGCCAGGGTGTTGCGTTGCTGCTGCAGCGTGTATTCG
>NZ_JAEKEG010000012.1 GCF_016651255.1 Pseudomonas sp. TH10
CTCCAGAGTGGCTTCGCCGACGTTACCTCCCAGGTATCGTCAGTGGCGAATTACTCCCTACGATGTGCCTTAGCGAGCCACAAGCCGGTAGCGATGTCGGACTGCTGCGCACACGGGCCGAGCCAAATGACGACGGCAGTCATCGAATCAGTGGCAACAAAATATTCGCCTCTGGCGGCGAGCACGATCTAACCGACAATATTCTCCACCTCGTACTCGCCCGCTTGCCTGATGCTCCCGCCGGCAGTCGCGGCATCTCGTTATTCGTGGTACCCAAACGGCTGGATGACGGAAGCCACAACGCCGTTTACTGCGATGGCATCGAGCACAAGATGGGCATTCGCGCGAGCGCGACATGCACCCTTCGTTTTGAAGGCGCCTGTGGCTGGCTGCTGGGTCACGCACACCAAGGCCTCGCAGCCATGTTCGTGATGATGAATTCGGCACGGCTTTACGTTGGCATGCAGGGGCTTGGTCATACCGAGGCCGCTTGGCAGAGCGCCATGAGCTATGCCGCCGAACGGCGGCAGATGCGCGCTTTGAAGCGACCCGCTGGGTCAATGGCGGCGGAGGCAGACCCCATTCACTACCACCCTGCCATGCGTCACACACTGCTCTCCCTGCGAACACAGAGCGAGGGCATGCGCATGCTTGGTTATTGGGTTGCCCATCTACTGGACCAATCCGAATACGCAGCCGATCAAGAACAGCGCAGGCAAAGCACTGAACTCGCAACGTTGCTCACACCGCTGGTCAAGGCGTACTTCACAGAACAAGGCTTTCAGCAGGCAAGCGCCGCACTGCAGGTATTCGGTGGCTATGGCTATAGCCAGGAATACCCGATCGAGCAGACCTTACGAGACAGCCGTATCGCCATGATTTATGAGGGTACCAACGAGATTCAGGCCAATGACCTGCTGCTGCGCAAAGTGCTGCGCAACCCTTGCGCCACCCTGCCCACCCTGATGGCCTTGTATCGAACTGAAGCGTCAATGGCTGTAGAAAATCCAGCATGGCGCGACGGCGCAGAATCCTTGATTGAGCAGTGCGACCAACTTGAACGGAGCGTCGAGGACATTCGCGCGGCAGAGGCCCGGGATCCCGAGGCGCCGTACCGAAGTGCGGGTGACTTCCTTCAGTGGCTGGCCGTGCTGAGCCTGGGGTACGTTTGGCTGCGCGCAGCGCGCGTGAGTCAGGGACGCGAGGACGATCCAATCCATTCAAGCAAGCAGGAGTCAGCCCGTTACTTCTTAAGTTTTTGCCTACCCAAGGCCAGACACCATGCCGCCATGGTGAAGATCGCTCTAGAGGTAACGCTGCCCTTCCTGAGGGACTGACTAAAGATCGCCGGCCGGACTCTAACCCTGCCGGCACGCTGGGATGCATTCTTCGCGCCCACCCTTGCCCCGTTCTGACGGCGATTTGTGATGGCGCGCACCCACAACAAATTAACTCTATTAACCAATAAAAAGAATAAACCATCAAAATATCGCCGTCCTTCGACAAGCAAAATCGGCGTGTATTTTTTGAAAACTCCATAAAGCCCTAGCAATAATGGCCAATCACTCGCCTCTCAATCGAGTTGACGCTACGTTTCCTGCGAGCCTCGTTGAGCATCCCTGAAAAAAATATCAATATTAGTTAATTGACATAACTATTTTGGAAGGCTAGCTTTCACCTACCATTCACACAAACACAGGTTGTCCTGATGAATAACTACGAAGGTCGTTGGCAGACAGTAAAGGTTGAGCTGGAAGCAGGCATTGCCTGGGTCATTCTTAATCGCCCGGAAAAACGCAATGCAATGAGCCCAACGCTTAACCGTGAGATGGCCGACGTATTGCAGGTGCTGGAGCAGGACCCTGACGCGGGAGTCCTGGTGCTCACTGGGGCCGGGGAAGCCTGGACAGCCGGGATGGACCTCAAGGAATACTTTCGCGAGGTGGACGCCGGCCCGGAAATACTCCAGGAAAAATCCGTCGCGAAGCCTCCTACTGGCAGTGGAAGCTGCTACGCATGTACAGCAAACCCACTATCGCGATGGTCAACGGCTGGTGTTTCGGCGGCGGGTTCAGCCCACTGGTGGCATGCGACCTGGCCATTTGCGCCGACGAGGCCACCTTTGGTCTTTCCGAAATCAACTGGGGGATCCCACCCGGCAACCTGGTGAGCAAAGCCATGGCCGATACCTGCGGTCACCGCGAATCCCTGTACTACATCATGACCGGCAAAACCTTCACCGGGCAGAAAGCTGCTGCCATGGGCCTGGTAAACCAGAGTGTGCCTTTGGCGCAACTGCGTGAAACCACCATCGAACTGGCCAACAACCTGCTGGAAAAAATCCGGTGGTGCTTCGCGCTGCGAAGATCGGCTTCAAACGTTGCCGCGAACTGACCTGGGAGCAGAGCGAGGACTACCTGTATGCCAAGCTCGATCAATCGCGCTTGCTCGACAAAGAGGGTGGTCGTGAGCAAGGCATGAAGCAGTTTCTGGATGACAAAAGCATCAAACCTGGCCTGCAAACCTACAAGCGATAACCGCAGAAATCGACAGCGCGCTCCATACCAAATTCACGTACGAAAGACGTAGTTATGGGGCAATCCCGCGCGCCGCTTGCCGATCATTCAACGCCTCGTTTACTGAGCAACTCCTGCAAAAAATCCTGAGTCCGCTCAGGATTCACATTCAAATAAAAGCATTCAGTGCGGTGTGTCCTGCACCGCGTAAAAGGAGACGAATTTGCCCCCCTGCAGCCTCCACCTTATGCCGTTTCCGACCACCAGTACATTGATGGAAAATGGCGCCCAGGTCGTTCCACGCGCATGCTCCATGACGTTGATCCCTTCACCGGCAGCCCACTGCTAAGCATGCCCATGGCGTCCATCGCAGACGTCAACGATGCTTACACCGCCGCCCATCATGCACAGTCCAGCTGGGCACGCACCGCCCCTGCACAGAAGGCTGCACTGCTGAACAACCTGGCTCGTGTCATCGAGTCTCGCGCAGCGGAAATCACCTCATGGTTGGTGAGGGAATCCGGCAGTACACGTATCAAGGCGAGCTTCGAGTGCCATACCACTCTCAAACTGGTACGTGAATGTGCGGCGATGCCGTTTCAAGTGGAAGGGCGAATTCTGACCAGTCACAAACCCGGCGAGCAGAGTTTCGTATTCCGCGAGCCTCTGGGTGTCGTTGGTGTTATCAGCCCCTGGAACTTCCCGTTGTACTTGAGCATGCGCTCGGTCGTGCCAGCGATAGCGCTGGGCAATAGCGTTGTGCTCAAACCGGCCAGCGACACCGCCGTTACCGGTGGCCTGTTGATAGCCCATCTCTTTGAAGAGGCGGGCTTTCCGGCGGGCGTATTGAACGTGATTGTCGGCGCCGGCTCGGAGATTGGCGATGCCTTCGTCGAACACCCGACCCCCAGCTTTATTTCGTTCACCGGTTCTACGGACGTTGGTCGCAACGTTGGCAGAATTGCCACCGGCGGAAAATACATCAAACGAATTGCGTTGGAGCTCGGCGGCAACAGCCCACTTGTCGTACTCGACGACGCAGACATAGAAATTGCCGCGCATGCCGCGGTGGTCGGGCGCTT
Organism: Pseudomonas sp. TH10; assembly: GCF_016651255.1. Taxonomy (GTDB): domain Bacteria; phylum Pseudomonadota; class Gammaproteobacteria; order Pseudomonadales; family Pseudomonadaceae; genus Aquipseudomonas. Next base: position 3,599 of record NZ_JAEKEG010000012.1, read on the forward strand.
CCTTCACCAAGGCCAGATCTGCATGAGCGTTAACCGGGTGATCGTTGCCCGTTCGCTCTACCCCGAGTTCGCGGCACTGGTCACCGAGCGCGTCAGCAAGTTAAAGATGGGCGACCCGGACCAGGCTGACACCGTGATTGGTCCCGTGATAAACCAAGCCCAACTGGATGGCCTGCTGCGCAAAGTTGCCAATGCGCAAAGCACCGGCCTCAAACAATTGGTGGGGGCTCGCCCTCCGGTCTCGTACTCCCACCTCACGTTTTCGGTGACGTGCCGGCTGACCATGAGCTCGCCATGGAAGAGACCTTTGGCCCCATCCTTCCTATCCTTATCGCCAACGATGAACAGCACGCGCTGGCCCTCGCCAATGCGGGCGACTATGGCCTTTCAAGCGCGGTCTTCACCAAGGATATGGCGCGCGGCCTGGAATTCGCTCGCCAAATTGTCGCCGGCATGACTCACATCAACGACATCACCGTCGACGATCAACCCAATGCGCCGTTCGGGGGCGAGAAGAACTCCGGACTGGGACGGTTCAACGGGCATTACGCCCTGGATGAATTCACTCGCGCGCACTGGGTCACGTGGCAACCCGGAGGCCACCACTACCCCTTCTAAGGTGACAGAGTAAACAGGGCGAAGCCGCCGCCGGACGGCCCCGGCGGTGGGTACGCAGAAGCGCATGACAGACTCAAATGACTCTCGTATCGGGATACACCTGTGAACCAAGCACTTACGCTGCAGCCAATTGCTGGCACTCGAGAAAGACTGCTCCATACCGCGCTGGAATGCTTCAGTACGCACGGTTACCAATCGACGAGCCTGCGCGATCTCGCTTCCCTGGTGGGTGTCCAGCCGGGCTCCTCTACAACCATATCGAGAACAAACAGAGCTTGTTGTTCGAGCTGATGGAACAGGCGATGAATGACCTTCTTCATCGGACAAGGCTCAGCTTGAAAGGTAAAAGGACCGCGCTGTCGGAGCTTAGGCTGTTCGTCCAGACCTTCGTGACTTTCCAATCAAGCGATGCCAGAAAGCTCACTCTGATTGATCGAGAAATCTTCAATCTCTCTTCAACACAACAAGCGCGCATTACCGCTCTGCGCAATGAATACGCCCAGTCCCTTGTGTCCATCATAAACGCCGTGGCCGGGGCGAGTTTTTCGAAAAGCAGAACAGTGGTCTTGGCTCGAGCAGTCATCGGAATGCTGCAAAGCGTTGCTCCTGGCGGCGAGGAAGACATCAGCGTTTCACCCATGGAGCTTATTGATGAACTCACCCACATAATCATCGGCGCAATCAGAGCAGCAAACCGCTGAAACACGATCTGCTATTTCCGGCCCGCGCAAAGCTGGCCGCCCACAGCGGGAACTACCGCCTTGAGACGATAACCCCCGCCATATTTTAACGATGATTGGGAAGGCAACTGAAAAATCATTAGAATCGTTAACCGTTCGATCCAAACAGGACTACCCCATGCTGCAAAAGCGCAAAGCCACGCCTGAACCGGCTCTCCCAGAGAAACTCGACAGTTCTCTGAACAATTTGGTGGGCTACATGATGCGGCGCGTGCAGATGAAGATCACCCAGGACTTATCCAACAGCCTCGAAGAGCACGACATCCGCCCCGTCCAGTTCACAGCGCTGACCATCATTGATCAGTCACCTGGATTGATGCAGGCCGATTTAGCCAAAGCCCTGGCTATCGAGCCCCCGCAGGCAGTGCTGATGGTCAATAAGCTGGAGGCGCGCAGCCTTGCCATGCGCGTGCGCAGCAATCCCGACAAGCGCTCGTATGGTTTGTTTCTCAGCAAGGCTGGCGAGCAGTTGCTTAAAAAACTTCGGGAAGTCGCCATGCAAAGCGATATTAACGCTACTGCTGCACTCACGAGTGACGAGCGAGAAGTGCTTTTGACATTGCTCAACAAGTTGTATATCGAGCAGTAAAAGATCGAAACGTTGACTGATAAAAAATGCCCCGAACATGCGGGACATTTTCATTTACTACACAACCCTCCTGCAGACGCCGTTAAAACGGATATGCACGACGCTTGTGTTGCACCGAAATCCAGTGATCGCTGGTCAACTCAGCGATGATCCAATCGCTATTGAATCGCCCAATACCACTGTTTTTCTCGCCGCCGAACATGTTATTCGGATCATCGTTCACCGAGATGTCGTTGATGTGCGTCATGCCGGCCTCGATTTGCTGCGCAAAGCGCAAGCCTCGGCCTTCGTCTTTGGTGAATACCGCCGAAGAAAGCCCAAACTCTGTCTGGTTCGCCAGCTCCAGTGCGTGAGCCTCATCGCGAACCGTGATGATCGGTGCCACCGGGCAAAACTGCTCGGCCTGGGCCAGGTCGCTCATGTTGTCCATATTTACGAAGACGTGCGGTGGCAGGACCTGCCCATTGCCGCGCCCCCCACAGCATCTCGATACTCGGCCTTTGCTCCAATCTTTAACGGGGTCACGGTACCCACAGCCATGACTGCTCGCTTAAGTCAAATAGACGATTGAGTAATTTCACCGCCTTCCTCGGCAGAACTAAGTCAGGTGAACGCGAATGGGGAGGAGGTTCAACACGGGATACGTCTACTGATCGGCCAACGCTACAAAAGCTTCCAGGTGTAACTAAGGACGACGCGATACTCATCAATATCAGTTCTGTAATTAGAGCGCGCTACGGCATCGCGAAGCCTGATACCCAACCCCTTGACAGGCCCGCTCTGGAAAACATAAGACATATCGATGTCGCGTTCACTATCTTTACCTTCATAGCCGCGCCCCGTCTCAACATTGTTCCCTGTCACGTATCGCGTCGAAAACAGCAATCCCGGGATCCCCGCTGCCGCGAAGTCGTAGTCGTAACGCACTTGGTAGGACACCTCGTCTTTCGATGAGAAGTCATACGTAGGCAGTTCGTTGGCCAAGGGCGCTATGTTGGCGAACACTCGGGGGAACGCGGTATCGCCGTACATCTTTTGATACCCTATAGTCACCGTATGGCCAGACCGTGCCACCCCGAGGGTGCCATACAAAGCGCGGTTATCGACTTGACCTATTAGATGATCTCCGTCTTCAACAGCATCAAACTGTGCCAACGTACCGAATAATGACCAGCGCCCCAATGACTGTTTGTGCTTAATGCCAGCATAGCTTTGTCGGTAAATATCTTCCAGCTGAGCGTACCAACCACTGACGGTGGTTCGTGACTCGTTGAAACTGTAGTCACCCCCATATAATTGAAGGCATCGCTGGACGCGGTGCGTTGCGGAACATAGCCCAACATAGCGATCAGCTTTTCGTCCCCGGCTTCATTTCGAAGGCTGGTCGATTTAATACGCCCGCCTTGAAGGGTCAGTCCAGTAAGCTCGCTACTGGAAAAAGAGGTTCCTTCATAGGAAGGTGGAAGTAGACGAATATCGCTGAAGGGCAAGACGGGAATGTCGGGTTGAAGTTCACCCAGCCTCAGCTCGGTTTTAGAAAATCTGGCTTTTAAGGTTGGCCCTACGCGACTGTAATCATCGGCAGGTGCGCCGCTATCCTTGATAGGCAACAAGCCCGTCCCTACCCTTCCAGGGCCACTATCGAGTTTGAGGCCCAGTGTGGCAACTGCATCAATGCCAAATCCGATCGTACCTGGTGTATAACCTGATTTGAAATTCAGAATGAAGCCTTGAGCCCACTCTTCTGCCTTGGGTTTCTCGGCCCCGCGTATGTCTAAATAGTTGCGTTGAAAGTAGTAATTTCTGGCCTGAAGTGTAGCGGTTGAATCTTTGAAAAAATCGGAATCCTCAGACCATGCCGAGCCTGACGCACAAAAATACAGTACCGCGGACCACAGAAGTGGCGGGCAAGTTTTGTTGTTCACGATTTTCACCCTTTTTATTTTTATAGAATGATCATTGCTGACAGCAGAAAGCGACGATCAACACGGCCACTTGAGCACATTGAATAATTGATCGTCACTGGATGCTCTAAATTATCGCGTCATATAACCAGGAAAGTCCGGCATATGCTTGTTCAGGGGTGCGAGCGGTAAGCATACCGTTACGCAGTTCGGCTACCACTCCTTCGGCATGGTAGAACTCCCCATGAACACGTGCCATGACCTGGCAACGGCCAGTGCGAAGATATCTTCGAGCCTGATAGGCCTTGAAAGCTGACTCAAAATCACCCTGACACTTTTCAATTTCCTGTGCGAGTACCACGCCATCTTCCATCGCCATACATGCTCCTTGTGCAAGGTATTGCAGCATGGGGTGCGCTGCATCGCCCAGAAGCGTGGTACGTCCCTGACTCCAGTTTTTCACGGGTTCACGATCGCACAATACCCACATCCGCCAGCTTTCAATTTTGGACAGTAGCGTTTGTACGGTGTCACACGTACCGGCAAACCGACGACGTAATTCTTCAGGGTCGCCCTCGGTGTTCCAGCCCTCTACATAGCGATCGCTGTGGAAGACTGCCACCAGGTTGAACAGCTTTCCGCCTCGAAGCGGGTACTGGACCAGGTGGGACTTTGGCCCCCCAAAGAATCATCGAGTTACGTCGAAACTCAAGCGGCACGTCCTCAATGGGCAACACCGCCCGGTACGCAATGTGCCCGGAGACCACAGGCGCACCGTCGCCGACAATTTTCTCTCTGACTTTCGACCAGAGCCCATCTGCACCAATCAGTGCGCAACCCCGAATGGTTTCACCTTGGTCGGTAGTCACGCACACAGACAGGCCATCGTCTTCGTAGCCCACCACTCTAGTGGCGATCCTGAATTCGACATCAGCGGACTCGCGACACGCGGCCAGAAGAACCGAATGCAGGTCCGCACGATGCACCAAGGCGTAGGGATATTTGAAGCGTTCCCGAAACTCTGCGCCTGTCGGGATGGTGGTAACCACCTCCGCGCTGACACTGTCCATGAATATCAAATCATCGGGCAACACGGTCAGTTCGCGTACCTGATCAGCGACGCCGAGCGTCTCCAACACGCGAAAACCGTTAGGGCCCACCTGGATCCCCGCACCGACTTCGCGAAACTCTTCGGCCTGTTCGATCAAGAGCGTTTTGAAGCCTTTATGTGAGAGTGCCAGCGCTGCTGCCAGACCGCCAATGCCCCCCCAATGATTACAATCGGGTGTTGTAGGTTCATGACGACACAACCTCGACAACAATTTCACCGATCCCTTCAATTCGTGCTTTGATCTGGTCACCGTGAACAATGGGGCCCACACCTTCGGGCGTTCCGGTGTACAACAAATCACCCGGTTCAAGTGTGTAATAGGTCGAGGCGAATTCGATCAGCTCTGCCACGTTCATGATCAAATCCCGAGTATTGGCGTGCTGGCGTTTCTCACCATTAACCTCCAGTAGCAACTCCAAGCCCTGCGGGTCGCTGAGCTCATCAGCCGTGACAAGCCATGGCCCCAACACCGAGTAAGTGTCCAACGATTTGCGCAAGCTTCGCTCTTCGGGTCCGCGGATCGTGATGTCCAGGCCAATGCTGTATCCGGCAACATAGGCCAATGCGTCCTTTGCCTTCACATCCTTGGCACGCTTGCCAATAACAGCGACTAGCTCGATTTCGTGATCGGTACGGCGTTCTGGAAGATTAATCACAATCGGCTTACTGACACCGATCAGCGAGCTGGTGGCTTTCAGGAAGAGGCCCGTCTCCTGGATTTTGCGGACATTCGCACGTGTAAACGTCTCCGTATCTGCGATGGCTTCATCAAGGTGAGCCTGATAGTTGACCGGTGCAGCCACAATTTTTCCTGGGTTACCGACGGGGCTAAGCAACTCGACATCGCTTAATTTGAAGACCGCTGCGCTTCCCTTTGCCAGGGAGATTTCGGGACATAGCTCGGCCAGGTTAGCGATCAGCAGGTCATGGCGTGGAAACGGATAACGGGCAGGCGACAAAATACGCAGAGCCTGGGAAACGTCATAGATAATGTCGCCCTCGATCAGGCCCAAACGGTTATCGTTAAACAGACAAATTTTCATGGTTTTTCTCCTGTTGTAGTAGTTGCGCTCGGATTGATTTCGCTGCGCCAAAATCCGAGGTGTTCTTGCAGCGGTCGATCGGAAAAACTGAACAGCACACATTGCTCGTCCGCCTCAAAACAGCGCCATGCCCAACCCGGAACGACAAACACGTCGTCCTTGCAGGCTGTCCACGTTTCGTCACCGATCTGAACGCGCAGGCTGCCTTCAACGACGCAGCAAACAGCTCCGTCGGTTTCACGAAACCTCGTGCCCTTAAACCCAGCAGGGAACATCTGCATAAACGCACCCATCGAGCGAATCGGGGACAGCCCATTGGTTGGGTTGGTAAACATCAGTTTGAAACCGTTACATGCGTCCCACTCATCGACTAGCGACAACTGTTCAAGCGCCGCACGTGTGCGCGAATAGGGGTAGTGAAAAAGCGGGCTGACGGGGCCGCCGTGGGTGTCGCCTACAGGTCTCAGGCCAGCGGCGAATCGCGCATTGGAGTCGCCTGTCGGACGTGTCAGGGCCTGACGTAGATTCGGGTCATCAGCAGAGAAACCGGCGTTGAGCATTTGCACAACAGGCACATCCAGGCCGTCCAGCCACATAACAGGTTCCGTGCCCTGCGCCCCATGGTCGTGAAAAACGTTCGTGGGCGTGATGACAAAGTCACCCGGGCTCATCAGCACCTTTTCGCCATGCACGGTGGTGAAGCCGCCATCGCCACTTAAAATCAGTCTTAGCGCAGACGCGGTGTGGCGATGACTGGGGGCGACCTCCCCTGGCAGGATCATTTGGATTCCCGCGTATAGGGATGATGTTATCTGCGACTTGCCCCGAAACTTAGGATTTTCCAGCACAAGCACGCGGCGCTCCGCATCTTCGGCGGAGATAACTTCACAGGCCATTTTCATATTTTGGCGAATGGTTTCGGCACGCCAGATCACCGGATCAGCCGTCTGCTTTGGCTCGCGTGGGGTGAGCCCGCGCAACACCTCCCAGAGAGGTGTCATGTTGTCGTGGGCAATGTGTTCTCTAAAGGCATCGTTACTCACAAGTATCTCCTTACCTATCTATCGAGCTTCGTTCAACGGTGCATCGCTGGGGACTTGAAATGCGGTCCGTGCGATGTGGCGACGGACCAGGGCCAGCGCGACAAAAAGAATCAAAATCATGGCCGCAATAAAACCGAAGAACCGAGTACCCGTACTGGCAAGGATCCAAGGCCCGATGAAGGCACTCAACACCGCGCCCAGCCTTCCAAAGGCTGCGGGCAAGCCAACTCCACTTGCACGCATTGAGGTAGGAAACATCTGCGCTGCCAGAACAAACAGGATGGCTTGAGTACCCGGCACACAGAGTCCAAGCAGCAGCAAGCTCGCGATAATGATCGGAAGAGTGTTCGCTGCTGGTTGAAGCGGCGTCACCATCAGCACCGCACAACATGTCAACGCACCCGCGGCCATGCAGAGCATCGTTTTGCGCGAACCAAAGCGAGTGAACAGCCAGCCGCCGCCGACTCCCCCAATCAATCCGCCAAGACTAAATACAGCCATACTTGCGCTTGACAGACTGACGCTGTATCCCGCTTCGACAAACAGAGAAGGCGACCAGGTAAACATGAGATAGCTAGACAGAATTACAGTAAAAAACGCGACCGCCAGAATCCAGGTATCTCGGGCGTATTCACTGGCGAGTAACGCTTGCACGGAGGCTTTCTCTACCGCAGCTTTTTCTCCGCTGTCCGTCACCGTTGTCGTCGGCGACACCGCATGCCCCAATCGCCGAATGATGGCCAAACAGGCGACCGGTTTGACGTTACGTGCCACCAAAAATCTCAACGATTCCGGCACCCAAATGACCAACGCCAACGCGACGAATAACGGACCACAGCCGGCGATCACAAAAAAGTACGCCATCCAAGTGCGGGAAGAATTTGCGCGCCCAGCAAGCCGACGACAATGCCTCCAAAGGGCAGCGCGCTCATACCGATGGCCAGTGCCAGACTGCGCCGCCGTACAGGGGTGTACTCAGCCAGCATTGCCGTGACATTAGGCATGGCAGCTCCCATGCCCAGTGACGCGATAACTCGGCATACCCCCAGGAACATCACGTCATCGGCGAACGCTCCCAATAAAGTCATTAGACCGAAAGTGATAGAGGACCCTACCAGCGTCCACTTTCTCCCGATGCGGTCTCCCAGGATGCCCCCGCCGCTGTACCCAGTGCCATTGCGATAAAACTAAACCCTAGAAGGGGTGCGAAGGCCGAGCGGCTAATACCCCATTCGGATGAAATCGTGGAAAGCGAAAGGCTCAGCACCTGTGCATCTACGCCATCGAACACCATGACCAGGGCGACCAGAAAAAGAATCCGCTTCTGATACGACGTCCACTTCCCGTGATCGAGAATCGGCGCTACGTCGATCTCTGGACGCGATGGCTGCGTGAGCTGGCTCATGTGGAATCCTCACACCTCAAGGTGTTTTTGTATGATTTGTTGTAATGCGATAATTATGTTTATTTTGATCAAGGTCAACAGATTTATCCTATAGCGCTATTTTTGTTTTTAGAGCGCTGACAGCCACGGTTGCCTGTAAAGTGCCTGACTATGGCAAGCGGACCGTTCTAAGGGGTTTGAGTTGAAAACGCAGCACGTCACCCACACGTCAGAAATGAAAGCCTTAGCTGCCCAAGACGCCAAAGGAAGCTCCCAGGACCGCTTGATGCGCTTGCTTGAGCTGTTCAGCGGGGATACCAAAAACGACTGGTCTGTGGATGAAGCGGCCGTGGAATTGGGGCTATCGGCTAGCCATACTTACCGCTACTTCCGAACGCTGTCGGTTGCCGGGTACATCAGCGCATTCACGCCTGGGCGTTATGTTCTGGGCCCTGCAATCATCGCGCTGGATAGAAAAATGAGGGTGGGTGATCCGATGATCCAATCCGCAAGGTTGGTCATGGGAGAGATGCTTGATGCAGCCCCGTCCGGGAGCATTGCCATTCTATGCAGGTACTTCCGGGGGCAAGTCATGTGCGTACACGAGGAGTTCACCACGCGTTTCAAGCAGGACATTAGCTACGAACGCGGGCTTCCAAGACCTCTGTACCAAGGTGCAGCCTCAAAGGTCATCCTGGCGCATCTTCCGCTGCGGCAAGTCAAACCATACTATGAAGCGTGGATGGCCGAGTTTGATCGGTTTGGCCTTGGCATTGACTGGGCGCAAGTCAAACAAACCCTGCGCACGCTGAGAAACGAGCCGGCAGTTATAACTTCAGGCGAGTTAGGCAATAGCGCCGCCGGTATTTCTGCCGCTATTTTCGACGACAAAAGGGTTATTGGGAGCATTAGTTTAGTGATACCTGTTGTCGAGGCCTCACATGAAACCAAGACGCGACTAGCGCCACTTGTGGCCCAAGCCGGCGCCGTGATGACTCAAAAAATGACAGCACTGGCCTCCTCTGTCTGATGAATCGCGCCGCAGGGTTACCCGTCTTGAAATAACCAGGGCTCGGTGGTGCGTCGCATGCTCTCGTACAGGCGCACAGCATCAGCATGCGTCAGCGACAGGCTGATTTCATCAAGGCCGAGAATGAGGCAATTTTTGCGGAATGCATCGATTTCAAAATGATGAACGACTCCACTAGGCTGGACAATCGTTTGGGCAGCGAGATCGACCACCAGTCGCAGAGGTACATCGCTGGTCGCAAGTGTAAAAAGGTGATCAACTTCATCTTTGGTCAATACAATGGGAAGCACACCGTTCTTGAGGCAATTTCCATAAAAAATATCAGCAAAACTGGTGCTGATCAGAGCTTTGATTCCGAAGTCGCGCAATGCCCATGGAGCGTGCTCGCGGCTGGAACCGCATCCGAAGTTATCTCGACACAAGAGGATCTCGGCTGACCGAAACCTCGGCTGATTGAGCACGAATTGCAGGTTGATGGGGCGAATTGAGCAATCGTCGCCTGGCTGCCCTTCGTCTAGATAACGCCAGTTATCAAAAAGATAATCCCCATAGCCAAACTTGCTGATCGACTTCATAAATTGCTTTGGCAAAATGGCATCGGTATCAACATTAATACGATCAAGCGGCGCGACCACCGCGCAAAACTGTTTGAATGCTTTCACTACGTTTATCTCCGTTTCCCAGACGCGGTCAGATCCACAAAGTGCCCCGCTAAAGCAGCCGCCGCTGCCATCACCGGACTAACGAGGTGCGTTCTGCCGCCCTGCCCCTGACGACCTTCGAAATTTCGATTTGAAGTCGATGCACAACGCTCCCCCGGTAGCAGCCGATCGTCATTCATGCCTAGACACATGGAACAACCGGGCTCACGCCACTCGAAGCCGGCGTCAATAAAAATCCTGTCCAGCCCCTCTGCTTCTGCCATGGATTTAACCAAGCCCGAGCCAGGCACCACCAACGCTTGTTTGATCCGAGACGAGACTTTGCGACCCTCCACCACCTGGGCGGCCGCGCGCAGGTCCTCCAAGCGCGCATTGGTGCACGACCCTATGAACACTTTATCCAGCTCAATTGAAACAATCGCGGTACCAGCCTCCAGCCCCATGTAGTCGAGGGCACGAACCAGTGCCTGGCGCTTGGCTGGGTCTTCTTCGCTCGAGGGATCTGGCACCTCGTCTAATACACCACACACCATTTGCGGAGACGTCCCCCAGGAAACTTGAGGCGTAATCGTCGCTGCATCAAGGTAAACAACCTCTTCGAAGACCGCTCCGGGGTCACTATGAAGTGTTCGCCAAAACGCACTGGAGGCTTCCCATGCTCCACCTCTCGGCGCGTGAGGGCGACCGTGCAGATAGGTTAACGTGACCTCGTCTACGCCAATCAGCCCGACGCGAGCTCCGGCTTCGATGGCCATATTGCAAAGGGTCATGCGCGCTTCCATGGACAAGCCACGAACCGTACTGCCTGTAAACTCGATGGCATGGCCGGTGGCTCCTGCTGTACCTATCTTGCTAATCAAGCTGAGTGCCAGGTCTTTGGCAGTCACAAAAGGTGGCAATACGCCGTCGATCTGGACGCTCATGGACGCCATGGGTGACACACGAAGGCATTGAGTCGCGAGTACATGCTCGATTTCAGAGGTGCCTATACCAAATGCCAAGGCAGCAAAAGCACCATGGGTACTGGTATGTGAGTCGCCACATACGATAGTCATACCGGGCAGGCTGGCGCCTAATTCAGGCGCGATGACGTGCAGAATCCCCTGCCCTTTTTCACCCATCCTGAAGTGGCGCAAATCCAATTCATCACAGTTGCGTTCCAGTGTCTGAACCTGAATTTTTGCTACAGGATCTTGGATGCCCACGTCCAAGTCCTTGGTTGGCACGTTGTGGTCGGAGGTAGCAATTATCGTGGCGCTCCGCCATGGACTGAGGCCAGCAACCGATAAACCCTCAAAGGCTTGAGGGCTTGTTACCTCATTAATCAAGTGGAGGTCTATGTAGAGCACCGCAGAGCCGTCCGGATCATGGCGGACGACGTGGGTTTCCCAGAGTTTCTGCAGAAGGGTTTTGGCCACGCCTGGTATCTCCTGTAAGGCTGAACATTTCAATTGTCGTCAACCTGAGCATTCGGAGACGGCCTATCCGGCACATTAACACCTACTTTTATCGCATCGCGATATTTTTGTTGTTTTGAAGGTTCCCCAAGAGGCAAACTCTTGACGGTTACAGTGTTAGCAAATTCCTTTTCATGAAGAAAAAAAACGTCTGCCCGTCATGGAAAAACTGTTAAAAAATGCCCCGAAAAATTCAGGGCACTGATCCGAAAGGCATGCTGCAGCTGCAGTTAAAACGGATAATCGCGACGCTTGTGCTGCACCGAAATCCAGTGATCGCTGGTCAACTCAGCGATGATCCAATCGCTATTGAATCGCCCAATACCGCTGTTTTTCTCGCCGCCGAACATGTTGTTCGGATCATCGTTCACCGAGATGTCGTTGATGTGCGTCATGCCGGCCTCGATTTGCTGCGCAAAGCGTAAGCCTCGGCCTTCGTCTTTGGTGAATACCGCCGAAGAAAGCCCAAACTCTGTCTGGTTCGCCAGCTCCAGCGCGTGAGCTTCATCGCGAGCCGTGATGATCGGTGCCACCGGGCAAAACTGCTCGGCCTGGGCCAGGTCGCTCATGTTGTCCACATTTACGAAGACGTGCGGTGGCAGGACCTGCCCCATCGCCGCGCCACCCAACAGCATCTCGATACCCTCGGCCTTAGCCGCTTCTATCCGGGCAACTGCGCCCTCCAACTGGCGACGGTTGATCAGCGGGCCAATGACTGTATCTGCAAGGTCAGGATCGCCGACTTTCAACTGGCGAACGCGCTCGACAAACGCTTCGACGAAATCCTTTTGCAACGAGGCGTCGACGATAATCCGGTTACTGCTCATGCAGATTTGACCTTGGTGCAGGAAGCGCCCCACAACGGCGGCGTGCACCGCCAGATCGAGGTCCGCGTCATCAAGCACCACGCAGGGAGCATTCCCACCCAACTCCAACCCGACTCGCTTGAGTGTCGGACCTGTTACTGCCAAAGCGCCAATGTGCCGCCCGACCCGAGTCGATCCCGTGAAAGAGATGAATTTTGGAATCGGGTGCAGGGTAAAGGCATCACCCAAATCAGCCACATCGCCGACGACTACGTTCAAAACTCCCGGCGGAAAACCGGCCTCCTCGTAAATTTTCGCCAACAGCAAGCCGCCGGTCACCGGCGTATCGTCGGCAGGCTTCACGACGACGGCGTTACCGAGTGCCAGTGCGGGTGCGATAGACCGGTTGGATAGATGCATCGGCCAGTTCCACGGACTGATAACCCCGACCACACCCAGTGGTTTACGGTAAACGCGGCTTTCTTTATTGGGGGTGTCGATTGGCAGAATGCGACCGACGACTCTCGAAGGCATGGCCGCCGCCGTGATCATGGTTGAACGCACAGCCGACCATTCAATCTCGGCTTTAGTACGCGTGCTGCCTGACTCTCGAATCAACCAGTCGACAATTTCTTCGTGCCTGGCTTCCAGCACGTTAACGGCTCGCATGAACAACGCAGCACGCTCATTAGGTAACGTCTGCGCCCACGCTTTCTGCGCGGTTGCTGCCGCCTGGTAGGCGTCGTCGAGGTCGCTGGCATCACCCAGAGAAAGCTCGGTCAGCAGCGCGTTGTCGTAAGGGTTGCGATTCTCCAGGACCTTGCGCGTACTTCCGGAGCGCCAGGCGCCCGCGATGTATTGGCCTGTAAAGTTTTGCCACGGTGATGGGCGGTCAGACATGGGTGTTCTCCGGTTGATTCAAAATAGGTCAGCGCCAGTTTTCGTTTTGGTTGCCGACCTGGAAGTCGCGAGGCTCGCCAAGTGCTGGCGCAGTACGCGGGGGGGCTGTTGGTCGGTACGGTGGTTAGCAAGAAGCTGGGCAGTCGCTGCGCATTCGAACGCAGCAATGAGCCGTGGAGATGCCTTTTTTCAAGGCTGATCAGCCTTGTCAGAAGATCAATGACTTGATCATGAATGTGCGCCCGAGCAGGTGTAGGTGCATCCGGGATCTTCAGTGTGAGACGCGCAATGCGCTTGCACAGGCGCTTGCACAGGTAGCCTGGCGAGGAAGGAACCAGCCATCGGTAGGTCAGCACGGCAGTGAATACTCCGCCCAGAATTGCCAACATCTGCAACAGAAGATGTTCAAGGGAGGTGTCCACCTGTAATCCCGGTTGAGCGATTAACAAAAAGGTCATGTTCAGGTCGATCGCCAGTTTTGCTGTACCGGGCCGAGCCATGAGCAACGCTCCGAGCATCAAAAACGGTGCGATAACCAAGGCCAGCTCCCACACCGTCCCCACTTCGGGCAACAGCCAGAAGCGGCAGATCACACCAAGAACGGCGCCAGCGGTCGAGCCAACAAGCACGTCTTTTAACGCCGCACTGGCGTGGCTATGGCTGGAGAACAGCGAGGCGAACAACACGGCCGTCATGACCATCATTGGACCGTCTGACCAACCCAGGCCCCACCACATTGCGGTGGCGATGGACATCGCAATCAAGGGTCTGGAGCCCGCGAGGCATGTTGCGTGCCAGTCGCGCTGTTGAGTTGATTGCAACGCTTCCCTGCCAGGCGTCTTCACAAGCATTCAACGCTGCAAAGACGCGTTGTAACTTTTCAACGAACAGCGTTCCTGCGGCGAGGTTTTCAGTGTTTTTGTGGACCTCATTGATCACCGCGAGCACCATTGCAGCTGCCGATTCTGGATGAGTTGCTACCAACAAGTCAGAGGGAAATCGGAGTTTTTCGCCAACATCGAAACGGCTACTTACGAGCAAATCGACAAGCGCGCCCAGCGCGTCGCGAGTGCGACAGACCCGTAAACGCATTGTTCGAGAACCTGCAGCAATTTCATCCAGGCACAGATCAAGCGCTGCTAATTCCTGCAACAGCGCACTAAAACTTTTGGCATCGTGTGCAGTGCCTGCCTGCAACCTTTTGAGGCTGTAGCGAACACTGGCCACAATCAGCGCATCGAGTCGGTTGTACACGGATTCCAGGGACGCGGACTTGCCTGTAAACGTCCATGAAAAACAAGCTGAAGCCAACACGCCGATGACGGTGCAATAGATTCTGCCAAGGGCCAGGTCCACATCGAGCACGGGGTCCTGAATACCAAACAGCGCGACGATCGCTGCGGTGTATCCTGCCAGCACAAAACCGTAATTTCGAAAATGTCGAAACAGGTTTCCATACCCGGCGCACGCTGCGATCCAGGCTGCCAGTGCGAGCATTAGCCAGTGCTGCTGATCAAAGAACACCGTCAGCAAAAGTCCGCCTGCCATGGCTCCCACCACCGTACCGATCAGGCGCGCGCCGATGCGTTCGATCAAGAGGCCTCGCGTAGGTTGCGCCACCAGCCAGACTGTCATCGCAGCCCACCAAGGATGGTGCAGGTCTAGCATTTGAGCGATGACCAGCGCCAAGAGGGCTGCAGTGGTGGTGTGCAGACTGAAAATAAGTGCTGACCGAGAAGGCCACTGAAGCCCGGGCTGCATGCCAAAACGGCCAATCAAGCGACCGAATGATTGAGTGATCCACTTATTCATTTGATGAACTGACATCCGCAGCCTGATGAAAGAAACGCAGCCGCACGCGGCTCTCATAGCCCTGGTGCATGCCGCCGAGGACCCAAAAATACCATATTTCCTGCTATTTGGGATTTTGGTTAATTTTATCTTTACAGGATTTTTGCTTCGTAATAGATTTAGCCTCAGTCAAGGGCACCTGCCTGCCCAGACAATAAAAACAATAAGAGGCCAGTTCATGCACACGCCTACACCCAGCAATATCCTCTGCGACATAGTGGACGCCCACCCTGTCAGCCGGCTGCAATGGGAGGTGCTCGCCCTCTGCGTACTGGTTGCAGTGCTTGACGGATTCGACACCCAGATCGTCGGATTTCTGGTGACTGCCATGGCGTCAACCTTGAACGTGACGCCACAAGCCCTGGCCCCGGTGTTTGCAGCGGGTTTATTTGGTTTGATGCTCGGCGCACTGCTACTGGCCCCTATGGCGGATCGCTTGGGGCGCAAGAGAATTCTGGTGTTGTCGATCCTGCTGTTCGGCACATTCGCGTTACTGACCGCTTTTGTTAACAACGTCTCGCAACTGCTCGTCGTGCGCTTCCTGACCGGCATAGGCCTCGGCGGGGCAATCCCCAACCTGGTGGCGCTGATCTCTGAATACAGCCCGCGACGTTACTCGCGCAGTGCCGTCACGCTGCTGTTCTGTGGCATGCCACTCGGTGCCATGCTGGCTGGCGTGACGGTTGACCAACTCCTCCCTACCTGGGGCTGGGAAAACCTTTTCCTGATCGGTGGCGCGCTGCCCTTGTTGGTCGCCGGTGTCGTGGTATGGCGGCTTCCAGAATCGGTTGAGTTCCTCAGTCGCAAGCCCGGCAGTCGTACTGCCCTCAGCGCTATCATCAAGCGGCTCGCACCCGACCTCGCAGAACTGCCCGCCAGCCTTGGGCAGCTGCGCCAACAGGCAACCTCCTCGACTTCCCTGAACCGTCTTTTCACAGATGGCATGTGGCGCCGCACCCTGCTGCTCTGGCTGCCGTATGCCATGAACTTGCTGATTTTGTACTTCATCATGAGCTGGATCCCGACGCTGCTGGTGGCCGCTCATGCACCACTGAGCATGGGCATTCGCGCGATCATTCTCTTCAGCCTGGGAGGCGTAATCGGTTCAGTCATACAGGGCTGGATGATGAACCGCTGGGGCTCGGTCAACGTGCTGACCATCGAGTTCATGGGCTACTTGGTGATCGTCTTGGCGCTCAGCCAATTGCCTGTTTCGCTTTATTCGCTTTTCCCCGCGATGTTGTTGCTGGGTATTTTTGTGCAGGGCGCGCAGGCAGGTCTTAACGCTTTGGCCGCCGAGTTGTACCCGCAGGAAATACGCTCCACAGGCATCGGCTGGGCACTTGGCGTCGGGCGAGTGGGGTCCATTACAGGGCCCGTTTGCGGCGGTTTGATGCTGGCAGCCGGCTGGGTTTTGTCAGAGATCCTCAGCGCAGCGTTGATCCCGGGAGTCATCGCGCTGACGGCAATCACCTTGCTGCGGCTTGACCCCGCCAGCAAGCCACAACCCACCCCTCACAGTCTGTTTCTCATCATTGATGCAATCAGAGGCATACCCATGAAAATCGCAAGCTTCGTTTACCAGAACCGTTCCACGTACGGCATTGTTGAAGGGGACCACGTCATTGACCTGGAATCGCTCAAGCCACACCTGGGTGCAGACCTCAAGGAAGCCATCACGCGCAATCGACTGAGCGAGCTGGGGGCTGATGCGCTGAAAGACCTTCCCCGCCTGGCATTGATTGAAATCACCTTTTTGCCGGTTATTGCCAACCCTGGAAAAGTGCTCTGCATCGGGATCAACTACGCCACGCATGTGCGCGAGACTGGTCGGGACATGCCAACCTACCCGATGATTTTCACCCGCTTTGCCGATAGCCAGACGGCACATCTGCAGCCCATCGTTCGCCCAACCGTTTCCCACAAGCTTGACTTCGAAGGTGAGCTGGCCGTGGTGATCGGCAAGACCGCTCGCCACGTCAAACCGGAAGACGCCTTGGACTACGTCGCCGGCTATGCCTGCTACAACGACGGCAGCGTACGTGATTGGCAGAAGCACACCATCCAGTTTGTTCCAGGGAAGAACTTCCCGGCCACCGGTGGGTTCGGCCCATGGATGGTCACCAGCGATGAGATCGTCGACCCGCAGGACCTGGAACTGACGACTCGCTTGAACGGTGAAGTGATGCAACACACGCGCACCAGCGACATGATTTTCGATGTGCGCAAGTTGATCGAGTACTGCACCGCGTTCACTGAATTGGCCCCTGGAGACGTCATCGTCAGCGGCACCACCGGCGGCGTTGGTGCATTCCGCGAGCCACCCGTCTGGATGAAGCCGGGCGATATCGTCGAAATCGAAATCGAGCGCATTGGTATCCTGCGCAACAGTATTGTAGACGAGCGCTGACATGCAAAGACCGTTTGACTCCGAAGACACCACCGAGCACCTGGCAGACAGCAAAGGCTCCAGCCTGGAGCGGATGCTTCGAATCCTCGACCTGTTCACCGAGCACCATCCCATCTGGACGGTCGACGGGATGGGAAATGCGCTGGGGTTCACACGCTCCACTGCCTACCGTTATGTACGCGAACTGGCCGAGGCCAACTTGCTGTTTCAGGTGGAGGCCGGTCGCTATGCGCTGGGCGCGAGAATCATTACCTGGGATCGCCAACTGCGCGTCAGTGATCCGTTGGTACGCGCGGCGCACTCCCTGGAGTCGACCTTTCCGCAATGGGGTGCCGAGCAAGCCTGGTTGGTGTGTCGGCTGTTCAAGGATCAAGTGGTCTGCGTGCATCAAACCGGCAACCTTTCCAATCAAGTGAGCTACTCGCGAGGATCGCCAAGACCTTTATTCATGGGGGCGACCTCTAAAGCGATCCTCGCCAACATGGGCTCACGGCATCAAAGCCAACTGTTTCTGGAAAACCCGAGTGACATCGAGTCCAGCAACCTTGGCAAGACGTGGGAGGTGTTCCGGCGCTCGCTCCAACGCTTGCGCCGCCAGGGATATGTGCTGAGCACCAGCGAAGTCGATGCTGACGTCTTCGGCCTCGCGGCCCCCATATTCGATGGCGACGGCAAAGTGGTGGGCAGCATCAGTTGCGTGCGCCCTACCTCGCAACGCGACAGCGAACAGGATGAAGTTCAAGGGCAGCAAATCCTCGCCCTTGCCGACAATCTTTCACAACTCATGACCGCGCTGGCGCACAGACCAGAAGTACTGGACTGACCAGCCCGGCGGTCACCGAGGGAATAAAAATGACAACCCTTACACCTGTGAATACTGACGTACTGATTATCGGTGCCGGCCCGACAGGACTCACGTTGGCCAACCTCCTCGGACAGGCCGGCGTGCGTACGACCATTCTTGATCGTAAAGCCGGCACCGTGACTGAACCGCGTGCCGTTTCGATCGACGATGAGTCGCTGCGAACCATGCAGGCAGCCGGGCTGGATGAAGCCGTGCTGGCTGACGTCGTCAAAGGCTACGGCGTTCACTACTTCGACAAGCCAGGGGGACGTTGCTTTGGCAAGGTCGAACCTGTCGGCAAGCAATACGGCTACCCCAAACGCAATGCGTTCAGGCAACCATTGTTCGAACGCACGCTGATGCACGGCATGGAGCGTTTCCCTAGCCTGACTCCGCTTTTCTGCCATGAGCTGATCGACTTTACACAGGACGCCTCAGGTGTTCTTGCTCGAGTACAAAACGCGGCCGGTGACACGGTTGAGGTGCGCGCCCAATACATGGTTGCCTGTGATGGCGGCAGAAGCCCGGTTCGAAAACAACTGGGTATCGATATGGTGGGTTCTAGCTTTAAGTCCCGTTGGTTGGTCGTGGATCTGGATAAGGACGATGACCCGTTCTGGCAGACTCGTGTGTATTGCGACGCGCAGCGACCTGTCGTAGAAGTGCCCGGCCCTCATCAGACACGTCGCTTCGAGTTCATGCTCAAAGACGACGAGACTGATGAGCAAATGCTCAGCGACGCCAGCCTTGGCAACTTGCTGCGGCCGTTCCGGGGTGAAAAAGCCTATTCGCTGGTGCGCAAAGTGGTCTACACCTTCCACGCCAGGGTTGCCTCTCGCTGGCAGGAAGGTCGTGTTTTTCTCGCCGGTGACGCTGCGCACCTGACCCCACCCTACGCGGGCCAAGGCATGAACAGCGGTGTGCGTGATGCGCATAACATCGCCTGGAAACTTGTGGCGGTACTCCGGGGACAAATGGCGCAAAGCGCCCTCGAGACCTATGAAAGCGAACGCCGCGATCATGCCTGGGCGCTGATCAAGCTGGCATTGAATCTCGGGGTGGTCATGGCGCCAGCTTCGACCTTGCGCGCCAAGCTCATTACCAGCACCTTCCGTGTGATCGGGCTGATACCGCCTCTGCGCGATTACTTCCTGCAGATGAAATTTAAACCCAAGCCTCGTTTTACCCAAGGCCTGGTGTTATCCCAAGGTAAGGCCGGCAATCTGCGCGCCGGAACAATGTTCCCGCAGCCGACACTCTTCGATTCGCAAGGCTGCGCGCGACTGCTGGATGAGTATGTCGGCCCTGGCTTTGCCTTGATTCAATATGGCGATCTGCGCAGCCAACGCATGGATCAACTGCAGCACCCGCTCTGGAACCACCTGGATGCCAAGCGCATGGTGATCATTCCACAAGACGCTCCGCTTCCGCCCCCTTTGGCGGGACTCACGATCGTACATGATCGCAACGGTGAGTTAAGCGCACTGTTTGCCGAGGCCAGCACCTTCTTGCTGCTACGTCCCGACCGCTATGTCGCCGCCATATTTGACCAGGCTCAGGAGTCAGAAACAGTTCTGGCTCTTCAGTCCGTGTTGGGCATTGCACAGGACTACGACAGTCGCCGTCGCGGCTGCCAATACCGCCCATTCCCCAGTTACTCTTTGATCGCGGAGTTTTCCATGACGACCCTCCAGACTTCGACCCCTGCTCAACTGTGCTACCTGCACCTGGCAAGCAAAGAACCTCAACGCCAGGTAGATTTTTATACGCGAATGATGGACATGCGCGCATCGCCACAAGCAGATGGCAGCCAGGTGATGCGGGGGCCTAAACGAGCGGCAATCATTTCGCCAGCCGACCATAGCGGCCTGCTGGCCGCTGCCTTCAACCTCCACTCCAACGCCAAACTGGAAGCGCTGCGTCAGAACCTGATTGAGCGTGAATGCCAGATGGATCCGGTGACCTCGCCTTTACTTGAACCAGGCGCGTTTGCCATTCGGGATCCACAGGGTCGCCAGACAGTATTCGGCGTAGCACTTCCCGATACAAGTGCTGAACTGCAAGGCATGCCGTCGAGGTTGCAGCACGTTGTGTTCCAAACCACCGAGCTTGAGACGATTATCGACTTTTACGTCAACACCGTTGGCTTCACCATTTCCGACAACGTGGTCGACCAGGAAACCGGTCAGCTCATGGTGTGTTTCCTGCGCTCCGACGACGAGCATCACTCCCTCGCCTTTTTCCGCGGGTCGAAGAATGAATGGGACCATCATTGTTACGAAACCAATGAGTGGAATGACATTCGTGATTGGGGCGACCGGTTTGCCAAGGAGCGCATCAGCATTTTCTTCGGCCCTGGCCGTCATGGTCCGGGCAACAATCTGTTTTTCATGGTGGTCGATGCCGATCGGAACCGACTGGAATTCTCGGCCGAACTTGAACTGGCGCCAGCAGACCGTGAAGCCGGCGTATGGCCGCAGAGTGAGCACACTCTGAACTCCTGGGGCCGCGCCTGGATGCGCACCTGATTTTGCAGGGAAGTCAATCCATTCAATTGATCGAGTCGCCTAAATGAACAACCAGAACGCACCCGCTCCATTTGCCATTCAAGGTCATCAATACATTAACGGCCGCTGGCAGCCAGGTCGCTCAACCAAACGCCTGGACAACCGCAACCCCTTCAACAACGAGTTGCTGTTGGACATGCCGCTCGCCTCGGTCGCCGATATGGATGAAGCCTACTTGGCTGCCGAAAAGGCACAGCTGGAGTGGGCTGCTCTACACGCTGGCCAGAGGGTTTTGTTGCTTGAAAAGCTTGCAGTTATCGTTGCGCAGCGCAGTGAAGAAATCATCGACTGGCTCATCAAAGAGTCGGGCAGCACTCGAATCAAGGCTGGCATCGAGTGGCAAAGCACGCTGAATCTGGTTCGGGAATGCGCGAGTATGCCAATGCAAGTAGAGGGTCGGATCTTGACCAGCTACAAGCCTGGCGAACAGAGCTTTGTGTTTCGTGACCCGCTTGGCGTTGTGGGGGTGATCAGCCCATGGAACTTCCCGCTTTACCTGAGCATGCGCTCCGTTATTCCGGCCTTGGCATTAGGCAACACCGTAGTGCTAAAACCTGCGAGTGATACCGCTGTCAGCGGCGGATTGTTGATCGCTTACTTACTGGAGGCGGCGGGCTTCCCTGCGGGCACCATCAACGTTGTTGTAGGTGCCGGATCAGAAATCGGTGACGCCTTCGTGGAGCATCGAGTGCCAAGGTTGATCTCGTTCACCGGCTCTACGGACGTCGGGCGTAATGTCGGGCGCATCGCCACGGGCGGCAAGCACATCAAACGCGTTGCCCTTGAACTCGGTGGCAACGCCCCACTGGTGGTGTTGAGTGATGCCGACGTTGAAGTGGCGGCCCACGCAGCCGTGGTCGGCCGTTTCCTGCATCAAGGGCAGATATGCATGAGCGTCAACCGAGTGATTGTTGATCGCACGCTATACCCGGCGTTTGCAGACCTTGTGGTGGAGAGAGTCAGCAAGCTGAAAGTGGGTAACCCCGATGATGCGGACACCGTGATTGGGCCTGTCGTCAATCAATCGCAGTTGAATGGCCTGTTACGCAAGATTGATCAGGCACACAGCGCGGGCCTGACCCAATTGTTCGGCGCTTCAGCCAACGGTCTGTTGCTCCCCCGCATGTTTTCGGGAACGTAAAAGCCGATGACGCCCTGGCCGTCGATGAAACATTTGGCCCGCTGTTACCCATGCTCATCGCCGACGATGAAGCGCACGCCCTGCGACTTGCGAACGCCAGCGAGTATGGGTTGTCCAGTGCGGTATTTACCAAAGACATGGCACGCGGGCTACAGTTCGCGCGTGGCATCGTCGCCGGCATGACGCACATCAACGATATCACCGTCGATGACCAGCCGAACGCTCCCTTCGGAGGTGAAAAGAACTCCGGGCTCGGGCGTTTCAACGGTCACTATGCTGTCGATGAATTCACTCGCGCACATTGGGTGACCTGGCAGCCAGGTGGTCACCACTACCCTTTTTAATCCATTACGCAATCAGCCCCTGTCGGGGCTGATTGTCATGTATGGCAATAAAGTGAGTTGGAGTTATTCGTCGCCGCCCAACGCCGCTACCTGAGCTTCTATGGACTTGATGCTTTGTTTGTCGGCCGCATTTTGCGGTGTAACGCCATCTCCCAACGCGGCATGGAAAGGGCAACCTACAAATTTAGGATCGTTCTTGTACGTTTCGACGTAATGCTCGGGGAATTGCTTGTCCAGCGACTGGATGCCCTTGCGCACTTCGGCCTTCTCTTCACTGGACATGTTCATCCGCTCCTCGATATAGGCTTCGGTCGGATCGTCGGCATTCATTTCCATCATGCCCATCATGTAGCCAGCCAGTTGCGGCAAAAGCTGGGCAGCGACAGGATCAGGACGGTCGACCTGCATGGTGTCGAGCGTGGTGGTCAATGACATGGCGCGCAGTAACTGATGGCCAAACCAATGCAACTCCTTGGGGAAGAAGCGGAAGACAAACTGTTCATGAATCGCCGTGATAATGAGATTGCCGCGTTCAAGCTTGGGTTTCGGAGCATTTTCGAACGCTTCGCAAAACGCCACTAGCGAGTCAAAACTGTCCGGGTAACCCGTGATCGGCTGATCGTTTTCAGCACGGAAGAGCTTGCACATGTCACGCCAGAATAGATGTGCGGCAATCTTCTCGTTCTCGGAGAGGCCCGGGGCGCCCATCTTCAATTTAAGGCGGTGCATGGTGATGGCAGTGAACGCACAGACGTACACGTAATCATCGTTATAGGAAAAGGCGCCAGGATACTGCTTGGCCCAATGCGCATGAAGATTATTGATGCCTTCAACCGACTTGATGGTGCGGCTGTCTTCAGGTCCGTAGAACCACCACAGCGCATTGGCGCTGCCGGTCTGCTCGACACGCGAGGTAGACCGTGAAACGACTTTGCCACCGTCTTCACGCCATACCGCTCTGGAGCCCCAATCGGTGACGACAAAATTAGGGAAGGTCAACGCGTAGATGAAGTTCTGCATGAAGTCGTTCAGCCCGTAGCTGTTCGATAAACGCCAGATTTCAATGTAATCCTTGCTTGGGTCGAGGCTTTGAATTTTGGCTTGAATCCACTTTTTAGGGGCAGACATGTCGATCCTCTCATCGCTTGGCGGCACATAGTGATTACGAAAACAGAGGCCTCTGATCAGCGGCCTTCAGTCGTCAGATAGAAGCGCTCATGGCGCAACGTCTGGGTGCTCTCGATTTAAAAACACCACCATTTACGATAGGGCCTTGGCTCGGACCCGTCTCCGGTCTGCCAATCCAAGTTCGACAGCGTTTTTGGTATTGCAGTATCACCGCGTCGCTATACTGCAATTACAGTGCGCTTGATCCCCTTGGCCAGCTGCGTGAGGCGTACATAAACAATCATTGCGACTGACAGGGAGTACCGTTTGACTACTGAACTCTATTCTCATCTGAAGCCAAAAGGCTCGGTTGAGGACGCTTTTTCCAAGGCGGTAATTGGGCAGCAACATCTGACCAATGCGGTATTGAAGATGGGTGAAGGTGCAGTGGCCTGGGCGCTTGAGGAGGCGGCCAGCTCCCTTGAGCGCTTGCAGGGCGAATTTCAAACGGTACCTGACCTGCCGACGCCAGAAATACGCCTCAATCTTGAAACGCTTATCCTCGATATTTTTATGAGTTCGTTGTCGAGAAACAGTGAGCACTTCACCCTGAAACTGATTCCTTCAATGGCGAGACAAGCTGCACGTCGCGAAGTCCCGTTCAGCAGCATCGTTAAAAACATGCGCGCCAATCAGATTATCTGGGTCAATAATTTTTTCACCGCGTCGGCGTCCAAGACATTTACACCCTCAACTGTTCAGCGGTTAGTCACCAGCGGCGCAGGCGTGGTGGATGAACTTATCGAGCAATTTGTACTTTGTTACCTGGACGAGCGTCAGGTACTGATGGAAAGTCAGATAGCCAGACGACGTGCGCTCGTGGAGATGTTGATCGACATTACAAGCCCGCTTAAACCATTTGAACTGAAGCAAATCAAAAAAGATCACGGCCTGGATCTTGAGCACTTCCATATCGGTATCATTATTTCTGATCTCAACACCAAGCTCAGTTCAGACTTGGGTAAGTTACAGCGCAATTTGCAAGAAGCAATCATCGGCGATACACCGCTGGTAGTTTCTTTCACTCAGCATTTGACATGGGCTTGGGTCAGTACACCGCACCACCCTACCCCGGCCCAACTGAAACGACTTGAAGAAACACTGGGGCAATTATGTGGGACTCAATGTGCACTGGGTGAACCAGCAAAGGGGCCCGCCGGGTTCAGGCGCACGCATCTTCAAGCCAGAGATGTCAGCAGCGTTGCAACCCCTTCCCCAATCAAAGGCGTCATGCGTTGGGCTGACCATGTCCTGACGATCCTGGTCGGTCAGAATCTTGAAAAGGCCGCATGGTATGTCGATTCCGTGCTCGGACCTCTGGCAAACAAAACAGAGAAAGCCGCCGCCTACCGCCGAACACTCAGCGCTTACTTGCAGTCAGGCAACAGCTTGCTCCACGGTGCAGAAGCACTAGGCATTCACCGCAATACACTGGTATATCGACTGCAACAAATCGAGTTATTGCTGGGCAGCGCTATCAAGCAGCGAGAGCTCGAAATACGCTGCGCCTTGCACCTGATCACCCAGTACGAGGGCCGTGTACTCGAGCATGAAAGGGAATAGAAACAGGCAAACAGTGAGATTCCACTTGGTAGGCCATCAACGCAGGCTTCAAGCCCCCAAGTGCCGTCGTACTGAAATACCAAAACAAGTGATTTTTTGGTTTTCCGGCCCAATGACTGCGCTGGATACTTCTTCTAATTTGTAAGCCATCCACAGGAAGCGCAATGACCCTGCGCCCTGTGAGACGACAACAAAAATAAGAGGAAAACCCGATGACCCGCAAATGGATCGCCGCGCGTATTGATCAGCTCGACCCCGCTACCGACTATGACGAGATCTGGAAACTCTCTGCGGCTTATCGGCCAACCGACTTCATCATGAATCTTGTGTACGCCGTCACTTTCCCTCACTTTTTCGTGAGGGAACTGGACGCGCTGCCTCTCATCGACAACGGTGACGGGAAAATTCTGAAAAACCCATTCAGACGCTCCGATGACACTTCCTGGAAGATGCAGGTTTGGTGGCATTACGGTTCACACCACGACAAGACTCGCGAAAACGTCGAGTCGATAAACAAAATACACTCCCACTACGCTCAGCGATTTGGCGAGAGCTTCAGCCGCAACGACACCTATGTCTACACTCTTTGCTATGAAGCAGCCGGCATGCATCGCCTGATGCAACGCGTCGGGATGGCGGGCATGAGCGAAAAAGAGCAGCTCGCCGCAGTTAAATACTGGCACCAGATGTCGACCATTTTTCGCAACGCCGGGACGGGCGAAGCGATAACGGGCTTCCCTGATTCCTTTGATGGAATCATGACCTTCATGGATCGCTGGGAAAGTGAGGATGTTCCCAAACACGACATGGGCCCACCGGCGGCGCGAGCAATCATCCAACAGTTCGCTGATCGTTATTTTCCAAAGTTTTCACACTCTCTGGTGTCTGCCTGGGTGATCAGTCTTTATCCCGATCACCTGATCCGCGCCTACGAACTCAAACGGCCCTCGCCGTTGGCCATGAAAGCATTGCGTTTGTTGACTGCCGGTTTCCTGTGGATGGGTGAAAAAGTAATTCCTGATCCAAAGGACACCTTCACGGAGCGCCGCCAGGAAGCGCATGCCGCCAAGCGTTCTGCAGGTGCGGCTAAATCCACAGATCAGGACAGCGAGCAGGCGAAAGTCGCGGGGTGCCCTTTTCATCGTTTCCGAGCAAAACCCTCGGCGCCTGATGCCGCAAGGCCAAGTACCGCGCAACCAAAAAAATAATGTGCCGAAAGCACATTCGTACCCGATTGCCCGGTGCCAGCCTGCTCTGGTAATCGCCATATAGCGCCAAAAAATACAACAATAGAGCCAACGAAGATGAAAACAATAAAAAAATTCACCCAGCCTTGCTAGCCCTTGCCATCCTCTCGTCCCTGGATGCTGTAGCCGCCAACGGTCCTCCACCGCCTAGCGTGGGCGAGCCGAACGGGATTAACTTGGGTGGCACCAGTTTTTACGATGGATTTGCCGGCCTGCCCGGCTTTTCGTTCCAGCAATACTTGAAGTTCACCAGCGCCAGTTCGATTCGAAATAACTCGGGTAAGGAAATCAAAGACTTTGATAACCCGAAGATCAATGTCACCAGCCTGATCAACCAACTCAGCTATTACTCGCCCAACACAATTGGCGCGGGCGCACACCTGGGCTGGAACATCATTGTGCCGATCGTTTCACTCGACGGTGACTTTGGTAACAACGGTCCACAACTCAAGGACAACGCCACCGGGGTTGGCGACGTCACCACCGGTCCGCTGGTGCAATTCGATCCTATTGTCGATGAGCATGGACGACCTGTTTTCGTTCAGCGCCTGGCACTGGACGTGTTGTTACCCGTTGGTAAATACGATGAACACAAGGACCTCAACCAAGGATCTAACTTCTACTCGATCAATCCTTACTGGGCGGCGACCTGGATGCCTGCCCCCGCTGGGAAGCGAGCTGGCGGTTGCACTATCTGCAAAACTTTAAAAACAAAGACCCAGCCAGTAGTTCGGTGCAATTGTTCGAAGGCCAGCCGGTGCGTGATACACAGGCAGGCAAAGCGGCATGGATTAACTTTACTGCCTCCTATGAAGTGATACCCAAAGTCTCGGTGGGCCTCAATGGGTACTACTTCAAGCAACTGAGTGATGACGAGGTCAATGGTCACCGCCTCGCAGACTCCCGTGAAAAAGTTCTGGGGATTGGTCCTGGGGTTTTCTGGAAAGTAGGCGATGGAGACGGTGTCTGGTTTAACACCTATCGTGAGACCGAAGTAGAGAATCGTGCACGCAACGACTACGTCGTGCAGGTACGTTACGCGCACACCTTTTGAGGTGAAGAGCATTATCCTCGATGTAGCGATACGTCGAGGTGGCGCTCAATTCTTCCCCGCCACGGACGCCTTGGCTTCCAAGTTAACCGTTCGTCGAAATAAATACTGGATATGGAAGTGGGTCGACAAATGGAAGGTGGGCCTCAACGAGCTGAACGGCAATCTGCAGGTAACTCCTACCTAGCACAATAGCCGTTCGTGTGTCTTTTGCGTTTGTCCGGCTGCACTGAAGATTAGCGCTACCGAGAACATATCCGTCGTTCACACCGAGATCGCCTATGACTTGTGCTACCTCAGTAATTCTTAATTCTACACAAATTTCAGATCCGCGTTTCGCCGATTATCTCGCCTACTCCGAAATGCCGCGAGTCGCATCAGGATGAAATTAACCCTGCATCGTTTCTGCTGAAAGACCACGCCAATAAAACGAGATCCATGATGCAATATTCGCTCGCAGGCAAAATGATGATGACGCTCACACTGGTCATGCTTTGCGTTTCACTTCGCTGTCGCGACGCTCAACTATCAATTCACGTCTCGGGAGTTGAGCAGACAGCAACTCAGGCAAGCCACTACGTTACTTGAGCTTGCGGCACAATCCCTAAGCGAACCGCTCGCGAGTGGTAATCAGGCTCAGATCGAAAATTTGCTGAATGAACTGTTGCGCGCCCCCGATGTTACTGGACTAACGGTGCGCGATTCCCGTACGCAACGTTCAACTTCTGTCAGTCAGCAAAACGCGGCTAGTGTCTCCTTCCGGCTCAACACACAGGTAATGCATCATGGTCAGGCGCTGGCTATGCTGGATATTGAGTTCAACAACCAGGCGCTGAGAACGACCCTGAAAACTGTATTACTGCAAAACTTGGCAGTCACCGCAGTTTTGTTGCTCGCTACCTTGGGGACTGTGTGGCTATTGACCCGGCGTCACATTCTGCGACCAGTCAAAGAGGTCAGCCTATGCCTGGCGCAGATAGCACGAGGTGAAGCTGACTTGAGCAAACGCCTAGATGCCAGTTGCCCTGATGAAATTGGTGAGTTGGCTGGCAACTTCAACCTAGTGCTTGAACGGCTATCGAACCTGATTGCGGATGTCGGTCTCGTCTCTACCGCTCTCGATCAGCATGCCGGTGAAATGGACATAACAACCGGTCACACCTCGCACGCTACCGCCCAGCAGGTTCAGCAGGTCGAATCCGTAGCGGCATCGGTACAACAACTTGCTCAATCCGCCAGTCAGGTTGCGAGACATGCCTCGAGCACCAGCGAACAAACACACGAATCAGCCGCCTATGTCCGAGAAGGGAACGTCATGATGGATGCAAGCCAACTCATGGTTGAACTTCTGGGCACACAGATAACGCATACAGCTCTAAAACTGGGAGATTTGATGCGGGACAGCGAGGGGATAGGTGCAATGGTCGTCACTATTCGCGCAATCGCCGAGCAGACCAACCTACTCGCACTGAATGCCGCCATCGAGGCTGCACGAGCTGGTGAGCAAGGACGAGGATTTGCCGTTGTCGCTGAAGAGGTGCGGGCCCTAGCGTTAAAGACACGTCAATCTACTGAGGTGATTGAAAATATCGTCACTCAATTGCAAATTGCAGCGCATCAGGCAAGAGATGCCATGGATGGTTGCCAGAATGCTTTGAAGGATGCGGTGGATACTTCACAGAAAGTCGGCGAGTTTCTGACGCGAATCAGCGAAAACATTCAGGGCATCAATGAAATGAACCAACACATTGCTTTGGCTGCTCAGGAGCAGAGTACTGTCGCGGAAACGGTGAACGAAAATATCATCACCATCCACCGACTGAGTGATGGAGTCTCCCACTATGTCAATGACCTAGCTGATGGAGCACGACTCCTGAATAAGCAAAGTCAGTTGCTGCACCACAGAATAAGCTCTTTCAAAGGCTAGCGATGCATAGGTTATTGGGAGAAGCACCGTGGTGCTGTGCGTCTAAATCGTCAATTGAAACAAGCGTAAGAACTCGATAACCAGAGTGCATTAGGTGCTTAATGCTCTGATTTCTCACGAAAAAAAGGATATCGATTTACCAACAAATAAAACCGAATCAAGGGACAGTTGCCGCACGGAAGCCCTGCTTGTAAAGTCCATAAAAACGTAGTTAGCGGATCTGTTCCCTCAAATATGAGGCTGCTCCTATGTATGAACCCGATAGCTACAACGTTTTGGCAAAAATTTTTTATCGGCCCATTGACGCAGCTATACGCTGGTGCAATCTCATGGCTCATGAAACCAAAATACTAGAATCGGCTTGGGACTGTCCTGCGCTCCTGTCAAAGTACTTCCCCCAATGGCCGTGCCTACAGGCAAATACCGAAAAAATTATAGATGCCATTCGCCATGGCGACCTGGCCTATGGCTGCTTCGGCGTGTCGGTCACGATTGGCACGCCCATCGATTGCAGTCAGATAACTATCCGCCATACTGACCTCAGAGTTTGGATGGCGCGCTACTACCCAGACCAAAGACCAAGCTTTCTTTTCGGACATTCATTCAACCAACAAGGAGCTATCAGCCCTGGCACCTATCTGGCCTTACAAGCCGACCGAGATGCAATGCAATTGCGGATAAATAATATAGAAGCGTCTTATCAACAACTACTCGATGAGCTTGAGGCAATGGGGTTGGAAAGAGAAAATATCCATCAGTTACTAAAGTCCAACAGTAAACTCAGTGACCGCAGTGAAACCGGCTACCTGAAAGTCATAGGGGCCTTGCTTGAACTAATCTTAGGACACTCGCCATCAGGTAAACCGCACTCAGTATTTGATAGTCAATCCTCCATCGTCAATTCCATCTCAGCTCATCGCAAAGACGATCCTGGCCTGAGCAAACGCACGCTGGATGCAAAGTTCGCCGCGGCCAATCGCATACTCAAAAAAGATATCTGAGTGGAGCAATTGCACTGCAATACCTCTGATTGCAGTGCAATGACTCTCCCCCACTTCTGCTATTCAATTCAGGTCACTTCCCACTACGTGCCAATCGGCGCCAGGAGTGACCAGCATGTCCAGCCAATCCTTACCCATCGTTGAAGCACCTCAACTGCAGGTAGAACGTCACATCATGCGGCGTGACGAGGTGGAGCGTAAAACCGGCTTCAAGCGTGCGCACATTTACAACCTGATGAAGGAAGGGAAATTTCCTCAGGCTAAACGCATTGGATTGCGCGCTGTGGGCTGGGATTCGCTGGAAATCGAGCGGTGGGTCAGCGAGCGCTTGGCGCAGCAGGGCTGACGTTATGCGTGTGGTATCGGTGATTTCCACCAAAGGTGGCGTGGGCAAAACAACGGTGGCCGCGAATCTCGGCGGTCTTCTGGCAGATGCGGGTCTGCGCGTTCTGCTGCTGGACCTGGATAGCCAACCTACCCTCTCCAGCTATTACGCCTTGAAACAGAAGGCTGATGCGGGTGCATACGAGTTCATCGCACTCAACCTAACAACGCTTGCCGAGATTGTTTCCAAGACGGTCATTCCTGGGCTCGATTTGATCCTATCCAACGACGATCAAGGCCGATTGAGCACCTTGTTACTGCATGCCCCTGACGGGCGATTACGGCTACGCAATTCGCTCGATAAATTCCGCTCCAATTATGACTTGCTTTTGTTCGACACCCAAGGCGCACGTAGCGTGCTGTTGGAGATGGCCATCTTGGCCTCCGATCTGGCCCTATCTCCCATCACGCCGGAAATGCTCGCCGCTCGCGAACTGCACCGCGGCACCTTGAAGCTGCTCAGCGAGCTCGAACCGTTCCGCCTCCTGGGAATTACACCGCCCCCCTTGCGACTGCTCCTGAACCAGGTGAATGCCATTCGAGTGGACACACGGATGATCATCCGTGGCCTGCGCGAGACCTTCGCTGGGGCGACCAATATCTCGGTTCTAGAAACCGTAGTTCCAGACCGAGTGGCGTACCTCAATGCCGCCTCCCTCGGCCTACCGGCCCACCGAATCGAGACGCGTCAGTCACGCGAACGACGCTCGCCATCAGCGCTGGAAACCATGCAAGCGCTGGCCATCGAACTGTTTCCGGAATGGCGCGAAGCGATCTCCAGGTTGGGCAGATGAAGCACCACGCCGGCATCTCTCGCCAAGCCATTTTTTATCGATCTTGATGCCAACAGCGTTTGGCAAGGAGTCATTTAATGTTGGATCAACTGCCCATCATCGTTCAACCATCCATTCGACCACATCATCCACCTTGCGAGGAGTACTGCACCGTGGTCTTTCGCCTGCAGGGTGGGCGCTCGGCCATGGGGTGGTTCCTCGCAGAACTTTCCCGACACTTCGAAGGTTCGGGGACTGCCGAGATCGTCAAGTTCGAGGTTGGTGACCATTTGCGCAACCAGCGTTAACTGAGGTTGTCCAGATGAAAAAGCTTAGTCAGGAGGAGATCACCGACAAACTACACCAGGACCACTTCCCTCGAGGTCCAGAACTGGAGCGACTGTCTGACCCACTTACTGACACGCCGATGCTGGTCACTCTGGAGCAGTTGCGACCCTACGAACATAACCCGCGTTTCATCCGTAATCCGCTGTATGACGATATTAAGGCCTCGATCCGTGAGCGAGGGCTGGATCAACCGCCACCGATTACCCGCCGTCCGGGTGAGACCTATTTCATCATTCGCAACGGCGGTAATACGCGCTTGGCGATTCTCGGCGAACTGTGGCAGGAAACCCGCGACGAGCGCTTCTTCCGCATTCATTGCCTGTTCCGACCTTGGAGCAATGAAATCACCGCCCTACTCGGCCATCTGGCCGAAAGCGATCTGCACGGCCAACTCACCTTCATCGAACGTGCTCTGGCGGTAGCCAAACTCAAAACCATGCTCGAACCAGATGGAGCTGTGCTCTCACAGCGTGAGCTGGCACGACGTCTTGCCGCTGGAGGCTATCCGATTTCGCAGTCGCACATCAGCCGGATGCTCGACACCCTCGAATACCTACTACCCGCCATTCCACAAACTCTGTATGCCGGATTGGGTAAGCCGCAGATCGAACGCCTAATCGGCCTACACAGCCAGGCAGAACGAACCTGGAACCGCTATCCAACCGCCCCCATCGCATTCGCCGATTTTTGGCTCGATACACTGGGTTACTTCGATGCCGACCCCGAATCCTTCGATCTTGAGCAGCTCCAGGATGAACTGCTCGAACGCATGAGCCACTTGCTCGGACAGTCCTACCGTATGTTGGCCTTGGAACTGAGCGACACCCAGCGAGTCGTCTCAACGCCGGGCATCGTCGTGACCACACCCTCAGAGAACAACCATCTGCTGAGCGTTGATGTCGCCGCGACAGGAGCTCCCTCCTCCGAGCCCCGTTCCAAATCAACGGATGCCAGACCCCAGACCGAACCAACGCGAGAGGAATTGCTTACACCGCCTGAAACGAACGTCGTATCAGCGGTCAGTCCTCCATCACGCGTTCAACAGATTCGTGAACAGATAGATCTCGAGACCGCCACCGACGCAGCATCTTCGGTCGACACCTATGCGATCGACGACATCTGGACTATCACACCAGCACTGGATAACCCCGAACAACTGCGTTTAGCCATTGCCACACTGGCGCGGGAAATGGCCTCTTATGCCGGAGACCCCGAGAGCATCATCGGTCAGCCGCTTGGCTTGGGCTTCGCCCTGAACATCGAGCGAGTTGATCTTGCAGCGCCTCGCGCAACCGGCGTTCACCTACTGCTCATGGCCCTGCTGCGCGCTCAAGACGACGTCAACTGGGAGGATCGCAAGCAACTGCCCTCAGCCCTGTTCGGCCAGCTGCTGCTGGGGATCTACCAACTTCCGTTGCCAGACCGTCCCGCCATGGATGTGGGACTGGAGCGGCTTCCCGACAGGCTGTTAATCAAACTATATCGCCTGATCCGCCTGGCCCGGCGTCTGATCGACTTAACGATTCCCCCTGAAGACAGCTCACCGAAGGAGCTGCCATGAACCTGTCCTTCAATGTGCTCAACCAGGCCATGCTGACCCAGGTACTGCATGAGCTGCGCCAGGGTAACCTGCAGCGCTGCAAGGCACTCGGACTGGGTGAGGACGACATCTACCTGTTGCAATCCTTACCGCCCACTACGTTGTCGCGCCTGGCCCATGCAACCATCCCCTGGGTTGAAATCAAGATTGACTCGCCGGTGCTGCATCGGTTGATCGAGCAAGCCGAACGTGACGAGCAGAACGAGCGCTTGATCAACCGTGCGCTCAAGCTCGGCGCCAGCAGCACCATCATGTACCAATGCTTTGGCTTGGCGCATTCGGAAACCGCCCTGCGCCGACGTCTGCTCAAGATAGAAACCCGTAAGGGCCGCCCTCAGCATTTGAGTGAAGCCCAGGAACACGCGCTCTGGCAGCGTTGGTGCCAGCTACGCGCTCAGGACGGTACCGAGGATCAGCTCGACGCCATGATGATGCTGGCCGAAGAGCAACAGATCAGCTTGACCATCGTCTGGCAGCAGATCGACCAGTACAGCAACGACACATGAACACTGCCCCGTCCAGTCGCTGGCAACGTGTCCTGCAGCAATGCACCCAGCAGCTGAGTGAACGCTGGCCCGCACGCCCCACCACTGAACAACCCTCCAACCAGGTTCTACAGGCTGGCTTTTTGTTCAGTGGCCAATCTCACGAAGTCGTGCCACGTCGGCTGCTGTTGGATCATCGGCTGACGCCATTGGAACGTAATGCCTGGCAGGTGTTCCGACTCATGCTGCAAGGCCAGGGCGTGGTCACACCGCGCTATGAGGACTTGCAGCCTTACCTCTCGAGCGCGCCGTATGGCGCGCAAGCCTCCCGTGAAACCATCGCTCGCGTCTTAACGATGCTCAGACTGACGCGCTGGCTCAGCTTGGTAAGTCGCGGTCGCGACCAAGTCAGCGGGCGCCTGCAAGGTTCTCTGTACGTCCTGCACGATGAGCCGTTAACCCCCGCCGAAGCCATGGAACTGGATCAAGATTACCTCGAGTTGGTCGGACATTGCCTCAGTCATAATACCAAGGCGGTGCGCATTGTCGCTCAGCATGTTCTGGAAGAAATTCGCCAGGACACCCGTATCGATTTAGGTCAGCTACCCACCCGGCTCGAGAGCTGGGAAGATCACTGGATACAGCAAGGATTGGATCAGGCAACCGACTCCGCGATGCATGATTCCGAACTGGGTGGCGATCACCGCGTTCGGAATCGTGCAGGCCCTCGTTCGGATTCCGAACCGGGCTTGAACACCAGTGTTTCCGGCGTAGTTCGGAATCCGAACGCCGCCTGTACTGTATTAAAAGAAAGTACTTGTACTGTACCGCGCGCGACCCAAGCGGTGGATAACCTGCTCTGGCCCGATTCGCTGCACCTGAGTCCAAGCGAGCGTCAGGCCGTCGCCATTGCGCTGAACAAGCTCAAACCAGCGGATCGTCAGGCGGTGCTCAACGAAGCGGGTGCACGCTGTACGGCAGGAGGTATCCGCAAACCAGCGGCGTATCTGATGGGCCTAATCCAGCGCGCACTGAAAGGCGACTTTCGGCCTTGGGCGGGTCAGACAGAGCCCTCACCCGTTGCAGAACCGCCCGCAACGGCGCCGTCACGCCCATCCCGAAAACAGGGCGAACCCGCCTCCGCCCTCGCCCAAGCGTGCCTGAATGAGCTACGCCAACTGTGCGGCAAACGCCCTGGACATCAGTAGATTTGATGCCAGTGGCATCAAATCTACTGAGCTCTACTGTGAAATCGCAAAGGGCCGAATCTGCGCAATCAGACCGATACAGCCATCGCCATCCCTGGAAATGATGCCACTGGCATCACTCACGAACGCCTCCGAAATTAACCCTCTCACACCAAACCGAACAGACCGCATTCAGCTTTTTGGCTGCCCTTGACCATCATCTGTCGCAACGTTCCCGTCCAAGCCTTTGCGAGGACAACACCGTGGCCGATCACTACCAACTCAACCTGGGTGCATTGCGCAGCAGCATCACCCTGACCCTGCACACTCACCACGCCGCCCGCATATGGCAAGGTCGAGCCGCACGCGAAGGCGTCCACTCGATCATGGGCATGGCCGGCTACATCAGTGTCACCAACCTGATCAAACAAACCGCGGCCCAGGACGATCCCTATGCCGACTGGGCCATCGTGCAACTCGAAGAAAAACTGATGCAGGCCAAGGCTGGGATGCTGGAACTGACCCAACAGCTGGATCGAATCAGGCAGGACCTACCGACCCAGATCGACATGAGCGACAACCTCAACATCCACCCCGTCACCTTGCCCTTGTACATCGGCAGCCAGCTGGGTTTTCTGGCGGTCTACCTGCTGACCGACTACGACACCCTGGTGCGTCGTACCCTATTGGCCCATCACACCGCCTTGATCGGCCGCGTCGACATGGAAGCCTGGATCGACGACGGTGCCCACCTGCTGCGCAGCCTGTTCGGACAGGCACAGCGTTATCGCCATGCTGGCGTCACCCGTGATGACATGGTGGCGAACAACGCCCGTGCCATTGCGGCCATCGAGAAAATGGGTTTGCCCCCAATGGACATCCTTGAGGGGCATCGCCGCTCCCAGTTCGCACCGCCAATCATTCGTCGTGGTGCTATGGCAGTGGATGACGCTGACGCGCTGGCAGAGGAAGCGGCAGAGCCATCTGCGACAGTGGATGAGCCGGAGGACGAAGCATGAATCCCATGATCGCAGCTCAACCGATGAACCTCGAAGCGTTGACATCCGATGCGTATCGACAGCTCGAACACGCAGCCTCCCTAAAAGGCCTTTTAAAACCTTTTAAGGGTAAGGGGGAGTTGGAGCACCTGGCACAGGTGGCGAGGGAAATCGAGGCGCAGTTATGTCACCTGATGGAGGCTGTGGTGCAGCAGGCCGGACAACCTCCTTACTCACTGCTGGATATTCGATTGGTGCTGCAGAAGACCAGCGCGGGCAGCACCTTTTTGCGTTGGCGCACCCGTGATTTTGCCCGGATGGGGGTTGCAGTCTGGGAACGCCAGATCCGCAACAACGCCCTGCCGCAGGTCGTACGCGAGGGATTGCACCGTTTCGAATGCAATCGCATCGCACTGAACCTACAGATGAGTGTGGTGCATTCGCTCTACCGCCAGGCCACGACCTGCGCGATCAAAATGGACAGTGCCGAACGGCTGCTGCGCCAGTTCACAACCGCAGTGGAGATATCACGATGAGTACTTTTTTCGTCGGCGAAGGCAACATCGGCAGTCCGCCAGAGTTCCAGGAGTTCGCCTCAGGCAATGACGAGCCACGGCGTTTGCTACGGCTGAATGTGTACTTCGACAACCCCGTGCCACGCGATGGCAGCTATGAAGATCGAGGTGGCTATTGGGCGCCGGTTGAGCTCTGGCACCGCGAGGCTGAACACTGGAGCACCCTGTACCAGAAAGGTATGCGTGTGCTGGTCGAAGGCCGCACCGTACGCGATGAGTGGGAGGACAGCGAAGACAATGCGCGGGTGACCTTCAAGATTGAGGCCCGTCGAGTCGGCATTCTGCCTCACCGGGTGCACAGCGTGGTTATGCGGGAACGATCCAGTGAACCCGCGGCATCTGCGACACACGTCGGGAAAAGTACAGAACAGGCCAGTTCACCAGCGTCGAAACCCAGAAAGCGCAGTGGGCAGCCGCCTGCGGACTGACAGACTTCAGGCATAAAAATTGCGCCTTTGCGCGAAGTTGCTGGCGTGTTTCTACACGCTGCTCGTGAAGATCCACACTGCCGTCCAACCGCAACGGGTTAGCAGCCTCGGCCCATTCAAGCCTGCCCTCACCTTCTAATATGAGGAACCTGCAATTCAGGTTTCTCATATCTCGCAACTGCTGTTTCCAACAACGCTGCTCCGAACTCAATCCGGAGCAGTTCTATGCGCCTCTTCCTCTGCGAAAAACCTTCCCAGGGTCGGGACATCGCCAAGGTACTCGGGGCCACTCGGCGTGGTGATGGTTGCCTGATCGGCACAGAGACAACCGTCACCTGGTGTATCGGCCACCTGCTGGAGACAGCGTCGCCTGAAGCCTATGGCGAGCAATTCAAGAGATGGTCGTTGGATCATCTACCGATCATCCCCGCGCAGTGGATAGTCGAGGTCAAACCCAAGACTGCGGCACAGTTCAAAGTCATCAAGCGCCTACTCAGTGAAGCCTCTGCTGTCGTCATCGCGACCGACGCCGATCGAGAAGGTGAAATGATTGCCCGCGAGCTACTGGAACTCTGCAAGTATCGAGGTCCCGTTCAACGTCTTTGGTTGTCCGCACTCAACGAGGCGTCGATTCGCAACGCACTTTCCTCACTAAAGTCTGGTAAGGAGACCTTCCTGCTTTACCACTCAGCCCTCGCCCGCAGCCGAGCCGACTGGCTGATCGGCATGAACCTGAGTCGTTTGTTTACCCTTCTTGGTCGGCGGGCGGGCTACGACGGTGTATTGTCGGTTGGACGCGTCCAGACACCCACTTTACGTCTGGTAGTCGATCGGGATCGTGCGATTGCCAGTTTCGTCTCGGTGCCCTACTGGGAAGTGGAGGTGCACCTGTCCTCAATGGGGCAACCATTCATCGCGTCGTGGTTACCACCCAGTTCAGGGCAGGACGAGGCAGGTCGTTGCCTGCAACAAGCGCTGGCCATTCAGGCGACCCAAGAGATTTCTAGCGGTAAGACCGCCACAGTACTCTCGCTGCAGACTGAGCGTTTCCGAGAACCTCCGCCCCTGCCCTTCGACCTGAGCACACTGCAAGAAGTCTGCTCGCGCAAGCTGGGACTCAGCGTTCAGGAAACCCTGAACATCGCCCAAGCCCTGTATGAAACTTACAAAACCACCACCTACCCACGCAGCGATTGCCGTTATTTGCCAGAGAGTATGTTCAATGAGGTACCCGCGGTATTCGATGCCCTGCTCAAAACGGATCCGGCGCTGCAGCCCACATTCGGAAGACTCGATCGATCACTGCACTCCCGCGTGTGGAACGATGCCAAGGTCACCGCCCACCACGGCATCATCCCCACCACCGAGCCGGCGAACCTGGCGCGGATGTCAGAACAAGAACGCCAAGTCTACGAACTGATTCGTAGCCACTACCTCGCGCAATTTCTTCCGCATCATGAGTTTGATCGAACTCAGGTCGAACTGGAGTGCGGCGGAGAGCGTTTGACTACTGTTGGCAAACAGATCCTGATCCAGGGCTGGAAAGGCTTGCTCTACGAAAACACCGAGGAGGATGAGCCCAGTCAAAAGTCCCAAGTCTTACCCGTCCTGCAACAGGTTACTCAGTGCGCAGTGAACGACGTCGAACTCAAATCCATGCGCACTGCCGCTCCCAAACCTCTCACCGAAGGCGATCTGATCAAGGCGATGAAAAACGTGGCCAAGCTGGTCAACGACCCACGCCTGAAACAGAAACTTCGGGACACCACCGGAATCGGTACCGAAGCCACGCGAGCCGGCATCATCAAGGGGTTGATTGATCGCGGCTATTTGCTGAAGAAAAACGCGCCTTAATGGCCTCCGCAGCGGCCCATACTCTGATCGAGGCGGTACCCGCTGCAGTCGCGGATCCGGGTATGACCGCGATCTGGGAACAGGCTCTGGACGAAATCGAAGCGGGACGTCTGACCCTGGATGCGTTCGTCGCCAAGCAGGTGAACTGGATTGCACAATTGGTCGAACACTGCGGCGCACTCACCTTGGCGGTACCGGTCGAAGCCGGCCCGACCTGCCCCATTTGCAACGCCTCAATGCGCAGGCGAAAGGGGAAATCAGGGCCGTTCTGGTCATGCTCCCACTACCCCGACTGTAAGGGAACAGTGCCGATCAGAAAAGATACGCGTCGCTCATGACGCTTCACTGGAGATCGAAATGAGTATTGGGGTGATCAGTGCATCATCAACGGCGGCTGATCCCTCTCTAAGTCGATAACGTGTTGTCCGATTTCATGGGCCAAGGCAAAGAAAGTGAACGCGCCTTTATCCTGGCAACCATCGAACAATTGGCCGCTCATCTCGGCAGTAAGTAACCTCTTTCATCGTGCTCAATGTAGTGGCTTATGCGGGATCGCCCACTGGCTTGACGTGATCCCACCCTCTCTGCTGTAGTATCTCAGGATCATCGCCAACGGCGACCCAAGACCGAATCGCTCCGGGCAGCTCGGTCGAACTCCTTGAGTTCGGAGCCTTCTCTTTCTGCGGAATTTCATTCCTGATTTGTGCTCGACCTGATCACGATGGCGGATGACCACTGTTGCCTCTACCAGGCAATAGCGGTCATCCGCTTCAGCGATCGTATTCAGTTCCGGAGCCCACCGGGGAAACACTGGGCACCCTTTGTGCGCGGATGCGTGCCAGCATGTTCCGACCCGGGCCACGACAAGGGTCGGTTGGCGAAGCGGACGCAGTGAATAAAGCTTTGCGAGGAGCTTGTCGACTGCGTACGACCGTCAAAGGTGGCTTTTCTCTTCTTCGCCTGGTACCCCGCCAGGCCCACTTTTCACTTTCTTCAGTCCAGTGGCTACCACTATATTCCGGCCATAAAAAATCGGGTGGCAACGTCTTGACGCTCCCCTATGACAGGCTTATACAAAGGGCGTGGTTCGCTGTCGTTGACAGCCCAGCCCAGGTAGCCAGAACCTTCAAGGCTACGCCACGTTCGTGGTGGTTTACCCAAGTGCGATCAGCGTTCGGAAGCTCGCGCGGTTACCGCTTCAGCGGTAATGAATGCCCACTACCTCATACCTGCGAATCACCACCGCAGACGTTTCTCTACTGCACCGCTATTCCCCCAGACGCATCGTTCTGATCGTCATCGGCTTGCCGGTGGCGAGTCGTTCATCGATCGCCTTCACCTTACCCACCCTGACGGAGGCTCACTTCCCCGTCAGGGGCTGTGCGTCGCCGTTTTCCCTTGAAACAGGAGAACCACCATGGCCCACGCCAACCACTCCCAAGAAGCGACCACTTACTTCAATCTGCACACCGTAGGTATCGGTTATCTCAACCGTGTTCGTGAAGTGCAAGTCCGCCGCGGCCAGCCATTCATGGCTTGCGATATCGCAGCCCTGCACGGTACCAGCGATGCGGTGGAGTACACCCGTTTCGACTGCAAAGTCGCTGGGGGTGAAGCTGAACGCTTGATTCGTCTCTATATGGACGCCGTCAAAGCCGAGAAAAAGGTCTTGCTGTCGTTCCGTATCGGCGACCTGTGGATCGATCCGTTTCTCTACGAGAAAGGCGATAAACAAGGTCAACCGGGCGCCAGCCTGAAAGGTCGTTTGCTGTTCATTGACTGGATCAAGGTCAACGGCACGTTCGAATACAAAGCGCCCGCCAGGCAGGAAGTAACAGCACCTGCTGAGCAAGCGCCAAACAGTGAGCCATCCCCTTCATCGGCTGATACCGAAGCTGAGGAGACCGCAAACCCAACAGAGGCTCGGGTCGAACCTGAATCTCCACCCACTCCCCGCACGGCCCGCCGTGATGCCACCCGTACCGTTCAGTCCGCCTGAACAGTCCACGATGTTCCTCATCAAGGCGCTCCGTCGAGCGCCTTTTCTTCAATCCGCACAGGAGAACCAACATGGAATCCTTCTGGCTTTGCGACGACTGCCTGTTTGCTACTGCTTACGAGGACTACAGCACGTTATCGCTCTATTACACGACGGATGAAATTGAGAAACGCATCGCCGGCATCCATCGAGAACTGGTTCGGTTAATGCCCATCAGTGCCGACTTCGATCCCGAAACTGGCTGGGGAATAAAAGCTTTTTCCCCATTGCCCTGCGACGGTTGTAGTTCGCCCCTACACGGTCAACGCCACCGATTCACGCGGCTGTAAACAGCGCGCCATCTGCTAACGCCCGCGACTCCACACCCACCTCGGGGACACCACTCCCCTCGGGCGTGTACCCCTGATTGTTCCCTTCGGAGGTACCACCATGACCACCCAACTCACACTGATTGAGACCTCGGATTTCGAGGCTGATCGTATCGTCCAAGAAAACCAGGTGATCGACGAAGCACTGCATATTCTGGATCGTCGGCTGTTCGCCCGCGGCCCTAACCTGACGTCGCCTGACGCCGTGGCTTCATACCTAAAACTGCATCTTGTGCAACAAGAGCATGAAGTCTTCGGTGTGATATTTCTCGATGCCAAGCATCGGGTGTTGGCGTTCGAAGTCCTCTTTCACGGCAGCATTGATGGCGCCAGCGTTTACCCCCGCCAAGTCGTTAAGCGTTCCCTAGCGCATAACGCCGCGGCCGCCATTTTTGTTCATAACCACCCCTCAGGTTGTACAGAACCCAGCCAGGCGGATCGCGTCTTGACCGCACGGTTGAAAGAGGCCTTGGCCTTGATCGAAGTGCGCGTACTGGATCACTTCATCGTGGGTGAAGGTCGTCCACTTTCCCTTGCCGAACATGGCTGGCTTTAACCCTCACAGGCGTCTTCGGGCGCCTTGTGCATTTTCATTCTGGAGAACCCTCATGAACCCCACACACCAAGCCCCAGCCCTGCTGACGACCTCAACTCCATTTGCTCGCGGTTACGACAACCTTCATATCGAACGGCTGCTACTGATCACCTACGAAAACGACTGCCCTCCCTGCTTTCGACCCGTGCACGACTCACAAGCCCATCTGCCCGACAATGAGCTGCAACTGTTCGCCTGCCTGTTCAATGACGATTTCGCCTTGATCAGCGAAGGCCAATCCATTTCGGATGATTTGGATGAACGCTGCCAGTCCACCGGGCTAGTGCGCCAAGTAATCTACGCTGTGATGGGCGAAATGCTCAACGAGCGGCATCACCTCGGTGATCTGTACTCCCTGGAAGAAGCCCAAGTCACGGTCCATCGCTTGAGCTTCGAAACGGGACACTACAGTCGAGCCTGGGAAATCAGTACCGCGCACCTTCCCGAAGAATCGATGCTTTATCTGGAGGAGTGGGTCAGTCACTCCGCTCTGCGGCAAACCGGCCTCTTGTTCGAGCTTTTTACGCTGCCAGATTGCTGCGGTATCGGTTGCAAACTGATCGGCACGCCATGGACGGACGAGAACTTGCTGAACATTGAGGGCAATCGTTATTCGAGCTTGAGACAAGAACAACTTGACGCAGGCACACCGGAAGCCTTGGTCAACGTACTGTATTTGGCGGCATTGGCGGATGTGCGATTGTTGATCTTCGACCCCGACGCTGCCGCCTTGGATGGGCTCGCCATTTTCGATGAATAGCAACGTGTTCAGCGTTAACACGACCCACCTTGAATCAACTTTCTCACTGAATCGCTCCTTCACCTCATGTCAGGTTCTGCACTGAATCTGACATGAGGTTTCTTCCATGGAGCGTTTTTTCACGCCTGTCTGCCTGCTGGCTTTGTTGAGCGCCTGCACCGCGCAAATCCCCAACCCTTTGCCGCCCCATCCAGAGATCGACAGTGGCTCCAATCGGGCCCAGCACTCGAGGGGCATAGCCGAAGAAAGCCATCCGGCAGAGCTTCGTTATGGCCGCTACACGCTGGTCAGCACCGAGCCCACCACGGAACAACGCGATCTTCTTGCCCAAATCATTGAAGTGAACATCCCGTCCAGCCTGAACCCCTCGGTGCAGGATGCATTGCAGTACGTATTGCAGCGCTCGGGCTATTCGCTCTGCCCCGTTACCGCGTCGGTGAAGGTGCTGTTTACCCGGCCTCTGCCTGCAGCCCATTACCGGCTTGGTCCAATCCCTTTGCGCCGCGCGCTGCAAGTGCTGGCTGGCCCCGCCTGGCAACTCACGACCGACGAAGTCAGCCGTTCAGTCTGCTTCGAACAGCAGAAAACGGAGGCCGGCGTCGCGCTGATCACACCCGTCTCGCCCCATCTGTTGGAGGCACGGCCATGAGAGCCTCGACGTTTCAAACCCTCATCATTGGCCTGCTTTGCTTGGCGGTCGCCGGCCTGAGCGGTGGTTTGTATAACCAGTATCAACGCGTGGCCGAACTGCAGAGCACGAACACGCAATACCGACAAACCCTGGACACCCTGCAACATGATGCAAGCGCCCTCAAGGACGCCCAGGAGAAGCTGCAGTACGCGCTGAAAGACCTGAAGCAGATGGTCGATACTGGTGAGCAACAGGCCAATACCCTCGATCCGATGTTGGATCAATGGGCACAAGAGATACAGGAACTGCGCGATGGTCTCGCAGCCCGCGCCACCCAGGCAGACCTGACAGCGCTGCGCGCACGCCTTGAACAGGTCGAGCAGCAACTCCTGGACCTCAGGACAAAGCCATTCCCTCCACCGCCGACGCCTTCTGCGACCAAACCGAAAAAGACCGCTCGCCCCAACCCCGCCCCGCTCTCGCCACCGTTTTCAGTATTGAGTGTCGAGTCCCGCGGGGGTGAGCGCTTTCTGGCGGTCGCACCTCATGACAGTCGCTCGCTCACGGATGTCCGGCTGCTACATAGCGGTGAGCAGCAAGGGGCTTGGCGCCTGAAAATACTGGAGCCGAACTCAGCCATCTTCGCGGTGGCCGCTCAGCCAGATCAGACCGTGCTCCTCCCTTGAGAAGTGATCATGAACAGAGCGCTACTGCCCACCGTTGTCTGTCTCGCTTCGTTACTGACCACGGTCGCTGCGATGGGTAACCCCGTCACGACACAGTCACGGACCCAGGACACGCAGTCCGCTCCCTGGGGCGCTCTGACTCTGAACAGGCGGCGAGCTGGGGTCTGACGGAGCAGGAGTGGACGCGCTTCGAACAGATCCAAGCCGGCCCGCGCGGTTTCTGGAGCCCGAACCTCGATCCGTTGACCGCACTCGGGGTCGAGGCCCAGACCGACCAAGAGCGCCAGCGCTATGCCGAATTACAGGTAGCGCTGGAAGCCAAACGCGCCGAGCGCGAGTTGGCTTACCAAAACGCTTACACCGCGGCCTGGGCCAAGCTGTTTCCCGGACTGCTGCCGATCCAGGGCATGGCGTCCCCGCCCCCTGCCAGCTCATCGGTCATGCCGCGCCAGGCCCTGTTTGTGGAGGACCACTGCCCAGAGTGCACCGCCGAAGCGCAGCGTCTGCAAAGCAGCGACACGGCGTTCGATATTTACCTGGTGGGCAGCCAAGGCGAGGACGAACACGTCCGTCGTTGGGCTCGGCAAGCAGACATCGATCCGGCGAAGGTCCAACGCCAGCAGATCACCCTGAACCATGACCGTGGTCGCTGGTTCAACCTGGGTGCCCCGGGGCCATTGCCTGCCACATTTCAACAGGGGAATGGACAATGGCAACGCCTCGACTGAGTGGTATTGCGCTCATGCTGACAATGCTCGCCGTCCAGGCTGACGAACTTCCGCCTCCTGCCTACCAACTGGCGGCGCATGACGCCGACATCCCTTCTACGGTGCTGTTCGCGATTGCCCTGCAGGAGAGTGGTATCCGCGTCCGTGGTCG
The DNA here is from genome assembly GCF_016651255.1 of Pseudomonas sp. TH10. GTDB lineage: Bacteria > Pseudomonadota > Gammaproteobacteria > Pseudomonadales > Pseudomonadaceae > Aquipseudomonas. The sequence goes on from NZ_JAEKEG010000012.1 coordinate 48,549, forward strand.
ACTGCTGCCCTGGCCTTGGACCCTGAACATCGCCGGAACACCCTACCGCTTCGCCACTCGCCAGGCCGCCTGTCACGCCTTGCTTCAGGCACTCGCCCGACATGACGCCAAGCGGGTCGATGCCGGTCTCGGGCAAACCAACCTGGGTTACCACAGACAACGTTTTTCCAGCCCCTGCGAATCCCTTGATCCCTACCGAAATCTCGCGGTGACCGCCGAGCTGTTGCAGGAGCATCACGCCGCTACCGGTGATTGGGTGTCAGCTGCTGGACGCTATCACCGCCCGGCAGGAGGAACGCCGGCCGCGCGTTACCGCGCCGGATTTTCCTGGCAACTCGAACGGCTGATGGTGTCCTTCAAACAGGGCACACCACCATGAAGCGAATACCTCTTGCCTGTTATTGCATCCTATTCTTGGCACCTTTTACCCAGGCGCAATTGACCGTAGCTGGGGATCAGCCTAGCGACTTCACCCGCCCCCATTTTCAAGCTGCCAGGCCGTCAATAAGCAACAGAACCCAGCCTGATCGGGCCATGCATGCGGACTTGTCCACGTTTGCCGATGAAGCCTGGATACTGCCCGTCCGCAGCTCCCTCCTAAGCCCAGGCCAGATCACGCTTCGTGCCCTGAACATGCCGGGCTTGCGGCCATTTTTCCTGGTCGGTGAGGATCCCCAATCACTGGTATGGTTGCGTCAACGCGCAGCTGAACTGCAGGAAATGGGCGCGGCCGGCCTCGCCGTTGAAGTGGCCGATACCGAAGCTTTGGCCCGGATTCGAGCAGCCGCTCCGGGCATCACCATCCTGCCGGTCAACGGCAACGACATCGCCACCCGCCTGCAGATTGAGCACTACCCCGTCTTGATCACCGCCACCTCATTGGAACAGTGAGTCAGGTCATGGCCGAGCATGCGATGGAGTCCAAGCTCCGGCCAGCGGTGGAGCTGTATACCGTAGCAATCTGTATCGCTGCCGCGGTGTTGTGCGTGTACTCGCCCTGGGCTGTGGCCCTGTCACCCGAGATCGGTCTGGTTGCAGCGCTGGCCTATGCCCTGTTCGGCCTTATCCGGCTGAGACAAGCTTGGGAGGTGCTGCGTTATCGGCGCAATATCCGTCGGCTGCCCCGCTACGAGCTGACCAGTCGGCAGATTCCGGTCAGCCGCAAGCGTCTGTTCATGGGCCGAGGATTTCGCTGGACCCGCCTGCACACCCAGCGTTTGGTCGAGGCCCAGGATCCGGCGGTCGCCCACTATGTCGACCAACCGACCAGCTACCGCCTGGCCCGTGGACTCGAACGGCGCCTGGAGCATGCACCGTTTCCACTCTCGATACTGGCCCGTGTCACGGCCTGGGACAGTGCCTTCAATCCGTTGCGGCCTTTGCCCCCGGTAGGTGGCTCGCCACTATTGCATGGGGTCGAGCCCGATGAAACGGAAGTCAGTCTGCCGCTGGGCGAACGGGTCGGACACACCCTGGTGCTCGGCACTACCCGTGTCGGCAAGACCCGGCTCGCCGAGGTGTACATCACCCAGGACATTCATCGCATCGAACATGAGGTGGTCATCGTCTTCGATCCGAAGGGCGACGCCGACTTGCTCAAACGGATGTACGTCGAAGCCAAGCGGGCCGGTCGGGATAAGGAGTTTTATGTTTTCCATCTAGGCTGGCCGGAGTTCTCCGCTCGATACAATGCGGTGGGACGCTTCGGGCGTATCTCGGAAGTGGCGTCACGCATCGCCGGGCAGCTCAGCGGCGAAGGTAACTCCGCGGCCTTTCGCGAGTTTGCCTGGCGTTTCGTCAACATCATCGCCCGTGCCCTGATCGAGTTAGGCCGGCGTCCAGACTACCTGCAGATCCAACGGCATGTGGTCAACATCGATGCACTGTTCATCGAGTACGCCCAGCAGTTTTTCGCCAAGACCGACCCGAAGGCGTGGGAGGTGATCGTTCAGCTTGAAGGCAAGCTCACCGAGAAGAACATCCCCCGGCATATGATCGGGCGCGAAAAGCGTGTGGTGGCCATCGAGCAGTACCTGGCGGTGAAGCGGGTATTTGATCCGGTAATGGACGGACTGCGTTCGGCGGTACGATATGACCGTACTTACTTCGACAAAATCGTTGCCTCGCTACTGCCGCTGCTGGAGAAACTCACCACCGGCAAGACCGCCCAGTTACTGGCTCCCAACTACACCGATTTAGATGACCCGCGGCCAATCTTCGACTGGATGCAGATCATCCGAAAACGCGGCATCGTCTACGTCGGTCTGGATGCACTGACCGACGCCGAGGTGGCCGCCGCGGTGGGCAACTCCATGTTCGCCGACTTGGTCTCGGTCGCCGGACACATCTACAAACACGGCATCGACCATGGCCTGCCCCAATCGGGTAACAACAGTGACAAGTTGCCGATCAACCTCCACGCCGATGAGTTCAACGAGTTGATGGGTGATGAATTCATCCCGCTGATCAATAAGGGCGGCGGTGCCGGTATCCAGGTAACCGCCTACACCCAGACCCTCAGCGATATCGAAGCACGTATCGGCAACCGCGCCAAAGCTGGCCAGGTTATTGGCAACTTCAACACTCTGCAGATGCTGCGGGTGCGCGAAACCGCCACCGCTGAACTGCTCACCCAGCAGTTGCCCAAGGTTAACGTGCTGACCAAGACCCTGGTGTCGGGTGCGACTGACACCTCCGATCCTGAGGCCAACACGGACTTCACCTCGTCCTCACAGGACCGTGTCAGCAGCACCAGTGTACCGTTGATCGAGCCTGCTCATATCGTCAGTTTGCCCAAGGGGCAAATGTTCTCCTTCCAGGCCGGTGGGCAGCTCTGGAAAGTCCGTATGCCTTTACCCAAACCCTCCAACGTCGACGCCATGCCCAAGGACCTACAGGAACTCACTCAACGGATGCGGGCGGCCTACAACGCGCAGGCGGGACAGTGGTGGAGCGCAAGCGGTGGCGGCCCAACTACCAACTTCGATCTGGATCAGGTGGGGTAGCCCTACCCCACCACAGGTTTCGATTCAGCAGAAAACGATCCAGGAGACGTATTGCCCACATCAACTCTGCAGCGCGCAATGGGGTGAACTATGGCGACTTCCACCCAGAACACGCCGCCACAACCGATCCAGCGTCCGGGATTGATCATCTCGGCGATCAGCCTAGTCCTGCGCATCATCGGTTTGCTGATTGCCTCGTTGCTGTTCTCGATCCTCATCGAGTTCGCCGGGCTGCTACTGTTTTGGGGTGATCAGGGCTGGCGGCATAGTCAGGCCATGCTAACCAGTGAGTTGGGCTGGCTCAGCGAGCACTTCAAAGCTTCACTTCTCATCCAACAGCCTGGGAAAACAATTGTCCAGTGGCTGGAGCTCCTCAATCAGTGGCTGCTGGTCAAGACTGGCTTTGAGGATTTTGCCCGGCAGGCGCGGGTGTCGGGCCAGGGCAATGACTTCTGGAGCTGGGCGAATCAGCTCTACGTGAGCATTGAGGATTTCGTACTGGCGGCGGTGTATGTGACCTTTACCTTCGTAGTGCGCCTAACCATCTTGGCTCTGGCCACACCGCTATTTTTGTTGGCCTCGTTCACCGGTTTTGTCGATGGTTTGATGCGCCGCGACCTGCGCAAGTTTGGAGCCGGGCGAGAAAGCAGTTTTGTCTATCACCGAGCTAAACGAGCAGTGATACCCCTGCTGCTCGTACCCTGGATCATGTATCTGTCCCTGCCCTTTTCGCTCAATCCTATGGCCGTCTTTTTGCCTTGCGCGATGATGCTCGGAATAACGACATCCATCACCGCGGCGACGTTTAAAAAATACATTTAATGAAATGTAACGCTGACGTGTTAAACCATTCCGGTGAATTTAGCCAAAATCGCGACGACATAACCGCCAATAATAGACAAACCAACAATACCCAACGGCCGCTGCCACCAATCACCGCTAGGGGACGGCGGCATAGACTGCTGATAAAAATTGATCTGCCCGATCTGATTTGCGTTGACTTGGGTGGCTGCTCCATTTTGCATCGAGTTGCGCCACTGAGCTTCCTCAAGACGTTCGAGTTGAACCTGAACACGCCTCTTGAGTTGGCTAGCGGAAAGGAGAATTTGCTTTCCAATAATCATCACACCCAGCAAACCGAAAAACAGCAAATTTCCATAGCTGAGCGGGTTTTCCTGGCTGAGGGTAGGCGCGTGCTCCCATACAAAACCGATGTAGGGTGATGTGGCCTGGTAAACATCGGCTACTAAATTTTGCACAACCCCTCCCAAATGCCCAAAAAATTTTGTGCTCGCGAGAGTCTCTGCTTGATGGTGCAGAAAAATCAACGATGAAACCAAATAAAATAGCCCCCGAAGACCATCAAGGAGAAGCCCACGGCCTGTCGAATACGGTACCGCCGAATTGCTTGTTGGATGTTCACTCTCTGCTATCACTCTTCGTTAACTGATTTCGTCCGCGCTTATCTGCGCCCCGCTAACAATGCTGTTAGCGGAATCAAAAGTTAACGGCTACTAATCGTTTTTCATGAGTAACCAATGCTGTACTTGCGGTCCAATCGTGTCATTTTTCCGCGTTTCGTAGCTCTCGATACGGTGTTCGAACTCGCTCCACGATCAGAGACTGTATCGAAATAAAATGACGCAGCGTGTTTCGTGTTTCTTACTGCTGAGTCCTGGACGTTAGTTGAATGCTGGCCCCATCTCCAAATGGGCTATCCACATGCCGACTACATTTTTCCGAATCTGCCCACTGCTCATATTGATGACGTTCCATAGCGGCGGCTATGCCGCATCTGCTCATGAGCGCGAGCAGCTCAGCCTAGTTCAGCAGCAGGTCGACACTATTGAGCACCTTGCGGCGCAAGCTAAGGTAGCCAGGACCTCCGAACCAAACGAACGCTATCGCTTCGACTATCCCCGCCTGTCTCAGGACATCCAACGCATTCGCCAAGGAATGCAGAACTATCTGTCGCCCTCCCGTGCTCAACCTCACGACGCTGGTGAGCTGGTCGGCGATTACCGCCTCGACATCCCGTCCGTGGAACCGTCGCCATGAGCATGACCGACGCTCAGACCGCAGCGTTCCAAAACGCCTCCGGTTTCTCGGCACAGAGCAGTTCGACACTCTGGTTGTCCCTGGTTCTCGTCCTGGCTTTGCTCTGGTGCACCTGGGTGATGTGGACGGCTTACCGGGGCTGGGCCACCGGCAGTGTGCGCTTCGGCGCGTTTGGCGGCAGCGCCGCACGTGTTTTGCTCGCCCTACTAGTCCTGATGTTCTTCACGCTGTCCTAATCCAGGAGATCACTGCCATGCTCAAGTGCTTTACCCCTCTAAAAAACAACCTGCGTGATCGTGCCAGCCAGCGCTTGATCGGTCTGCTGTTGGTGCTCGGCTCAAGCCTGGCTTTTGCCGAGCTTCCCACCATGGAGGCTCCTTCGCGTGGTGAAGGTTCCGGGTTGATCGAGACGATCAAAAACTACGCCTATGACGGCGGCATCCTGCTCGGTTTGTTGATCGCCCTGCTCGCTTTTCTCGGCGTGGCTTGGCATTCCCTAACTGTCTATGCCGACGTGCAGAACCAGCGCAAAACCTGGAAGGACCTCGGCGCGGTGGTCGGCATCGGTGCCCTGTTGGTGGTGATCATCATCTGGTTCCTGACCAAGGCCGCCGCGATTCTGTGAGGTCGACATGAACGACACTATCGAACGCCTTGCCGACGGCACCTTGGTCTTTCTGCCGGAGCGACTCAACCGCGATCCTGCCGTACTGCGCGGTTTGACCAATGATGAGATGTGGGTAGCTCTCGGCACTGGCGCCGCCATTGGCCTGCTGCTGGGCGTTCCTCTAGGGATCGTCACCTCGTCTATTGCCGTTGCGCCGACCAGCATGATCGCAAGCATGGCGCTGGTGTTATTTGCCGGTGGTACGCTTTTGCGTCGGGCCAAACAGGCTCGCCCCGAGACCTGGTTGTACCGCAAGCTCGAATCGATACTCGCCAGCCGTTGGCGCCTGGGGCGCGGAAGTTTGATTCTCCACTCCGGCGCCTGGACGATTCGCCGTTCGCGTCGACTGCGCCCTGCCCTGTCCCGGTGGCAACCATGAGTCGTTTTCGGAACAAGGTGGATGCCCAACACGCTCACATCTTCAGCCTGCGTCTGGCGGTAGTGATTCTGGCCCTGGTCTGTGCCGGACTTTGGTATGGCTGGCGCTCGGCACCGACCGATCTGACGGTGCATGTCCCCCGGATCTGCGCTCGGGCAGCACTCGCAAGTGGTGGGATGTCCCCCCAGAGAATGTCTATGCCTTTGCCCTGTACATCTTTGGCCAACTCAACCGCTGGCCTTCGGATGGCGAGCAGGATTATCGCCGCGCCATCTATGGCTTGCAGTCCTACCTGACACCCGCCTGCAAGACCTTCCTCGACGGTGATTATGAGTACCGCAAGGCCGCCGGCGAGCTGCGCCAGCGGGTGCGTGGCGTCTACGAAATTCTGGGCCGAGGCTACAGCGAAGATCCGGAACTCAGGGTCAAGCAACTCGACCGCGACAGCTGGCTGGTCAAGCTCGATCTCAATGCCGATGAATATTACGCCGCCGAACCAGTGAAACGGGTGGTGGTGCGGTATCCATTGCGCGTGGTGCGTTTTGATCTGGACCCCGAACGCAATAAGTGGGGGCTGGCACTGGATTGTTATCAGGGCACTCCGCAAAGAATCTCCCTGCCTGGAGGTGAGCCATGAAGCGGATTTCTACCCTGGGACTCACCGTTGCACTGATGCTATGGGGAGCTGTAGCGCAGGCCGTCGAGCTGATGCACTGGGAACGCCTCCCCTCGCGGTCCCGCTGGTGATCAATCAGGAACGAGTGGTCTTTATCGATGAGGCTGTTCGCGTCGGTGTGCCCTCAACCCTGACCGGCAAGCTGCGTGTGCAATCAACCGGCGGCACGCTGTACCTGCGAGCGTCGGAAGCCATTGCACCGACCCGACTGCAGCTGCAATCGGTCACGACGGGCGAGATCATCCTCCTGGATATCGCGGCCACTCCCGGCGATCAACCGCTGGAGCCCGTACGTATTCTCAAGAATGCTCAGGGGCAAGCTACCGAGGCTGAATCTAGCGCCGTCCCTGTTCCAGAACGCACACCGATCCCGGTCGCTTTAACGCGCTACGCCGCGCAAAGCCTGTACGCGCCGCTGCGCACCGTGGAGTCCCTGCCCGGTGTACGCCGCGTCCCGCTCAAGCTGCGTACCGAACTGCCGACCCTGCTGCCGACCGAAAACGTGTCCAGCACACCCATCGCCGCCTGGCGACTCGGTGATTACTGGGTCACCGCGGTGAAGTTGCGCAACCGCGGTTCAATCCCGGTGCAACTCAATCCTCGTCGGTTTCAGGCCAAACTGTTTGCCGCCACCTTCCAGCACGCCTTCCTCGGACCTGTCAGCGATGCTGAAGACACTACGATTGCCTACCTTGTCACCCGGGGCGCAGGCCTCGAACAAGCGGTCCTATTGATCCCATCTGTTACGCAAGGTGGCGACCATGAACGCTAACGCACTGCTCAAATGGCTAGTACCTGCTGCGCTACTGGCCGTGGTGCTGATCATCATGAAAACCTGGGTCGCGGATGGTACTGGCAGCATTCCGGAAATATCAGGCGATCAGCAAAATATTGCTCTGTCTGCCGAACAGGCCAAGTCGCTAGGCATCGCGGGTGATACCCCACGCGACACGGTCGCCACCCTGGTCGGCCAGGTGAAGGCCATGCGCAGCGACATGCTCGGTTTGAAGAAACACAATGACTCACTGCAGACGGAAAACAACCGCCTACGCGAGCGGGAAAACAGTGTCGATTCGCGTATCCAGACCGCGCTTGGCAGTGTGACTCAGCAGGTCGACGAAGGCCGCCGCCAAGCCAATGAGGCCCGACTCAAAGCGGAACAAGACAGTCGTCAGGCTCGCGGCCTGCTGACGCAGTTGCAGGAACAGTTGTCGGGGCTGGCTGGCAAAAGCAAGGACATGCCGATCGGATTGGGGCTTGAGCCCGGCGACGGCGCTCAGTTCGAAGGGCGACACTCTACCAATGATGCACTGCAGTGGATTGAACCCTCGGATGCTCCGTCCACCGACGCCAGAGGCAAAACCACGACTTCCTCCGCACTGAGCTTGCCTACCGCTTTCAACTCTCTGGAAAGCTTGAAAGACAACGCGATTGATCGCAGCCAGAAACAGCTACGTGCAGTTACCAAGGGTGAGCGCGACCTGACGCGATCCGTTGATCGTACCGAAGGCGCGAAGCCGGTCTACACGATCCCCGAAAACGCCACGCTGATGGGCTCGGTCGCCATGACCGCGCTGATCGGCCGAGTCCCGGTGGACGGCACCGTGAATGACCCCTATCCCTTCAAGGTGCTGGTCGGTCCGGAGAACCTGACCGCCAACGGCATCGACCTGCCGGACGTCGCGGGGGCCGTGATGAGCGGCACGGCGTCCGGTGACTGGACCCTGTCCTGCGTACGCGGACAGGTCGAGTCAATTACCTTTGTGTTTACCGA